>JALDXQ010000099.1:0-27009 GCA_032156805.1 Acidobacteriota bacterium
CGGCGCTGACCCGGTAGGCAGGATCGATGATGCGCGCTGCCTCCTGCGAGAGGCCGGCGAGCAGTGGATCCACGGTGCCGAGGAGAAGGTTTGCGCTGTAGCCGCCCGAGACGCCGGCAAACGCTGCCGCCATGCCGGCAATGGGGTGACGGCCCACGCTCTGGAACATGATGGCGGCAAGTGGAATGAGCAGGACGTAGCCGACCTCGCCCCCCATGTTCGACATCACGCCGGCAAAGACGACGGCCATGGTGAGCGCGCGCGGCGGCGCGGACAACACGACGAGCTTGAGCGACGCTCCGATGAGGCCGCTGCCTTCGGCAACCGCGATGCCGAGCATCGCCACGAGCACGGTGCCCAGTGGAGCAAAGCCGGTGAAGTTCGAGACCAGCTCCGTCATCATGCGGTGAAGTCCCTGGATCGAGAGGAGACTCACCACGGCGACCGGCTTGCCGGTTCCGGGATGGACGGCGCTCAGGTTGAACTGAGCTGCGATGGCGGAGACCACTACGACGAGCGCCGCCATCATCGCGAACAAGGTGGCCGGATGCGGCAGCGCGTTGCCACCGCGTTCCACCAGCGCCAGAAATCGGGTCAGGCGGCTTGGCATCTGGATGACGAAGCGCGTAACAAGAGTGACTCCGCTCGGCGTCAGAGTGCGCCGTGGACGACCCTGCCCCCGACCATCGTCATGACGGACCGGATTTGTTTGATCTGAACGTCCGGGACCGTGAAGTAGTCTCGATCGAGCACCACGAGGTCGGCCAGCTTGCCCTGCTCGATTGAGCCGACCTTATCCTCCATTCGTAAAAACCAGCTGTTGTCGCGCGTAAACAACCGCAACGCCTCCTGGCGCGTGAGCTGCTGGTCTCCATTGACCTTGGCACCAAAAGAGTTGACGCCGGTCGTGACGAAGTAAATGTGCGACCACGGGTTCAGCGGTGCGATGTGCACGCCATCGCCGTGAATACCGACCTGGATCCCGTGGTCGACGATCGTCCGAAAGGGAGGTCCGACGATGACCTTCGGGTCGCTCGAGGTCACCCAGCGGAACGCCGCCATCTGCACGCCGCAACCCAGCGCCTTGAGGCGTGTCAGCAGGTCCGGTGTGACCTCGGGAACGTGATGGACCATCCAGCGGAGTTGCGTGATGTCGAACTCCTTGTTGACGGCTTCGTAGGCTTCGACGACCTGCGTGAGGCCGGCCAGGTTCTGCACGCTGTTCTCGTTGCGCCAGCCGGCCTGAGCAACCAGGCGCTGGGCCTCGCGCCAGACGGCGCCGCTGGCGAGCGGCGCGGCCCATTCGCCAATCGATCCGGTCATCAGCATGTCGTCGCCGAAGAACTGGAACTGATTGCGGAGGCGCTCCTTCAATTCGGGAAGGTTGGGGTCGGCCTGGTTCTGCAGGAAGTTCATCTGCATGCGAACGAGCGCCCGCCCTTCACGATGCAGCGCCAGCCACGAGTCGTACATGCGGTACTGATCGAGGTTGGACAGGATCTGATTCGGGTGCAGCGGTCCGGGCGTGGGGAAGAGCACCTCGTCGAGATGTGCCGTCAGCCCAAGGGCCGCGGAGTACGTCATCGCGTCCATCGTGCTGCGCTTCTTGTCGTCGAACGTCTGCATCCGCCGCAGATGAAAGAGCGCGCTTGCGGCGGGACCGCCACCGGCAAAACCGGCGGCGCCAATCGTGCCGTTGTCGGCGACAGCGACCGGCTTGATGTCGGGATGAACCGGCGCACCCTTGTCCAGCGCATCGAAGATCTTCTTGCCAGCGCTGTTGGTGACCGCCGGTCCGGTGAAGCGCTCGTACAGAAGAACCGGTCGGTCGGGAACAGCCTCGTCGAGTTCCTTGAGCGTTGGATGTCGATGCTCGGCCCACTGGTTGGGATGCCAGCCACCCATCGAGGTGATCCACTGACCCTCCGGCACTGACTTCCGGCGCGCCGCGAGCGCCTCCTGGATCTCCCGAATCGACGTCGTATTCTCCAGGATCGTGTGGTAGCCCGGTCGATTCGCGAGACTGACGATGTGAACGTGCCCCTCGATGAGGCCGGGCACGACCGTTCGTCCGCGAAGATCAACCCGGCGAATGCCCGCCGGCGGATTGCCGCCGACCTGAGCGATCCGTCCATTGCGAATCGTGACAGACGGGGCAACAGTGTTGCGGGCATCCATTGTGTGGATGCGGCCGTTGACGAGGGCCACGTCGGTCAACGGCCCGGCGGCAGCGGGGCTGCCCTGCTGCGCCGGTGCAGCAATCAGGGATTCGGGTGCGAGCGAAGCGCCTACTCCTGCGGCCGTGGTCGAGGCGATGAACCGTCGACGTGACAACCCCCTGGCATAGACCTCCTCTTCCGGCCTCTTCATGGTGGCTCCTCCCTGGACCTGGGCGCCCAGAGAGTAGCACGCGCACTTCCGCCTTCGCCTGTGGCTTCGGCGAGGCCGCGAAGGGAGTGGCCTACTTCTTCTTCGGCCGGAATGCTTCTTCGACCTGCTTGTCGATGGCCCTGTAGTTGTCCCCGAGGAACTCCTCTTCCTCCTTGGTCAGGATGCGGAACGGCACCCGTATGAGGCTCTTCTCGAACTTCACGTTGAGCCAATGCTGGCCGTATGCGATACCTCCAGGGATCTTGAAATAGAAGCGCCCGACGCAGGCGCGGTCATCGCTCAGATCCACGACGTCGTAGGGCACGGCGCGAGATCCCAGGTCCGGAAAAAAGAGAATGGCGCACGCCCGGTGCGCACTACTCGGAAAATAGTTGATCGAATCGCGTTGAACCCGCGCCCGTTGCTGGATCGCCTGGATCGCCGCGACGTTCCCCTCCCGCTGCTCCTTGACCGACGGCAGCGGAATCGTCTTGCCATCCGGCGTGTCCAGCGAAATGTGCTCTCGGGTCAGTCTGTAGTCGGGCGTCCGTTCGAGCACCGTGATTCCGACCTCGAGGAGCATCCATTCTTCGCCAATCGAACGGTTGGACGCCTGGTACCCGAGGATGACGTAGGCTTCGTTGTTATAGGCGGCCCGGACGAACTTGGCCTCCATCGTGAGGATCTCCGGCACCCCGGGCTTGGGGATCTGCACGGTCGGCTTCTCCTGGGCCTGAACCGGCAGCACCGACAACAACCCGACGATGGCGACAGACAGCGCACGCCAGCTGCTCATACCTTCTCCTTTGATGCGGAATGGACCCAAAAGCCCGCCTCAGCGAGGCGATTGCCCCGCCGGTAACGCAAAGAGGAGGCCAGCCCGGCGTTGGGACCGGGTTGCGGAACTTCGCGTTCTGTGGCGACCTGGGCAGAAGCGGCAGCAGGTCGCTAACAGTGGGTGGTGAGCGTGCCCACCACATACGGTGAGCTGTGATCACTCTCGTCTCAGTCGGGGAGATCCGCCTGCTTGGGCTCCGGCAGCCAGAAACTCGCGACGAGATTGACCGTGTACGCCAGGGTCCCAACGATGGCGCAGGCGTACGCCAACCGGATCGGCACCGTGCCGCCCGGCATCAAGGTCACGAGCTGCACGGTGACGAAGGCGCCGAAGGTCCCGATCATTCGCCCGCCCACGTTCGCGGCAAAGCTCTCGCCAGTGCCGCGCAGGTGCGTCGGATACACACGCGGGAGGTAGTTCCCCCAGAAGCTCATTTGCGCGATGGTCGTGAGGCCAACCAGGAAGATGCCCCATTGCGCGAGTGGCAGCCCCACGTTCGGTACCAGCACGAAGACGAGCGGCAGCAGGACGATGCCGGGGAACTGAAAGACGTGAAGCAGCTTGCGACGGCTGATGATGATTGCGGCGAGATAGGCCAGCGCGACGCGCCCGGCCAGGCCGCCCATCTCCTGGAACGTCTGCACGCCGCTGATCGTTTGCTCCTGGGCCGTGCGTTCCAGCGTGCGCACTTGTTCGAGTCCCGGGACGACGCGCGGCATCTGCTGGATCGCTCCGAAAGCGGTCGCGTACACCGCCGCCATCATGATCGTCGTCACGATCGTGGTCTGACGGAACTCGGGCGTGAACAACGCCGCGAAGCTTGGACGCTTCAGTGTGCCGGCGCGCTTCTTCGCCGCCCATGAAGGTGACTCGGGCAGGAACGGCCGGATGATCATGAGCGGGATCGCGGGGACGACGCCCGACATCAGCGTGTAGCGCCACGCCTCGTGTCCGCCGCGGACTTCCGGCAGCGAAGCCCCGTAGGTGACCACGAGGTAGTACGCGCCGGTCACCATCAGGCCACCAAAGGATCCAAAAGCCTGCGTGTACCCGACGACCCGCTCGCGCTGCACGGGGTCGGTGAACAGCTCGGAGAGCCAGGCCACCGCCGCGACGAACTCCACGCACACGCCCACGAACGTGCAGCAGCGCCAGAAGAGCAGCCATTCAACGGACGTGGCGAAGCCAGCGGCCAGCGCAGAAAACGCATAGAGCAGGATGCTCCACACCAGCACGCGCCGACGCCCGAACAGATCCGTGAGGTATCCGCCCAGCAACCCGAAGATGCCGCCGGCCACCGCCGGGACGTACGTCAGCGTCCCGACCCACGAGTTGACAGCGAGGCTGTTCGGCTCGGCGCCAAGCAGTTCGGCGAGGGCGGGTCTGACGATGAGCGGCAGCATGAGCAGCTCGTAGGTATCGAACGCGAAGCCAAGAGCTGCGACTCCGCAGATGGTCCACTGCAGCGGCGACAGCGGTGCCGGAGCCGTGCTGATTGCGGTGTTTGCCATGCCACCTCGATACGACGAGGCCCTTTCGGGCATTCACTGAGTTCTGGATTCAGACGAGCGTGTTGGGAGTTGTCTTGGGCCAAGACTATACTGCGAGTCTTATGCAGGCTTCCCAGTCCCAGGTATCGGCCGTACCAACCCAGGTCCAATCCGCCCGCTCGGCGCTCGACGCGTGGGTGCGCGAAGTCGTCGCGTGGCACTTCGATCCGAACACGGGCAGTCCCTTCTGGCTCGAGTACGCACAGAAGCTGGGCTTCGACCCACGGGAACGGATCGGCGGCTTCGACGATCTGCATCTCTTCGGCCTCTTCGAAGATGAATGGCTGCGTGGCGGTCCTGTGCAGCGCTGGGTACCGCGCGGCCTGGCGGGAAAGCCGGTCTTCGTGTTCGAGACCGGCGGCACGACCGGCGTGCCCAAGACGCGTATCAACTGCGAAGACTTCCGGATCGATTACGAGGTCTTCAGCACGACGTTGCCCGACGAACACTTCCCGAGGGGCGGCAACTGGCTGATGCTCGGCCCGTCCGGTCCGCGGCGGCTGCGCCTGGCCGTCGAGCATCTGTGTCAGCACCGTGGCGGCATTTCCTTCTGCGTCGATCTCGACCCGCGTTGGGTGATCAAGTTGATCAAGAAGGGATGGAGCGAGCACCTGCAGGCGTACAAGGATCACGTCATCGATCAGGCCGTGACGATCCTGCAGGCCGGCCACGACATCAAGTGCATGTTCACCACGCCGAAGCTGCTCGAAGCGCTTGCGCTGCGGCTGGAGTCGATGGGGACCACGATCCGGAAGATGGGGATTACGGGGATCTTCTCCGGTGGCACTGAGTTCACGCCGCAGTGGAATCGGTTCGCCCAGGAGGAGTTGCTGGATGGCGCCTACATGACGCCGACATACGGCAACACGTTGATGGGACTGGCGCCAAGTGCGCCGTCGGGTCCACACAACAACTACAAGATCGCCTACTACGCACCACAGCCGCGTGCGGTTGTCGAGGTCGTTGATTTCGACGACCCGCGCAAGGTCGTCGAGTATGGGCAAACCGGCCGCGTCAAGCTGACGACGTTGACGAAGGAATTCTTCATGCCGGGCTTCCTGGAGCGTGACGAAGGCGAACGTGAGCCGCCGTACGAGCGGTACCCGTGGGATGGCGTCAGCGGTGTTCGACCGTTCCATGGCTTTGCTTCGAGCACGACTGTCGGCGTTTACTGAGACTCAGGGCAATTTCGAACATGCTGCACCTACCAGTCCTACGTTGGGGCGAACCCTATACGAGCATGGAAGTCGACGAGGTCGTCCACTTCTCGACCGGGGAGCCGATTGCTCGAGTCAGCCGCGCGAATGGTGGCCTGATTCAACGCGATGCACGAAAGGCCCAGCGCGCGCGTGACGCCCTGCGTCAGATCCCGATCGACGATCTAATTACCAAGGTCGGGCGGGCGGGAGAGCTGTACATGAATGCCACCCTCTCGATCGGCGATGGCACGCAGACCGCCGACGAGTTCGCTCATGCCCAATCGGCGAGCACCGGGCTTCCCGAGAAGATGTGCCGCGCCAACATGAAGAAGAACGCGTTCGTGTTGGGCGAGATGCGCAGCATCCTCGAGTCGCTGACGCGCGGGTTGTCGCTCGACGTGCTCGCCAGCGGTCATGGCGAGGAACGCGGCGTTCCAATCAGTTATCAGGTGCAGAGCCCGGTGCTGGGCCTCGTCCTCCCGTCGAACTCACCGGGCGTGCATACGCTCTGGCTGCCGATCATCCCGATGCAGGTCGGCCTGGTCCTGAAACCAGGACCGCAGGAACCGTGGACGCCGTACCGGATGGCGGCGGCCTTCTTCGAAGCCGGCATCCCGCGTGAGGCGATCTCCATCTACCCCGGTGGTGCCGACGTGGGAGCCGCGGTGCTCGACGCGTGCGCCCGCAGCCTGGTGTTTGGCGGCACGCCGACAGTCGATCGCTACCGCGGGAACCCACGCGTGCAGGCGCATGGGCCCGGCTTCTCGAAGATTCTGCTGGGTGACGATCAGGTCGATCGCTGGGAGGACTACCTCGATCTCATGGTCGAGAGCGTCTTCATCAACAGCGGGCGAAGCTGCATCAATTGCTCGGGCATCTGGGCCAGCCGTCACACGAAAGAGATCGCCAACGCGGTCGCCCAGCGCCTTGCCGCGATTCGTCCGCTTCCGCCGGAGCATCCCGACGCGTCGCTGGCCGCCTTCACCGTCACCGGCGTAGCCGAGGCGATCTCGCAGTCGATCGACGCCGATCTCCAGGCACCAGGGGTGGTCGATGTAACGGCATCTCTTCGCGAAGGCAGCCGGCTGTTCAAGAACGGGAAGTCGGACTATCTGCTGCCAACCGTCATTCACGCCAGCTCGCCCGAACCGGCCGTCGTCAAGAAGGAGTACATGTTCCCCTTCGTCACGGTGGTCGAGTGTCCCGAGTCGAAGATGATCGAGGCGATCGGCCCGACACTCGTCTGCACCGCGATCACGTGCAACGACTCGTTCAAGCGCCAGCTCCTCGACGCGGTGCACGTCGATCGGTTGAACTTCGGCCGTGTCCCGACGACGCAGCTCAATTGGCGTCAGCCGCACGAAGGCAATATCGTCGAGTTCCTCTTCCGCGCCCGCGCCTTTCAAAGTACAGCTTTGTAATGGGGTCGGGAGTCATTTGTTGAAGACACTCCGCGCGGGTGCATGAAGATCCTATCGATCACGGCGGGGGCGGCCGGGATGTACTGCGGGAGCTGCTTCCGCGACAACGGGCTCGCAGCGGAACTGATGGCGCGCGGGCACGACGTCACGCTCATCCCGGTTTACACGCCGACGCGCACGGACGAGACGAATGTCAGCCGACCCGACGTTCTCTTCGGGGGCATCAGCGTCTACCTGCAGCAATACTCGTCAGTCTTCCGGCGGACACCTCGTTTTCTCGACAAACTGTGGGATGCCCCCTGGGTGATCAACGCCTTTGCCGGCCGTGCCGTCTCGCCTGAAGCGCGCGTGCTCGGAGAGATGACGATCTCGACGCTGCAGGGTGAGCAGGGCGTTCTGCACAAGGAGTTCGAGAAGCTCGTGGAGTGGACGCGCGACGAGCCGCCCCCGGACGTGATCAACATCCCGAACTCCCTGCTCATCGCGATGGCCGACCCGCTGCGGCGTGCGTTCCGCCGGCCGATCCTGTGCACCCTGCAGGGTGAAGAGCTCTTCCTGAGCGGGCTCGCTGTGGCCTATCGCGATCGAGCCATCGCCCTCATTCAGGAGCAGGTCCGACACGTCGATCACTTCGTTGCCGTCAGCGAGTATTGCGCTCGGTTCATGACCGACTTCCTGCGCATTCCGGCCGATCGCCTGTCGGTCGTCCCGCTCGGGATCAAGATGACCGGCTACGAGCGACGCTCACCGGATCAGGGCGAGGATCAGTATCGCCTGGGGTACTTTGCACGCGTCGCACCGGAGAAGGGGCTGCACCTCCTGGCCGAGGCGTACGTCCGCTTCAGGCGCCGCACCGGCAATGCTCGCGCGTCTCTGCACGTGGCAGGGTATATGGCGTCGAATCACCGCGAGTACCTCGAGCAGGCTCGCGACATCCTGGCGAAGGCCGGCCTCGGTGACGAGTTCTCGTACCAGGGAGCTTTGGATCGGGCCGCGAAGCAGGCGTTTCTTCGCGGCCTCGATGTGTTGTCCGTACCGGCGACTTACGACGAACCGAAAGGGATGTTCCTTCTCGAAGCGATGGCGAGTGGCGTGCCCGTGGTTCAGCCCAGACGAGGCGCATTCTCTGAGATCGTCGAGAAGACCGGCGGCGGTCTGCTCGTGAAGCCCGATGATCCCGAAGCTCTCGCGGAAGGGCTGTATCAGCTCTGGAGTGATCGCGCGTTGTCGTCGCGGCTCGCGAACAACGCCTTCGAGGGCGTACGCGATCACTACACGGTCGCCGCATCGGCGAGCCGGCTGCTCGAGGTGTACGAGACGGTTGCTGGTCGTCCCAACGCAGGTCTACCGTGCTGAAAGTCACAGCCGTCGGCAAGCAGTACCCGACCCCGCGCGGTCCGTTGACGGTGTTGTCGGACGTGAGCTTCTCGCTCTCTCCAGGAGATGCCGCCGCAATCACCGGCCCTTCGGGCAGCGGCAAGAGCTCCTTGCTGTACATGCTCGGCGCCCTCGAACCGCCGTCGCAAGGGAGCATTACACTCGACGGGCAGAACCCATTCGATCTGAGCGCCTCGGCGCTGGCGGACTTTCGAAACACGAGCATCGGCTTCGTGTTCCAGGACCATTGCCTGCTGCCGCAGTGCACGGTGCTCGAGAACGTGCTCGTGCCGACGCTGGTCGCCAAGGGCAATGGCAGCGGCGATGCGGAGCGCGCGCGTGCCTGCCTCGAGCAGGTCGGGCTGGGCGAACGGCTGGACCATCGTCCGGGTGAGCTCTCTGGCGGTGAGAAGCAACGCGCCGCGATCGCCCGTGCGCTCGTGCGTCAGCCCCGCCTTGTGCTGTGCGACGAACCGACCGGCAACCTCGACCAGGCCTCGGCCTCTACCGTGGCAACGATGCTGCTCGATCTGCACGCGCGGCTGCGCAACATCCTCATCGTCGTCACGCACAGTGAGCGGCTCGCGGCGCAGTTTCCGATTCGGTTCGATATCTCTGACGGTCAGCTCAGGCGCGTGACATAAAGGATGTGCGGTCCGATGGGGCGAGGGTTCGAGGGTGCGAAGGTCCGGTCTGGGGGTCCGATGGTCCGGTCCGTCAGTGCGACGGTCGGAGTCACTGGACCCTTGAACCTTCCTACCAGGCCTTCGGACGTCCGGACTGGACCGTCGCACCTTCGTACCCTCGCCCCTTCGCACCGTACTGATGAGATCGAGTGATTCCATGAGTCAGACCAGCAGCGCCCTGATCGCACCGCAGACTCGCGAGCGGACCTATTACGGGTGGGTCGTACTGGGTGTTGCTGCGCTTGCCATGGTGGGGACGCTTCCCGGACGAACGCAGGGGCTGGGCCTGATCACTGAACCGCTTCTGCGCGATCTGTCGCTCAGCCGGGTCACGTTTACGCAGATCAATCTGGTCGCGACACTTGTAGGGGCACTGTTCTGCATTGGCGTCGGGCGCCTGATCGATCGCGTTGGCAGCCGCATCGTGCTCACTGTGACCGTGGTAGCGCTGGGGCTGACCGTGCTCGTCATGAGCCAGGCGAGCGCCGTGATGACGATGCTGATGCTCGTGACATTGACTCGCGGCTTCGGCCAGAGTGCGTTGTCGGTGATCAGCCTGGCGATGGTGGGGAAGTGGTTCCGGCGGCGGCTGACTGTCGCGATGGCCGTCTACGCGCTCGTGATGAGCATCGGTTTCATGGCCGCGTTTCCCATCGTCGGTGCCGTCGTGCAGTCGGCCGGCTGGCGCACGGCGTGGGCATCCATTGGTGTCTTCCTTCTTGCCGGACTTGCACCGCTGGCCTGGTGGCTGGATCGATCATCGCCGGAAGCAATTGGCGTCAATGTGGATGGGGACGCCTCCCCGCAAGCAACGGCTCAAGCCGAGGACGACACGACAAGCGGAGCAGAGGCGACACTCGTCGAGGCGCTTCGCTCGCCTGCGTTCTGGGTGTTCGGGCTGGCCAGCTCGATCTATGGCCTCGTGGCGTCCGGAATCGGTCTGTTGAATGAATCGATCCTCGTCGAGCGCGGATTCACGCCGGACGTGTACTACACTGCGCTGGCCGTGACGGCCATCACCGGTCTCGCAGGCAACTTCGCTGCCGGTGCACTTGCTCCACGCGTCTCGCTGCGGGCGATTCTCGTTGCGGCGATGGCCGTGCTGGCCGTCGGCCTAGCCGCTCTCGCGCACGTATCGACCCAGACGCAGGTCATGGTGCAGGCCGTGGCCATGGGGGTCGCCGGCGGGTTCATCACGGTAGTGTTCTTCAGTTTCTGGGGGCAGGCCTACGGTCGCCGGCATCTTGGACGAATTCAAGGCGCCGCGCAGGCAATGACAGTCGTGGCGTCGGCGGTTGGTCCGCTGTTCCTTGCAGTGTGGGCAGAGCGAACCGGATCTTATGCGGCCGCGTTCTACCTGCTCGCAGCGGTGGTCGCCGCGCTGGGAGTCGCGGCCTGGACTGTGTCGATTCCTGCGGGCGCTGAACCCAGCCATCCGCGAGGAACCGCTGTGTCGCCTGCAACACTACTCGAGCAGATCGATTCGGGCACCGCGCCGACGATCGTCGACGTGCGAACGGACGCGGAGTTCGCGGACGGACATGTTCCCGGAGCGGTGCACATACCGTTCGAAGCGATACGAGGACGGATCGATTCGATTCCAGGATCACGTCGAGATGCGGTCGTTGTTTACTGTGGCCACGGTCCGCGTGCCTGGTTCGCTGGCGCGGTGCTGCGTATGAACGGTTTCACGGACGTCCGGTATCTTGCCGGGCATTTCAGTAAATGGCGCCGCGCGAAGCTGCGCGAGGAACGCTGAACTTCAGAGGGAGCTCGGATGCGAAAGATCGATGTGTTCAACCACATCTTCCCGAAGCGGTATGTCGATCGGATGAGCGAGCTGGCCGGCACCATGAAGGATGTCGGCAAGCGCGTGCGCGGGGTGCCGATGCTGGTCGATCTGGACGTGCGCTTCGAGATCATGGACGAACACCCGGAGTATCAGCAGATCCTCTCCGTCGCGACGCCGCCGGTTGATGCATACGCCAGCCTGCCTGACGCCGTCGATCTCGCGCAGCGCGGGAACGACGGGATGGCGGAGCTCGTACAGCGTCATCCCGACCGGTTTCCCGGTTTCATCGCGTCGTTGCCGATGAACGATGTCGACGCGGCGATGCGCGAGCTCGAGCGGTCGATGGATGCGCTCAGTGCGCGTGGCATCCAGCTGTGCTCGCAAGTTCAGGGCAAGCCGCTCGACCTGCCGGCGTATCAGCCGATCTTCGCGGCGATGGCGGCGCGCGACTTTCCGATCTGGCTGCACCCCTACCGCAGCGCGGACATGGCCGACTACGCAACCGAAGATCGTTCGCTCTACGAGATCTGGTGGACGCTGGGATGGCCGTACGAGTCGAGCGTGGCAATGTCCAGGCTGGTGTTCTCCGGGACGTTCGACCGCCATCCGAACCTGAAGGTCATCACGCACCACATGGGCGGCATGATCCCGTATTTCGAGGGACGCGTCGGGCCGGGCTGGGATCAGCTCGGCGCACGAACCTCGGATCGGGACTACACGAAACTCCTCAAGGAGCTGAAGAAGCGCCCGCTCGACTACTTCAAGATGTTCTATGCCGACACCGCGCTCTTCGGGGCGTACGATGCGACGGTGTGCGGTCTGCGCTTCTTTGGCGTCGATCAGGTGCTTTTTGCCTCCGACGCCCCGTTCGATCCGCAGGGCGGGCGGCAATACATTCGCGACACGATCGCCATCGTCGATCGCCTGCCGATCACGTCGGAGGAGCGCGAACGAATCTACTGGCGGAATGCCGCCCGCCTGCTGAAACTCGACTAAGATTCGGAGCCATCGTGACGTTCCGCACAGCCATCGTCGTCTGCATGATGCTGTGGGCCGGCCTGACGGCTGGTGGACAGGACCGGACGCCTGACCGCATAGGTCGCCTCGAGCAATGGCTCGAGGCGATCGAACAGCACCGGCTCGGCGAGCCTGACGAGTCGCTGCTCCGGGTTGCGTCGTGGGACCGCAACACGCTGTGGCTGGTCTGGATGGACGTGGGGACGATCGTGAGCCTCGTCCGCGAGCCAGACGTGCTCATTTTCTCCACACCCATCGAGTCTGAACCGTTCAGTGGCGTCTTCCAGACCACCCTCGAGCAACGGTCACGCATTCGCACGCGGACTATTCCGTACGGCCGGGACGAGCTGCGGCGTCTCCGGTTGATCGCGAAGGCAGTCGCCGACCGACGCGGGGACGATCGGATCCTGAAGCGCGGCGCCGTACTGCACGCAGACATCGCGATGAGTGGGGCGCAATCGTCCACGTCCGATCCCGCGGGCCGTCCGCGTTCCGGCCCGATCGTGCTCTTTCTGGCCGACGGTCAACAGACGGGCATCGACGCCGCCAACTATCACTGGGAAATGGGCAGGCGGCTGCTCGACAGAGTCCGGCCGAAGAGCTCGCGCACACTCGCGGGCGATCCCCGCACGGATGAAACCGTTCGACGCTGGTACCTGGTCGTCAACGTCTACATGCAAGCGATGGAACAGATGGATGCATGGCAGGGCGAGCGATCGGTGCAGCTCTTTCCTCGCGACGCCGACATCCTGTTCTTTGTCGCCTGCGGACGCGAGTGGTTCAGCGGGCCACAGGCTCAGAACACGCTGTTGTCGATGAACCTGTCGCGCGAACTGTTCAACATGATTGGGACCGAGGAAGAGGAGTTGCGACGGGCCGAACGGCTGTTCCGCGACTCTCTCGAGCACGACCCGAGCCGAACCGAGGCTCGGATCAGGCTGGGACGTGTCCTGGGCCGGCGAGGACGTCATCAGGACGCCATCATCGAACTGCGGCGCGCGACGAAGGAGACCAAGAACCGGTTGCTCTTGTATTACGGCCACATGTTTCTCGGTGCCGAGGCCGACGCGCTGGGTCTTGGCGACGAGGCGCGCCAGGCCTACTCGCACGCCGCCGATTTGTATCCACGCGCGCAGTCACCACGGCTGGCTCTGAGTACCCTGGCAGCGAGCCGGGGGAACCGCGCCGGGGCGGTGGCGACGATTCAACCTGTACTCGGGCAGGACGAGCCGCAGTTCACGGACGATCCCTGGTGGAGTTACTACACGTCACAGACGCGCGGCCTCGAAGGTGGGCTCCGCGCGTTGTATGAATCGGTCGGGGCGGAGTCGCCGTGAAAGTTGCTCTCGGAATCGCCGCCGTTCTGGGTACCGCGGCTGTCTCGGCACAGCAGCCGACGTTTTCCTCTCGAATCGACGCCATCCGTGTGGACGTACTCGTCACGGACCGCGGCCAGGTCGTCCGCGGTCTTCGTCCGCAGGACTTCGAGGTCAGGGACGAAGGCGTGCTGCAGGATGTCGACTTCGTCAGCCTCGAGCAGGTGCCGCTCAACGTCATCCTGGGTCTCGATGTCAGCGCGAGCGTGAGCGGGGAACGCCTCCTGCATCTGCAGGCCGCTGGTGACGCGTTGCTCCAGCGACTCGAGGGCGAGGATCGCGCTGCGCTGCTCACCTTCAGTCACGTCGTGCGCCTCGGCCACGAGTTGACCGGCGACATCGCACGCATACGGCAGGCCCTGGCTGACGTGAGCCCGGCCGGGCAGACCTCGCTGGTGGACGGTACGTCCGGCGCGATCGCGCTGGCCGGCGCCGATGTCGGGCGCAGCCTGTTGATCGTGTTCAGTGATGGTGTCGACACGTCGAGTTTTCAGTTTCCAGCGACGGTGCTCCAGGCGGCGCGGCGATCCGATCTCGTGGTCTATGGCGTCGCGATGCGGAGCCGTATCGAACCCACCTTCCTGAAAGATCTCAGCAAGCTCACAGGAGGCGCCGTACTCGAGGTCGAGTCGACGCGCGACCTGTCGCAAACCTTTCTCCGGATCCTCGAAGAGTTCCGCCAGCGCTACCTTCTGAGCTTCTCGCCTCGTGGCGTGCCGTCAACCGGCTGGCACCGTCTGGACGTTCGCGTCAAGGGCCGGCGGGTGACGGTGAATGCGAGAGCGGGGTACCAGGCGGGCCAATAAACGGCCGGCCCGTCAGTCGAGTATCTCCGTGGTCAAATGGGAAGCACGGGTATGCACCCACGACAGATCGTCCTCCGAAGCCTGACGTACTACTGGCGCACGAATGTTGCCGTCGTGCTCGGCGTCGCCACGGCCGTTGCCGTCCTGGCCGGGGCGCTGCTCGTGGGGGACTCTGTCCGTGGCAGCCTGCGGGACCTCATGCTCGGGCGGCTGGGCCACACGGATCAGGTCATCGCATCGGCGAACCTGTTCCGCGAGCGGTTGGCGGAGGACCTCGCGACGCAGGCCGAGTTCAAAGCCGGCTTCACCGCCGCCGCACCGCTGGTGATCGCGCAGGGGATGATCACGGCGCAGAACGAGGGCCGTCGCGTCGCGCAAGCCCGGGTTTACGGCGTAGACGATCGCTTCTGGCAGTTTCACGGAGTGTCAGCGGTGGGCGGCCCGCAGGATAGAGAAGTCTTCGTCAGCGCCGCAGTGGCACGACAGCTTGAAGCGAACACCGGCGAAGCAATTCTCGTCCGCGTGCAACGCCCGACCGACATTCCACTCGAATCTCTCCACGGCCAGCGCGACAACGTCGGGCTGTCCATGCGACTGACCATCGCAGAAATTCTGCCAGCCGAATCGCTTGGCGAGTTTTCCCTGGAGGCGCAGCAAGGCGACGTCTCGGCCGTGTTCGTGCCGCTGTCACGGCTGCAGGAGGACCTCGACATCCCGGACCGCGTGAACACGATCCTGGTCTCCAGCGGCCTGAGTCCGCCTGCCGATGCGGCTGCATCACTGCGAGCTCTCGTCCGTCGTGAGGCACAACTCGAGGATCTCGGTTACCTGGTTGAAACCGCCGACGCTCCCGGCGTGCTCGTCGTTGGCTCTGGCAGTGGCCTCCTGGACACTGCGCACGCAACCGCGGCGATGGATGCGCTCGAGGGTACCTCGATGCCGGCGAGCGCGGTCTTCACCTACCTGGCGAACAGCATCAGGCTCGGCGAGCGCGAGCTTCCTTACTCCCTGGTGACCGCGCTCGACCTCGCCACGATCCAGCCAATCTCCCAGCCCGCCTCCACAGACGCCAAAGCCTCCATCGTCCTGAACGACTGGGCTGCCAGAGAACTGCAGGCGAAGAGTGGTGACACGGTGACGATGGAGTACTACGCGTGGGAAGAGCCGGGTCAGCTCGTCACCAGGACGACCACGATGACGGTGTCGGGCGTGGTGCCGATCGATCGCGGCGACCGGAGCATGGTGCCGACTTACCCCGGAATTACCGACTCGCCGACGCTGGACGACTGGAATCCGCCGTTTCCAGTCGACCTGCGCCGCATTCGCAAGGTCGATGAAGAGTATTGGGACAGATATCGGACGACACCAAAGGCGTTCGTCTCGCTCGAAACAGGGCAGCCGCTGTGGCGGACGCGATACGGATCGATGACATCCATCCGCGTGAAACCGGAAGCAGGTCAGTCGCTCACTGCAGCACGCGACGTCTATGTGGAACGTCTTCGTGCGGCCGCCGATCCGCTGGCGCTCGGGATCGCTGTCATCGACGTGCGTCAGCAAGGGCTCGACGCACGAAGCGCCACTGACTTCGGCGAATACTTCGTCTACTTCAGTTTCTTCATCGTGGTGTCCGCGCTGTTGCTCGTGGCGCTCTTTTTCAAGCTGGGCATCGAACAGCGCGTTCGCGAGGTGGGACTGCTCAGAGCCGTGGGCGTTGGTCCGGCGGGTGTCCGATGGCTGTTCCTGCAGGAAGGATTGCTGCTGGCGGTACTCGGCAGCCTCCTCGGCATCCTCGGTGCGATCGGCTACGCGTGGCTGATGATGTTCGGCTTGCGCTCCTGGTGGGTCGATGCTGTCGGTACGACCGCGCTCACGCTGCATGTATCACCAGCTTCGATCGTTGGCGGCGCAGTCGGCGGTGTGGTTGCCGCGGTTGCGTGCATCTGGTGGACGCTGCGAGCGCTCGCTGGAATCTCCGAGCGCAGTCTGTTGATGGGGACGATCGACAAGCCGCAACAACCGAAGTCCGTTCGGGCATGGACGTGGCCGATGGCCACAATCTCGTTGGCGTTGCTCGCGCTGCTGCTGATCGCGGGCGCCACGACAGGAGCCGTGGAACGGGTCGGAGCGTTTTTCGGGGCTGGTTCGGCACTACTGATCGCATCGCTTTGCGCAGCCGCCTGGTGGCTCAGGCATCGAGCTCGCAGCGGGATCTACGGCCATGGCTGGTTGTCGGTGTCGCGGCTCGGCATGCGAACGGCAACGTATCGCCCCGGTCGCAGCGTGCTGTCCATTGCCGTCATCGCCGCGGCGACGTTCATCCTCATCTCGGTCGAGGCGTTTCGGCGCGGCGATCAACTGTCAGACACCGGGCCGCGATCGGGTGTGGGCGGATACGACCTGTTGATGGAAACGTTGCTCCCGGTCGTACAGGATCCGAACACGCGGGAGGCGCGCGCGGCGCTGAACCTGGTCGACCTCGATCCGTCGGTGACATTCGAGCCGATGCGCTTGTTGCCGGGCGACGATGCAAGCTGCCTGAACCTGTATGAACCGCGCAGTCCACGGATCGTGGCGGCGCGACCGAGCTTCCTGCGGGAAGGCCGCTTCGCGTTTCAGAGCAGCCTGGCAGAGACCGACGCGGAGGGCGTCAACCCGTGGCTGCTGCTCGAGAAGAGCCAGGCGGACGGCGCCATTCCAGTGATCGGCGACGCCAACTCGATGACCTACGTTCTTCACAAGAAGCTCGGAGACGTGATCGTCCTGCCGCGCGGTGATGGGGAGATCAAACTGCGCCTGGTTGCGGCATTGCGCGACAGCATCTTCCAAGGCGAGTTGCTCATGGCCGAGGAGAACTTCCTGAGGCTGTTCCCGGAGCAAGAGGGTTACCGGGTGTTGCTCGTTCGAGCCGGGCAGGAGCCTGCCGCCAGCCTCGAATCCACGATCGAGGAAGGGTTCGCGGATCTTGGCGCGCAGGTGGTTGGAACGTCGGAACGGCTCGCTCAATTCCACCGCGTCGAGAACACATACCTTTCGACGTTCCAGACGCTCGGCGGCCTCGGTCTTCTCCTCGGTACCTTCGGCCTCGCGACGGTGCTCCTTCGGAACGTCCTCGAACGAAAACGTGAGCTGGCCCTGCTGGGAGCTGTTGGTTACCGCCGCGTGCACGTCATGACGATCGTCGTTGCCGAAAACGTGCTGCTGCTCGTGGCGGGCCTCACGGCTGGTGCGTTGTCTGCCGCGCTGGCGATTGCCCCGGCTGTGGCCGAGCGCGGCAGTCGGCTGCCGTTCACGAGCGGAAGTGCGGTGCTCATGATCGCTGTGCTCGTAACGGGTCTGTTATCCTCGGTTATCGCGATACGGGCGGCGACGCGCATGCCGCTGCTCGCCTCTCTTCGATCGGAGTAGCTGGATGGGGAGAAACCTGGTCGTCCTTCTATCAGTCTTCATACTTGGAGCCTCGAGCCTGGAGGCGGAACACTGGCCGCAGTGGCGCGGCCCGATGCTCAACGGCATCAGCGCGGAGAAGAACCTGCCGGTGAAGTGGTCGACCACGGAGAACATCACGTGGAAACTCGCGATGCCCGAGCGGTCGGGAGCGACACCGATCGTCTGGGGCGATCATGTCTTCCTGAACGTGGGTGAGGGATCGAGCCTGGCGCTCTGGGCGGTTGATCGCGCGAATGGAGCCGTGCGATGGAAGCGGCCACTCGGCGACGGGAACCGCCGGATGATGAAACAGCAGATGTCGTCCCCGTCGCCGGTGACCGATGGAAAGCTCGTCTGGGTCATGACCGGCACCGGCGTGCTCAAGGCATTCGATTTCGCCGGAAAGGAGTTGTGGTCTCGCGATATCCAGGCGGACTACGGGCGATTCGGCCTGATGTGGGGTTATGCATCGTCGCCGCTCCTGTTCGAGGATTCGCTGTACGTGCAGGTCCTGCACGGCATGCACACCGACGACCCGTCGTACGTTCTGCGGATCGACAAAGCAAGTGGGAAGACGGTGTGGCGCGTGCTGCGCCCGACGAATGCTCGATTCGAATCGCCAGACGCGTACACGACCCCGGCGCTCCTGCGCCATGGCGGCTCCACGGAGATCGTCATCACCGGTGGTGATGTGATTACCGGGCACGAGCCTGCGAGCGGCAAGGAGCTCTGGCGCGCCGACGGTCTCAATCCAAATAACAACGGCGCCTTCCGAATCGTCGCCTCGCCGGTCGTGCACGGCGATCTCCTGTTTGCACCGTCACGGGAACGACCGTTACTGGCGCTGAAGCCGGGCGGCCGCGGTGATGTCACGGCTTCGCATGTGCTCTGGTCCTTCAACAACGGTCCCGACGTGCCTACGCCCGTGACCGATGGAACCTATCTGTATTCGATCAACGATCGTGGGATTCTCTACGTGCTCGACGCAAAGAGCGGCAAGACCGTCTACGGACCACAGCGTCTGCGCAACGCCACGTACAGCGGATCTGCAGTGCTGGCGGACGGGAAGATTTACATCACGGATGAAGACGGCGTCACGACGGTGATTCGAACGGGGCCCAAGTACGAGCTGCTGGCAGAGAACGATTTGCAGGACTACACCCTGAGTTCACCGGCCATCTCCGACGGGCAGATCTTCGTGCGCACGGCGTCGTTCATCTACGCGATCGGGCAGAGACAAGCGGGGGCAAAGCGCACTGAGTAGTAGTTCGCCATGATTCGAGCGATCCTGAAGTTCGTCGGCGTCGCGCTGGTCGCGCTGCTCGTGGTTGGAGCAGCGCTCTACCAGTTCTTCGGGCTGCGCTTCGTGATGGATGGTGGCGGGATGCCGCGCCCGACGTTCGTCGAGAATGGTGAGAGCCAGGCGGAACGGATCGAGCGTCATCGCGAGGCGCAACGAGCGACGACTCCGGCTTCGACGCCTGAACCTGCATCTTCATCACCGCTGGTCCCATCTCCCGTTGAAGCGGGATCGACGTCGCTGGCAGCGACCGCGACAACTGAAACGCTCAAAGGACCGGCACCGTACTGGACGGACTACCGCGGTCCGAAACGCGACGGGACGTATCAGGAAGTGCCGGTGCTGGCCGATTGGCCGGCTGCAGGGCTCACGCCGCTCTGGAAACAGCCGGTCGGTGGCGGATACGCATCGTTTGTCGTCGCCCGTGGGCGTGCGTTCACGATCGAGCAGCGTGGCTCACAGGAAGTCGTCGCGGCCTACGACGTGCCGACCGGCCGTGAACTGTGGACCAACGCATGGCCGGCCGAGTTCCGCGAATCGATGGGTGGCGACGGCCCACGAGCAACGCCAACGTGGTCCGATGGGCGAATCTACGCCCTCGGCGCGACCGGTGAATTGCGATCGCTCGATGAGGGCAGCGGGAAGGTCATCTGGCGCACGAACATCCTCAGCGACAGCGATGCGCGCAACCTGGACTGGGGCATGTCCGCTGCACCGCTTGTCGTTGACGACACAGTCATTGTCTTGCCAGGCGGCTCCAACGGGCAATCAGTCGTTGGCTACGATCGGCTCACCGGCAAACGCGCCTGGTCGGCACTGGGTGACAAGCAGGCATACGCGTCGCCGATGCTGGTCACGCTCAACGGCGTGCGACAGCTTCTCGTTGTCAGTGCGACCCGGATGATGGGCCTCGTGCCGGGCGCTGGGAAGGTGCTCTGGGAATATCCGTTCCCGACCTACAACGGGATCAACGCGGCGCAGCCGCTGGTCATCGGGGATAACCGCGTGTTCGTCTCCGCGAGCTACGGCGCGGGTTGCGCGATGGTGGAGCTGAGCCGCGATGGCGATCGCTTCTCGGTACGGGAAGTCTGGCGTAACAACCGGATGAAGAATCGGTTCTCCGGCTCGGTCCTGCGCGACGGCGTGATCTACGGCCTCGACGAAGGGATCCTTGCGGCCCTGGACGCTGAAACAGGAGAACTGAAGTGGAAAGCCGGGCGATACGGGTACGGCCAGATTCTCCTTGCCGGCAACAACCTGATCGTTCTCACCGAAGACGGCGATCTTGCGCTCGTTCGGGCGGTTCCCGAACGTCACGAGGAACTCACTCGATTCCATGTGCTCGAGGGGAAGACCTGGAACGTGCCGGCAATCGCCGGTGGATACCTCCTGGTTCGCAACCTCGCCGAGATGGCGGCATTCGATCTCCGGGTCAACAGATGAATAACTGGGGCGCTTCGTTAATCGTGCGGATGATCCTCGTCTCTGTCGCCGCCGCCGTGATCCTCTTTCCGCCGCTCAACCTCGCCGGACAGGAGCCTGCGCCGGCCGTGCAGATGGTGGGTGACAGCGGCGAGGGCGCAAAGTACTGGCCGCGGTGGCGCGGTCCGTCGGGTCAGGGTGTCGTCACTGGGACCGGTTATCCCGACAGCTGGTCTGACACGGAGAACGTGAAGTGGAAGGTGCCGGTTCCCGGGGATGGCAACTCGTCGCCGATCGTGTGGGGCGATCGTATCTTCGTGACGACCGCCTACGATGGCGGCCGGCGACTGTCGATCGTCGCGTATCGGCGTTCGGATGGCATGAAGGTCTGGGAGACGTTTGCGCCGGAGGGACGCACGCCCTCCGGCAATCACTTCAAGAACGGTTTCGCGTCAGCCACGCCGGCCACGGATGGACAGCGCGTTTATGCATCGTTTGGCCCCAGGGGCTTGATGGCGGTCGACATGAACGGGAAGCAGGTCTGGTATCGTGACCTGGGCCCGATGGAGGCGTATCACGGCACGGCCGGATCGCCGTTGCTCTACAAGGATCGCCTGATCCTCTACCAGGACCAGTCGCGCAACTCGTTCATCGCTGCTTTCGATACCAGGACAGGAAAGACAGTCTGGACGACACCACGAGAGGCAAGCGTCGGTTGGGGTACCCCCATTGCCGTTCGCGTGGTCGATCACGACGAGATCATCGTGAACGGACAGCTCAAGGTTCAGGCCTACAACCCGGACACAGGCGCCGAGTTATGGAGCTGCGGTGGACCGACGTACGAGGTGATTCCGACACCTGTCGTCGGCTACGGCATGGTGTTCTGCTCATCGGGCCGCGCGGGTCCGACACTCGCGATACGGCCGGGAGGCAAAGGCGACGTCACGAAAAGCCACGTTGCATGGACGACTCCGCGTGGATCTCCCTTCGTCCCCTCGCCGATCCTCTATGGCGAGCATCTCTACATGGTCAACGACATGCAGAGCATCGTCACGAGCTTCCACGCGACGAGCGGCAAGCTGATGTGGCAGAACCGGCTCGGCGTGGCGCGGCGTGAAGGCTTCTCGGCATCGCCCGTCGCGGTCGAGGGCAAGATCTTCTTCACCAACGATGAAGGGGAGACATTCGTGCTGAAGGCTGGTCCGACCTTCGAGCTGCTTCGCACCAATCGGATTGGCGAGGGCACGCTCGCCACACCTGCCCTCGTGGATGGCCGCTGGTACATCCGGACAGAGAGCAGCCTCTTCGCCATCGGATTGTGAAACCGGCGGTCCGCGTCGGTGCATGACGCGGGCGGGTCTTAAGAGACCCGCCTCTACGCCGTCGGACGGAAGTACAAGACCAGTCCTGCGCCGATTGACGCGAGCAGGAACCCGACGAACAGCATCGGGTTGAGCGCCGTCTTGGGCGGATGGATGACCATCGAGACGAGCACGTTGACGATCGGCGCACCCCCGAAGACGAGTGGCATCACGTAAACCGGAAGACCACCGGTCCTGAACGCCCAGATGATGCACGCCGCGCCGGCCGCGCCCAGGCCGCCGGCGACGGTCGCGATGATGAGTCCCTGTGTCGGGAAGTTGGACAACTGCCCCTGCGACCCGAGGGCGGCGACCGGGAGCAGCACGCCGATCAGGAAGTACGCCGCGCCAACGCACAGCAGTGCCTTGAGCGGATTTCCGAGCTGGGTCTGCCCAAGGTGAAGGAGCGCTCCGTACGCCCCCCAGGACAGGACTGCGCCTGCGACGAAGATCACCCAAACCATCGATTTCTTCCTCACCATTTCGCTCACGTTGATCGTAGGAGTGGAGTTGCGCTGCTGGTGTGCCCGCAACCGCTGTGGACGTGGATCATCAATATCAGTACGTGTCGCGGCCGCCCGTGGAGGCCGAAATATACGACACTCGACGCGTGAGTGTTACAGCCGGGTCCGCGCCGTGTCAACTGGTTCACCACGGTATATAGTGGTTTCACCGTGGTCGATCACAGCCCGTCTGCCCTGGCAGACCCGACCGAAGTCGGCAGCTATTTCGTTGCGACGTATCCGCCATTTTCGACGTGGTCGACGACCGCCGTCGCGTCAGATGGACGCCCGGCACTCGCGTCACCGCCGGCGCCAGGTGTGCCACTCGGGTTGTATCTCCATATTCCGTTCTGTCGGAAGCGCTGCCACTTCTGCTATTTCCGTGTCTACACGGACAAGAACGCGCAGGAAGTGGGCGACTACCTCGACGTGCTCGCGCATGAGTGGGAGCTGTACGCGAACCTTCCGTCGATTGCCGGACGGCCGCTGAACTTCGTCTACTTCGGCGGCGGGACACCGTCGTTCCTCTCGACCAAACAGCTCGAAGGGCTGGTCTCGCGGCTGAACGCCGTGACGTCGTGGCGTCAGGCCGAGGAAGTGACCTTCGAGTGCGAGCCGGGGACGCTGACCGAAGCCAAGCTGGCGTCGATTCGCGGGATTGGCGTCACGCGCCTGAGCCTCGGCGTCGAGAACTTCAGCGACGAGATCCTCGAGAGCAACGGACGCGCGCACCGGTCGCCGGAGATCGGCCGCGCCTACGCGTTCGCGCGTTCACTGGGCTTTCCGCAGATCAACATCGACCTCATTGCCGGCATGCTCGGTGAGACAGACGACAACTGGCGTGCCTGCATCGATCGCACGCTGGAGCTTCAACCGGACAGCGTGACGATCTACCAGATGGAATTGCCATTCAACACCACGATCAGCGGGAACCTGCTGAAGGGGACCGGCCGGTTCGCGCAGCCGGTTGCGGACTGGTCGACCAAGCGGCGATGGGTTCGTGAAGCCTTCGAGACGCTCGAAGCCGACGGGTACCACGTACGAAGTGCGTACACCGCAGTGAAGAATCCCGACCAGACCCGGTTCATCTACACCGACCGCCTCTGGCAGGGCGCTGACATGGTTGGTCTCGGTGTTGCGTCGTTCGGTCACATGAACGGTGTCCACGTCCAGAACCTCGATACGTGGGAGACGTATGCTGCTGCGATTCGCCGTGACGAGATTCCACTCAGTCGCGCCTATCGCCCGACCCACGAAGAACGTTTGATCCGCGAGTTCATCCTTCAGCTGAAACTGGGATCAATCCGTCCTGCCTACTTCCAGGAGAAGTACAGCGCCGATGTGCTGCAGCGTTTCCGGGACCCGCTCGACTCGATCGCTGCGGACGGGTACCTCGCGGAGCGCAACGAGCAGCGTGTTGCCCTGACCCGGGACGGCCTGCTCCGCGTTGACGGCCTGCTCAAGCGCTTCTTCCTGCCGGAGCACGCCGGGATCAGGTACACATGACACGCACAGCGGTCCGACGGGGCGACGGTTCGAAGGTGCGAGGGTCCGGTCCGAGGGTCCGGCGGTCCGGTCCGACGGTCCGGAAGCCTGGTCTCGTATCCGCGAGCCTTTGTCGGTGGACCGACGAACCTTCAGACCGGACACTCGGACCTGCGGACCGGACCATCGAACCCTCGCACCCTCGTCCCCTCGGACCGTTGCGGTAGATGGCACTATCGGAATTCACCATCCACCGTCGTGTGGCGTTCCACGAAGTCGACTCCGCCGGTATCGTCCATTTCAGCGTGTACTTCCGCTACATGGAAGAGGCCGAGCACGCCATGTGGCGGCAGGCGGGATTGAGCATTGCCGCACGCGGCGCCAAGGTCGGATTTCCCAGGGTGTCCGCGGGCTTCGACTACCATCGGCCGCTTCGCTTCGAAGACGAGTTCGACGCGCGAATCCGCATCGTCGCCATCAGCGACAAGAGCATGCGCTACGTGTGCACGCTGAACAAGGGAGCGGAGACGGTGGCGACCGGAACCATCACGGTGGTGTGCGTCACCAGGGGACCAGACGGAGTGATGAAGGCGCAGTCGATCCCGCCCGAGATTGCGGGACGCTTCGAGGTCTCAGCAGAGGCGGAGGCCGAAGTCTAGTGCTCGACGTCGAGCAACTGGATCGCGATCGACTCGCCGTGGGCCAGGGCCGCCGGCTCTCCGAATTGCTACAGGCGGTGCAGGGGCGAAATCCGTTCTACACGCGCAAGCTGGCCGAGGCCGGCATCGACGCCAGCACGCTACGTCTTCCTGAGGATTTCCGGAAGCTGCCACTCACTACGAAGGCGGAGCTCAACGCCGATCAGGCGGCGAATCCGCCGTGGGGAACGGCGCTGACCGAGCCGCTCGGCCGCTACACACGCTACTGTCAGACCTCGTCGTCGACCGGGCGCCCGCTGCGCTGGATCGATACGAATGAGAGCTGGCAATGGCTCCTCGAGTGCTGGAAGGCCGTGTATCGAGGGGCGCGCGTCGAACCTGGCGACCGCGTGTTCTTTCCGTTCTCGTTCGGTCCGTTCCTCGGCTTCTGGGCCGGGTTCGAGGCGGGTCCGCAGATCGGGCTGCACTGTGTGCCCGGCGGCGGCATGTCGAGCCAGATTCGGCTGTCGATGATCGAGAGCATCGGCGCCACGGTCGTCTGCTGCACGCCAACTTACGCGCTGCGGCTCGCTGAGATCGCCGAACATGAGCATCGCCGGCCGCTCAGCGAGGGGACTGTGCGAATGCTGATCGTCGCGGGCGAGCCTGGCGGCAGCATTCCGGCGACACGCGATCGCATCGAGCGCAGTTGGGGAGCACGCGTCATCGATCATCACGGCCTGACTGAAGTCGGTCCGGTGAGCTTCGAATGCTGGGAAGCACCCGGGTCGCTGCACATCAACGAAGCGGAATTCATTGCCGAGATACTCGATCCGAAGACAGGCCTCGAAGTGAGCGATGGCCAAACCGGGGAACTGGTGTTAACCAACCTGGGACGGACTGCCAGCCCGGTGATTCGCTACCGTACCGGAGACATCGTCGTCCGGTGCTCGGACCCATGTCGCTGCGGCCGCACGTGGGCTCGCCTCGAAGGCGGCATCCTCGGGCGCGCCGACGACATGGTGAACATTCGTGGAGTGAACGTGTACCCGGTCGGCATCGAGTCGGTCGTGCGGCGGCTGCCGGAAGTGGTTGAATTCCGCTCGGTCGTGTCGCGGCACGGGTCGATGCGATCGCTGCGGCTGGAAATCGAGGTCGCCCCGGAGTTCGAGGACAGTAATGCGGTCGCCTCGCGGGTGGCGTATCACCTTCGTGAGGCACTTGGCCTGAGCGTCAACGTGCACGTGGTCGAGTCCGGCACGCTGCCGCGGTTCGAGATGAAGGCCAATCGGTTCGTCGTAGAGTCATGACACAGAGCATGGATCCGGATGTTGTCGTCGTCGGCGGGGGCCCCGCAGGTTCGACGGTGTCGACGCTGCTGGCCAAGCGGGGTATTTCCGTTCAGCTCTTCGAGCGGGAGCGGTTTCCGCGGTTCCACATCGGCGAGTCGCTGATCCCCGAGACCTACTGGGTCCTCAAAGAGCTCGACATGCTCCCGAAGATGCAGGCGAGCCACTTCGTCAAGAAGTTCAGCGTGCAGTTCGTCAACTCCGAAGGCCGCGAGTCGGCGCCGTTCTACTTCTGGGACAACAAGCCGCACGAGTGCTCGCAGACGTGGCAGGTCGTGCGCAGTGAATTCGACGAGATGATGCTCGACAACGCGCGCGAGCATGGCGTGGACGTGCATGAGGGCGTGCGTGTGCACGACGTGCTCATGGACGGCGATCGCGCGGTCGGCGTGAAGATTCGCGACGAGCAGGGTTTTCGCGAGGTGCGCGCGAAGGTCGTGGTCGATGCCAGCGGACAGAACGGGCTGCTGATGAACCGGCTCGGGCTGCGCGTGTGGGATCCGATCCTGAACAAGGGCGCCATCTGGACCTACTGGGAGAACGCCTACCGCGACACCGGCCGCGACGAGGGGGCGACGCTGGTCATCCAGACTGGAAACAAGAAGGGATGGTTCTGGTACATCCCGCAGCACGACAACATCGTCAGCATCGGCGTCGTCTCGCCGTTCGACTACCTGTTCAAGGGGCGCAGCAACTACGCGCAGACCTACGAGGAAGAAGTCGAGCTGTGCCCCGGTGTCAAGCGGCGCGTCGAGAACGCCCGGCGCGTGACCGGCTACTTCGCGACCAAGGACTACTCGTATCGATCGACGAAAGTAGCCGGCGACGGCTGGGTGCTGGTCGGTGATGCGTTCGGCTTCCTCGATCCGTTGTACTCGTCGGGTGTTCTGCTGGCGCTCAAGTCCGGGCAGCTGGCGTCGGACGCGATCGTCGAAGGGTTGTCGAGCCGCGATACGTCCGCGGCGCAGCTGGGCAAGTGGGGCACGGTCTTCAACGAAGGGGTGGACCGGATGCGTCGCCTCGTTTGCGAGTACTACTCTGGTTTCAGCTTCGGCAAGATGATCCGCGAGTACCCCGAGTTACGCGGGACGCT
>JALDXQ010000100.1:0-26667 GCA_032156805.1 Acidobacteriota bacterium
ACTGCGGCTATCGCGTCGCTACAGTGTTGTGAAAAACGCTCTAGGGGACGGACCCAGGACTCAGGACGGACCAAGCACCAAGCACGAAGGACCAAGGACCCGGATCACTTCCTGCCGATGAAGCGTCTCAGTTCCGCAATCGGCACCGCGCCGCGGCCGTGGATCGGCGCAATCGTCGCGACGTTCAGCTTCAGCTTCTGCACCTCGTCATAGAGCGCGACGGCGTTCGGCGGAGGCGTCGCCGGCACGGGCGCGTCGGCCGGCCCGGGGCTGTAGGCGTCACCCTCGATGAGAATCCGCGGTCCCGGCAGGTAGATGAACGTGTACTCGTCGGTGTGCGTGTCGCCGGGCGTCGCGTAGATCTCGACCGTCTGCTTCCCGTCGGTGATGATGTCCTTCCCTGACACGCCCTGAAGCGTCGGCTTCGCTTGCGCCTTGCTCTGCGCATCGGGAACGAGCGTCGCCGGTGCGCTCAGAGTCTTCTCGAAGAACGGCACGTTCGTCGAATGCGTCACGACCGTCGCTCCCTCGGCAACATAGGTGCGCAGCCCGCCGCTGTGATCGAAGTGGTGATGCGTGGTCACGACGTAGCGAATCGGCTTGTTCGGCGCCAGCTTCTTCGCTTCCGCGATGACGGCCAGCGAGCGGGCCTCGTCGAGCGGGGCTTCCGCGACCGCGATGTACTCGTTGAACTCGACCATCACGCTGTGATGCGAGCCGCCGGTGATGTGCCAGACACCGTCCGCCAGCTTCGTGCTCATCGTCTGCACTGCCGGTAACGTGGCGCTGGCAACGGCATCGGGAACAGGGAGATCGACCGGCGCATTCGGCGTCACGCCCGTGATCGTCAGATCCCAGAGGGGAAAGCCGCCCTGCTCCACCAGGATCTTCGTCGGGAACTGGACGCCGTTGAAGTCCTTGTAGTCCGTATAGCTGGCGACCAGGTCCGTGTCTCCCATGACCGGGTTGGGAATCTTCGTCGCCACCCTCGTCACGTGGTTCTGCGCATCGATCGAGCCGTCGACCTTGTATTTGCCGAGGGCCGTGAACGAAATGATGCTGGCGCCCTCGTCGCCCGTCAGCGTGGCGTTGCCGGCAGCCGCCGCGGCGCGCAGGAATCCGTGTGGCGTCAGCCAGATGTTGAGCTGCCGTTCCTCGGCCGCGGCAAGCTGTGGCGCCGGGCCGTTCGGTCCGACGTTCCATGCCTTGTCACCGTTGACCTGCGCATTCTGCTGCTGACCACCGAAGGTCGGCTGCGCGAAGTTCATCTCGTCCCGGGCCGAACGCTGCTCGTAGTTGATCGAACGCGTGTAGCCCGACATGTCGCGACGAGGCCACTCCTGACCGGCCGTCAGTGCCTGTCCGAAGAACGCGTTCATACCGGTGCCCGAGTACTGAATGGAATTCACCGTGCCCATTGCCTGCTGAGCGTCGTTCAGCACGCTTGCCGCATCCCTGGGCGAGCTGCATCCGACCGCCACCAGCGCGAGCGCTGCGACGAGCCGCGTTCCCTTCGCCATGTCGCCTTCCTCCTCGTTTTGTAAGCCGGAGTCTTGCTCCTCAATTCGTAGACCGGGTCTTGCCCTCCAGACCCGGCACATGCATCCGCGGGGAGGGATTATGCACCGGAAATGAAGGACAATTGATTCTTTTGCCAGGAGGCCACATGCGACGCCGCATTCTGGTCGGGTTGCTTGCCCTATTGACTGTTCCGCTGGCTGCCCAGACGCCGGCGCCACTCCAGGTGCCGTACCAGCAGTTCCGGCTCGCCAACGGCCTGAACGTCATCATGCATCGCGATACCAGCATCCCGGCGGTCGCGGTCAACGTGTGGTACTACGTCGGCTCGGCCAACGAGAAAACAGGCCGGACAGGGTTCGCTCACCTGTTCGAGCACCTGATGTTCGAAGGATCCAAGCACGTGCCGGAAGGGCAGTTCGACATCCTGCTCGAAGGCGCCGGCGGCGACAACAACGGATCGACGTCGAACGATCGCACCAACTACGTCATCGACCTTCCGTCGAACGCCCTCGAGCTGGCGCTCTATCTCGAGTCGGATCGCATGGGCTACCTTCTCGACACGATGTCGCCCCAGCGCGTCGATGGCCAGCGCGACGTGGTGAAGAACGAACGGCGCCAGAGCTACGAGAACCGTCCGTACGGCATGGCGTCGATCGAGTTGGACAAGATGCTCTGGCCGGCGAACCATCCGTACAGCTGGCCGACGATCGGATACATGGAGGATCTGACGGCCGCGAGCTACGAGGATGTGGTCGAGTTCTTCAAGAAGTACTACGCGCCGAACAACGCGAGCCTCGTCATCGCTGGTGACATCGACTTCGATCGCACCCGTGCACTGGTCGAGAAATGGTTCGGCGAGATCCCGCGCGGAACCGTCGTGGAGCCGGTCGCACCTCCGGCGGCAATCCTGACGGGTGTTCAGAAGAAAACACTGACCGACAAGGTCAGCCTGCCGCGTCTCTACCTCGCGTGGCTGACGCCGCGGTTCTATGCCCCCGGCGACTCGGCGCTCGACGTCACGTCCTCCGTCCTCACGGGCGGGAAGAACTCACGCCTCTACAAGCGTCTCGTCTACGACCTGCAGATCGCGCAGGACGTTTCGGCGTTTCAGCAGTCCGGTGCGCTGGGAAGCACGTTCATGATCGTGGCAACGGCCCGCGACGGACACACCACCGGCGAACTGCAGAAGGTGATCGACGAGGAGCTCGATCGGCTCCGTCGCGAAGGGCCGACCGCGCGCGAAGTCCAGCGCGCGATCAACCAGATGGAAGCGTCGTTCTACCAGCGAATGGAGCGCATCGGCAGCTTCGGCGGCAAGGCCGATCAGCTGAATGCCTATGCCTTCGCCGGCGGTGGGCCTGACTATTTCGCAGAGGACCTGGCGCGGTATACGTCGCTCTCCCCCGCTGATATCCAGTCGGCCGCGTTGCAGTGGCTGCCTGCCGATCGGCGCGTGGAGCTCGTGGTGGAGCCGGAGGAGAAGCGATGAGTACTGCCGGCTTTCGGCGTTCGGCTCTGGGCTTTGGGCTCGCCCTCATCGCGTTCTTTTGCGGCATCTCGCTCGCTGCGCAGGGTGTGCCAGATCGTTCGAAACCACCCGCGCTTGGTCCGGCGCCGCAACTGAAGTTGCCGGCGATCCAGAAACGCACCCTGTCGAACGGCGTTTCTGTATGGGTGGTCGAAGCGCACGAAGTACCGCTCGTGCAGATCACACTGCTGGTGAAGGCCGGAAGCAGCGACGACCCGGCTGGCAAATACGGCCTCGCCAGTCTCACCGCGGCGATGCTGGACGAGGGCGCGGGCACACGCTCGGCGCTCGAGATCGCCGACGAGATCGATTTCCTCGGGGCCGATCTCGGTGCCAGCAGTTCGTTCGATGCGTCCGCAGTCCGACTGGGAGTCCCGGTCGCGCGTCTGGGCGCCGCGCTCACCGTGATGGCCGATGTCGCACTGAGACCGACGTTTCCTGACGCCGAGCTCGAGCGGGTGCGCAAGGAGCGGCTGACCGAGCTGCTGCAGGCCAGAGATGATGGCGCGTCGGTGGCGGCGATGTCGTTCACCCGGCTGCTGTACGGGCCCTCGCATCGTTATGGCACCAGCGCGGTCGGGACCGCTGCCTCGATCAAGGGCATCACAGCATCGGACTTGAAGACGTTTCATGCCGCCGCGTTCCAGCCAGGCAACGCAACGCTGCTCGCCGTCGGAGATATCACCGCGGACGACGTCGTGCCGCAGCTGGAAAAGCACTTCGGCTCGTGGCGTGCGGGTGGAACGCCGCTCAGCCGGCCGCCTGTACCTCCTGCTGCGCAGCCCGCTCAACGTCAGATCACAATCGTCGACATGCCAGGAGCCGAACAGTCGCAGGTCCGCATCGGCTGGGTCGGCGTTCCGCGTTCCTCGCCAGACTTCTTTGCGCTGCAGGTCCTCAACACGATCCTGGGAGGTTCCTTCACATCACGCCTCAATCAGAACCTGCGTGAACAACATGGCTACTCGTACGGTGCCAGCTCCAGATTCGACATGCGCCTTTCGGCCGGCCCCTTCTTCGCAGGCGCGGGCGTGCAGACCGACAAGACCGCCGAAGCACTTCGAGAGTTCTTCAACGAGCTGACCGCGATCACCAAGCCGGTCGGCGCCGATGAATTGACCAAGGCGAAGAACTACCTCGCGTTCAGCTTCCCGAGCAACTTCGAGGCGATCTCTGACTTCTCGGCGCAGCTCGAGCCGTTGATCGTGTACGGGCTTCCGGACAGCTACTACACGGACTACGTGAAGAACATTCAGGCAGTGACAGCCGAAGCGGTGCAGAAGGCTGCGGCCACCTACATCCAGCCGCAGCGGTTTCTCGTCGTCGTGGCGGGGGACCGCAAAGAGATCGAACCGGGGATCCTGAAGCTGAACCTCGGACCGGCCAAGGCGATGTCGATTCAGGAGGCGTTGGGCGAATGAGCGTAGCGTTGGAGTTGGCGGCCTTGATGACATATTCGGATCAGGAGCGCGGCAAGTGGCGAAACTGGATAGAAGCCGACCCGACCAGACTGACGATTCCGTTTCAGCGCGGCGGTCGATTCCCGACCGTGGGAAGCGTCCTCGATCACGTCTTTCTCGTCGAACGCCGTCATCTCACGCGCATGCAGGGCGGTCAGCTGCCGGACAAGACAGGGATTCAGGCTGAGGACTGGCAGGCACTGCTCGCGTACGCCGACACTGCCAGGGCCGACCTTCGGCGTTACCTCGGTGAGCTGAACGACCAGACTGCGAGTCAATGGATGACCTTCACGGTGCAGAGCGGCACGTTCACGATGACGCGCCGCAAGCTGGCCTCGCACATCCTGCTCCACGAGATTCGTCACCTGGCGCAAATCGCATACGCCGCGCGACTCGCGGGGCACGAGCCACCGGGGGAACACGACTTCATGTACGCACCGGAGACCGAAGCGCTCGACTGACCGCCGGTCCGGCTAAAGCCGGACCTAGATTGACTCGAAAACGCCGGTCTGTTTGTTCTTCCTCACACGTTCCCACAGGAAGCACTGACCGTTCATCGCGATGTAGACGCCCGGTGGCAGCACCTGCGCGAATGACAACGCACTGCCAAGGTTGAACAGACCATCCGAGCTGCCAAACGCGTATGGAATCATGGCGCCGGTCAACACCACGGTCTTGTCGCGGACACCACCCGCCAGCATCCGCGCCGTCTCCACCATCGTGTCGGTCCCGTGTGTCACCACGATGTGCCGCTCAGGGCACTCAGCACACCGGGCGACGATACGGGCGCGCTCGGCATCGGTCATCTCGAGGCTGTCGATCATCATCAGCGTCTCGACCGCAAGATCCACTCGCGAACGCCCCAGTCGCAACATCTCCGGGACATGCGTGGTGCCGAACGTCAGGCGTCCGTTGATCTCGTCGTACGTCTTGTCGAACGTGCCGCCGGTGACCAGAACGCGCACCATCGTGGTCAGCGCCTGGTGACGAGGCTCACGGCCAGGCCAACAATGACGACCACCACGGCGCCGATCACGTTGTGCCACAGGAACGCGACGTTGGTCGACGTGGCCGCCCACGCCACGGCGCTCATGCCCGCGATGAGACCGACGAACGCCCCGTTGGCCGTCGCGCGCGGGAACCCCACCGCCAGGATGAACACGCCGAGGATCGAACCGTAGAAGAACGAGCCGAAGCGGTTGACGACCTCGATGAGCGACCCGAGTTCCGCCGCCCACACAGCCACGATGCTGGCAAAGAGACCCCAGAACCCGGTCGCCAGCCGCGAGACCCACAGAAAGTGTGAGTCGCTGGCCTCGGTCCGGACGAAGCGGCGATAGAAATCGATCACGGTTGCGGTCGAGAGCGAGTTCAGCTCACCGGCAATCGTCGACATCGCCGCCGCGAGAATCGCGGCAATGAGCAGACCGGGCAGCCCGATGGGCATGTGGCGCGTGATGAACGTCGGAAACACGTAGTTCACATCGCTGTAGGCGGCGTCGCCCGTCGTCTTGCGAACGAGCGCGATTGCTTCGTTGCGAACGGTACGGACCTCTGTGTCCTGGCGTTGAAATTCACTCCTCGCGACCTCGAGGCTCCTCACATCACCGGCGGATTCCGCCCGGGTCATCACGCGGGCGGCGGCAGACCTCGAGGCCGCCGCCGCCTCGAAGCGCGATTCGAGCCCGCGATATTCGGCCGCCGCGGGTCCCTCGCGCATTTCGCGTTCGTGCACACCGTTGAAGAGCATCGGCGACGGCGTGTAGAGGAAGAACAGGAACATCAGGACGCCGACCAGCAGCACGAGCGCCTGCAGCGGGATCTTCCAGTACGCGCTCATCAGCAGCGAGTCGCGCGCCGCATCGACAGAGGGGGTCGTCAGATAGCGCTGTACCTGGCTCTGGTCGGTGCCGAAGTACGAGCAGAACAGGAACAGTGCGGCGATCGTGCCGGACCAGAAGGTGTATTGATTGGTCAGATCGAACGAGAAGTCGAACGTCTGCAGCCGGCCGGCCGCACCGGCAATTCGCAGCGCCTGCCCGACTCCCACCTCCTCCGGCAAACCACCGATCAGCACGACCACCGCCGCCAGCAGGCCAAAGACGATGAGCACCATCTGCTTGACGTCGGTCCAGGTCACCGCCTGCACACCACCGAACATCGTGTAGACGATGGTCGGGACGCCGATCATCAGCGCGGTCGTTGTCAGGTCGGTGCCGAGCACAACGGAAAACACGACGGCAGGCGCCGAGATCACCACGCCCAGCGACATGCTCCGCGAGAACAGGAACAGCAGGCTCGTGAACGCTCTCGTCTTCGCATCGAAGCGGCGCTCCAGGTACTCGTACGCCGTATACACCTTGGCGTTGTGGAAGAACGGCACGAGCGTGACCGACAAGACGATCATCGCGAGCGGCAGCGCGAAGTAGAACTGCAGGAAGCGCATGCCGTCGCCGTACCCCTGCCCGGTCGTGCCGACCATCGTGATCGCGCTGAGTTGCGTCGCCATGACCGACAAGCCAACCGCCCACCACGGCAGGCTTCGGCCTCCCAGGAAGTAGCCCTCGAGCTCATTGCTCCGCTTGGTGAGACGCAAACCGTCCCACACGATCCAGGCCAGGTAGACGCCAACGATGGTCCAATCAACCGGCGTCACGAGAAGAGTTCCTGGAAGATGTACAGCGCCGCCAGAACACTCACCCACACGATGAGGACGCGTACGTATTGGCGCTGGATATGGGTCACAGACTCAGGCTCCTCGCGCGCAATCGTTCGTCGGCCGCTGCTGCTGCCGCGCGCGTCTGTGCCAGCCACGCGCGATCAGCGTCGAGAGCAGCGCCTGCCGAGTCCAAAGCGCGTGAGGTCTCGATGGGTGATGGCCCTCCGGGCGTTCGCCGCACGTCGACGAAGTGACGCGGGCTGAGGATCGCCGCCAATTCCTCCTCGGTGAGCTCCAGCGGCTCGCCGAGCGTGTCCTGGCCGACTTCACGCAGCATCACGGCCAGCGACACTGGATCGCTCAGCCCGCAATGCCGGCTCAGGCGGCCGGCAATCGCGTGCGCCGTCCTGAACGGCACGCCGCGATCGCGAACGAGATGGTCGGCCAGCTCGGTCAACGTGGTGCCACCCTCGCCGGCTCGCGCCTCCATGCGCGACACGTCGAACTCCGCACCGCGCATCGACGCGCTGACGAGCGTCACCGCGCGCGTGGCGTCCCGGAACATCGCCGCCACGAGCGGCTGCAGATCGTCCTCTGTGTCGACGATGTCGCCGAACGGTGTGTTATGAACGCTCAGCATGATGGCGGCAACCTGCCCGAGTGCCTTGCTGCCAATCGCCCGCGCATGTTCGATGGCAACCGGGTTGCGCTTCTGCGGCATGATGGTGCTCGACTGCACGAAGCCTTCTGCCAGTCTGAGATACCCGACCTCCACGGTGCACCACAGCAGCAGGTCCTGGACGACGCGGCCAAGTCCCGCGGTCAACACCGCCGCCGCCGATGCGCTCTCGAGGAGATAGTCGACCGTCGCGATGCTCCCGTAGGTATTGCCGGTCGGCCCGTCGAAGCCGAGCAGATCGCTCGTCAGCTGACGATCAATCGGAAACCCGGTGCCGGTGATCGCGCACGATCCCAGCGGACAGCGGTTGGTGGACTGGTAGGCCGCACGCAACCGGGTGCCATCGCGCTCGAGCTGCTCGATCACGCCAAGCAGATAGTGCGCGAGCGTCGTGGGCTGCGCCGGCTGCGTATGGGTGTGTGCCGCGAACAACGTGCCCCGGTGCCGCGACGCCAGATCGATCAACACCTTGCGCAACTCGCCTGAAGCCTCGATCAACCCGATGAGGAACTCACGTTGCCGCATCCGGTACATCGTCATGTCGATGTCGTTGCGGCTGCGGGCGGTATGAAGCCGCCCGGCCGTGTCTTCGCCGCACACATCGATCAGGAGCCGCTCGAGGTGTGAGAAAAGGTCCTCACACGTGCCGTCGTACGGCGTCTTGCGGATGGCGTTGACCGGGATCGAATCGAGCGCCTCGCGAATCGCGCGAGCGTGCGCGGCGTCGATGATCCCGCGATCGGCAAGCATCACGAGGTGCGCGTAATGAATGGCGATCAGCGGCGAGAGGAACAGTGTCTTCGCGTCCTCGAAGTTCTCGTTGAGGACTTGAGACACATACTCCGGGTCGAACCTCATTCGAGCGCAGTATAGCCCGTGCCCGTCGCCTGCGGCCCGTTATGGATTCATCCAGTACGCGAACTTGATGAGCAGTGTGTTGGAGGCCGGCGTCGAGAAGAGGTCGGAGTAGTCGCGTGGGAGGGCAGACCGGCCGGGCACGCCATTGCCCTCGCGGCCCTGTTGCCAGACGACGAACAGCGTCGACCCGGGACGGTATTCCCAGCGCAGGACATTGGTCGTTCGGAAGGACAACACATTGAAGTCGGCGTTGCCGTCGTAGTTGTAGGGCGCGTAGCGGTCCTCGTGGCGCTCGGCGCGCCCGTCCACCAGCTCCTTGTAGCGGACATAGTGCCCCGTGCTGATGAAAGGCTGCCCGTACAGCTGCAAGGACAGATTGGGTGTCATCGTGTAGTCGACGCGCAGCGTGAGCGAGTGAGTCTTCTGCTCGAGACGTCCGAACACGTAGTGTGTCCGATCCGGCTGGATGTCTTCCTCGACCCATTGCGCGTCATTGATGTTGTTGTTGTAGTTGATACCGACCTCGGTCGAGAACGACGAGATCGGCCTGACGACAATGGCGGGCTGCAGCTCGAAGAAGCGGCCGTAGCCGTCGCCGCCGAACGCGGAATTCCAGTTGAAGCTCACCACCCGGCGGTCGTCACTGTTGAAATACTGCCAGCTGGTGCGCTCGGGCAAGTTGTACCCCCCAGGCCCGCCGCGGGTCAGCCGGTCGTCGAAGTTGCGCGCGTTGATGTTGACGCCAAATCCGGTCTCCCAGAAATTCTGAAAGTCCCAATGTGCGTTGATGTTTCCCCCCAACTCCAGCCGGTCGCCGCCGAAGTTGAACGCCGACCACTGGTTGAAATTCAACTCGATGCTTCGCGTGTACTTGCCCGGCGTGTTCCACCGCGATTGAAACCAGCTGCGCTGCGGGATCTCGTCGGCGCGGGGCTGGAAGCCCACGTCGTTGACATCGAAGCCAGGCGACGTGTAGCCGACCTCGACGTTCATCCGCGTGCGTTCGCCGGCAATCTTGCCGAACGAGACACGGCCGGAGTGGCCGCGCATCGTGTCGGCAAGCGGGTCGAATTCGACGTGCGTGGCATCGGGTCGCTGGAAGCTGTGAACGGTGCTGCGCTGCAGCTCCGATATAGCAAGCGTGCTGCCGCTGACGTCGCTACCCGCCCAGTAGCCTTTCAGGCCCCACCGTGTGCCGATGCGCCAGTCGTAGTCGATGCCGCCGGTGAGTGCGCTGTCAGGCAGAAACGAGACGCTCTCTTCGATGTGCCTGTTCGTCGTCGTGAAGATGAAGCCGAGCGACGACTGATCGGAGAACTCGCGTCGCACGCGTGACACCGAATACAACGTTCCTGGCTCGACCATCTGGCGGGTGGGCCCGCTCAGAAACGCGACGTCCGCGTATTCGTCATCCGTGACTGCCCCGAGAACGCCGACTGAAAACGCACCGACGCGGCCCGTCAGCTTCGCCGCGCCAAGAATCGTGGACTGCACGGGCTGGACCGAGTACTCACCCTCCTCGAGCGTGATGGTGCCGCGCGGCGCCCGGCCGATCCGCCTCGAGTAAAACAGGTCGCAGTTCGTGCACTGGAATTGATACGTGCCGGAGCCCTCGATGAAGAACGGCCGCTTCTCCGAGAAAAACGTCTCGAAGGCGGTGAGGTTCACGACGGCAGGGTCGGCTTCGACCTGGCCGAAGTCCGGGTTCACCGTCGCCGTGAGGTTCAATGCGGGAGTCACGGCGTACTTCACGTCCACGCCAACCGCGATGTCATGGTCGGGACTGTTCTGCAACGAATTTCCCGGCTCCAGCGGAACGGTGCCGATCTCTCCCACGACATAGGGCACCAGCTCCAGCCGCTTCGACGCCGTGCCGATAGTGACGCCCGTCAGATCGCCGAACGACGAGACGAACCCGCTCGCATTTCGGGAGAGGAGCGGCCACGTCGCCGTCTCTTTCAAGCGAGCCACGTCACGCATCACGGCAAACCCGAGGCGGTCGCCACCATCTCCGCTGAATCGGAGTTGGGAGAACGGAATCCGGAACTCAGCGCACCACCCGTCCGCGTCGCGCCTGGAGACGACGTCCCAGACCGCATCCCAACTGTCGTCGCGATTCGAATCGTTGTACCAGTAGGTGTCTCGCTTCACGCCGACCGGGTTGACGCCGAACTGATACGCCGTTCGCCGATCGTGGTACGAGTCGATCAGCACGTCCACCCAGTCGGAAGACGATTCCTCATCGCGCCGCGTCAGGAACCCGACGATGCGCTCGGGATCGGAGTCGAACGCGCGAACCGCCACATAGATGGCGGTCGCGTCGAACGCGACGCGCGCCTCGGTACGCAGGGTCGCTGGTGCTCCATCGAGAGGATCGCGTTGCAGGAACGAGCCGATGGGCGTGGCGCGCTCCCACGCAGGATCGTTCAACTCACCGTCGAGAACAATGGGAAGGAGGGCTTCAGCAACGGAGAAGGCCGCCATCTCGGCGATCGGGACCTGCGCGCCGGCAGACGTCCATGGGCCCTCACCCGTAACGGTCAGGAGTGCAAGTGCCAGCGCGAACCTAGTCGTCACGCCTCTCCACAGCAGCATAAGACGCTGGGTGATTATGTTTGGTTTACCCGTCAGGAAGTGGCCGTTCGACTCGCTGAATCGCCTACGCCGCGGCGGTCCGGACCGCGGCACGAGCCCGGGTCGCAGGCACCCCGGGTTCCCAACGCGATAAGACGTAGCGCACCAAGTCAGCGGTGAGCAGCGCTTGAGACACTTGCGGACCAAGATGCAGACCCGCGTCGAGTACTGGTGCCGTCAATTGCTGCGCGATCGCATCCTCGATCCACAACCGGCTGACGATGGCGCCGTGATGCGCGATGCGGGCAGTGCCCACCGGTTCGCCTGCCCACGTGACCTGCAAACGCAGCGCGTCATACGGGGACGCGTCCGAAATCGGGACGATGCCGTCCTGGAGATCGATGTGACGATCGAGCGTGCGCATCGGTCCGCGCCGTGCTTTGGGCTGGCATGCTGGCGTCAGCGTCAGCGTGCGAACGATCGCCGCCGGCTCCCACACTCGAGTGTACCGCGAGGGCATCGACCCTCCCGGCCGCCAGTACGCCATGTTCGAGCTCGCGCGCTCCAGCGCACGCTGCGTCGCACCATCGATCGATTCGCAGTCTTCCAGGGCACGCCCCCACTGACGGCAGAACGGGGCGCCCGCGGGCAATGCGGGCCGGAACGGGCGGCGGAGCGACCGCGGGATCGCAAGGCCGCTGACGGTCATGACCTCCGGATCCGAGAGGAACACGTGCACCAGCGCGGACACCCAGTGCCGGTCAACGACGGCGTCGCCATCGGTGATGGCAAGGATGTCCCCGCGGCATTCGGCGATCGCGCGCCGGGAGGCCATGCCCAGCCCGGGCGCGCTGCTATACCGGATCCTGGGATAACGGTCTCGGACGAGCGCTTCAACGTGCCGGCGATCGTCCGAGGCATCGATCAACACGAGGTCGAGTGCCGGGTAGTTCAGGCGCAGGAGCGAATCGAGACATGGCTGGAGACGGTTCGCAGCGGTCCGGCTGCGCACAGCGACGGTGACGAGCGGACCCGCGGCGGGCGCTGGTGGCGGCGACTGAAGCAGTGTCGTGGCGTCGAGCATCCGGAGCGGGCGACCTCCCTGAACCGCGCGCTCGGCAAGCGGCAACGCGCAACTCCAGATGTGCTGCTGAAGAAACTGGCGAATCAGGTCGGCACCGTCGAGAAAGCCGTCAGTCACCCTGCCGACACCCCAGCCGAGAGGTCGGCCCTGCAACCGGAAGAGGACAAGCGCGGACGAGCCGTCCGGAACGGCTAACTCACTGAGTTTCCTGGTGATTTCGAACTCGACGACCGCCGTACCCGCTGACATCCCCACTGTGTTTGCTCCAAGGTTGGGAACCGGTGCAAGAGCGATACCGGAGCCATCGGCGCAAACAGCACGCGCGTTTAGCTCATACGCCCGGGAATTCCGCGCGGGGCGAGCCATAAGTCCAGTACAGCCCGTTGTGCGGCAGACGCCGCGGGATCGACTTCCAGTTGCCAGGCCTTCTGCGGTTCGGCACCGAGCATCATGTCCAGACGGAGCAACCGGTCACGACGCGCGACGAGGATCGTGACGGGCTCGCCCGCCACGTACTGCTCCAGCCGGCTGTCGAGTTGATCAGAGCGCACTCTGAAGTCGTCGATTGCCAGGATCTCGTCGTCCACGTTCAGGCCTGCCTCGTGCGCCGGCGTTCCTCGACGCACCTGCGACACGATCAGGCGGCCGGCGTCAATCTTGGTGACCGCGCCCAGCGTCGCGCGACCAGCTGTTCTTCCGGGTTCAGGTGAAGGCACCCTGAACCTGAGACCTGTTGTTGCGAGTGCATCGACGTAGTCGAGCTCGCCAGTGCCTTCGAGCGCCGATGACCAGAAGGAGTCGAGACGAGCGCCCGCGACCTCCTCCACGAGCGCACGGAACTCCTGCTCTGTATAGCCACGCGTGCCCGAGTACTTGTCGTACGCCGCACGCATCACATCGTCCAGGGAACGTTTGCCTCTCGAGAGGCGACGAATCTCGAGGTCGAGCAGGAAGGCCACGACGGCGCCCTTCACGTAGTAGCTGATCGCCGTGTTCGGTGAATTCTCGTCGGGGCGGTAATGCTTGATCCACGCGTCGAACGACGCGTTCGCAATCGACTGCACCTGTCGTCCTGGCGTCGTCTGCAGCATCTCGATCTTGTCGGACAGCGAGGCGAAGAACTCGTCGCGAGTGGAAAGCCCAGCGCGATGGAGGAGCAGATCGCCGTAGTAGTCGGTGATGCCCTCGACCACCCACAGGCTGTGCGTGTGTGCCTCTCGCTCGTAGTCGAATGGACCGAGCGTGGTCGGCCGCAGGCGCTTGCCATTCCAGACGTGAAACAACTCATGGCTGGCGAGCTCGAGCCAGCCCAGGTATGCCTTGCGCGTGCGCGTGGCCCAACGACTTGTCATGAGCACCGCGGCGTTGGCGTGTTCGAGGCCTCCGCCTGTCTCGGTCATCAGGTTGATGCACACCCACTGCTCGTACGGCACGGTCTCCCAGAAACGATGGTGCTCGCGCACGATTGCCGCGAGATCCTGCGCAGCGCGCGCGCCGTCGAAGACACCCGCCTCGCCTTCGTTGACCAGCCGATGCATCTTGCCTTCGACCTCGAAGTCGTACACAACGGGACTGCCGGCAAGGAGTGGGGAATCGACGAGCACGTCATAGCTGGCCGCGCGAAAGCAGTGCGCCGATTCGGCAACAGGCGGGAGCGCTGTCACGACGCGCGTCCACGACGAGGGAAGGGTCAGCGCGATCTCATGAGGCCGCGCGTGTGACTCGGCCAGCGTCAGGAACGTGGGCGCGCCGTTGATGAGCGCAAACCCCGATTCGATCCAATTGGTCCTTACCGACATCTCGCGGCCGTAGACGCGGTAGGTCACGACGATCCTGCCGGCGCCACCGGTCTCGATCGCCCATCGATTCTTTGCGCGCTTGGTGACCTGCAACGCTGCTCCGCCCTCACCTGTCGCGGCCACGTTCTCCACGTGCCGTTCGTACTCTCGAATGAGATAGGAACCTGGCGTCCACACCGCCATCATCAGCTCCACCGCGTTGCGACCGGCAGCGGGGATCTCGGCGCGCACCTCGACGTAGTGGGTGTGAGGGGCAAGAAAACTGAGCGTGTATCGAATGGAGTCCATCTGAATCTCGAACTAGCATATCGAAGGCAGGAGAGCTGGTTGGCGTATCGCATCAAGGCAAGGAGGCCCGCCGCCGTATCGGCGCCTCCGATCGAGCGGGACGAAGCGATCGTGTCGTCGTTTCTGAGCGACGCCGCACACGTGCCCGGCGGCTTTGCCACTGGCGTGGCGTTCCCTCGCAACGAAGCCGAGGTCGCATCGCTTGTCGCGCAGGCGACCCACATTCTTCCCGTGGGGGCACAGTCATCACTGACCGGCGGTGCAACGCCACGCGGTGAGGTGGTGTTGAGCACCCGCGCGTTGTCGACGCTTCACAACGCATCGGGCGGATACATCAGGGTGGGCGCGGGCGTGCCGCTCAACGTCCTTCAGCGAGCCCTTGCAGCGGCGGGCCTCTACTACCCGCCCGTTCCGACCTACGACGGCGCGTTCGTGGGCGGCACGATCGCCACCAACGCCGCGGGCGCAGCGACTTTCAAGTATGGGTCAACGCGTCGATGGGTCACGGCGGTGACGATCGTGCTCGCCAACGGCGACGTCATCGACGTCGTGCGCGGCGAGACGCGCGCGAGCGCTGCCGGGTTGTTCGAGATCGAATCGACGATTGGCGATTTCCTGCGTGTGCCAGTTCCACGCTATGTCATGCCCGACGTGGCAAAGCTCTCGGCCGGCTACTTCGCACACCCCGAGATGGACCTCATCGATCTTTTCATCGGGGCCGAGGGCACGCTTGGTATTGTGACCGAGGCAACGCTCAAGGTCATGAACCGGCCGCGACGGCTCCTCGCCCTGGTCCGATGCGCCGACGACATTCAGGCCGTCGTGCTCACGACAATGCTCCGGGAACATGCGGCTGCCGCGTGGTCGGGTGAAGGGCCGCTCGACGTAGCCGCCATCGAATACATGGACACGCGTGCGCTGCGTGCCGTGCCGGACGAGGCCTTCACCCGTACAGGTCTCGCCCGCCCATCGGAACAATCGGTGCTGCTACTGATTCAGCTCGAGGTCGGTTCCGACGAGGAACCAGCACTGACGCGATTCCAGTCAGTCCTGTCGGCAGCCGGAATCCAGGAGGACCCTCACCTCGCGCTCCCCGGCGATGATCGCGGCGCCGAAAGGCTCCTCAGCCTTCGCGAGGCCGTCCCGGCGAGCGTCAATGCGATCGTCGCGTCCACCAAGCAGACACACCCCGATGTCGAGAAGACCGCCGGCGACATGGTGGTGCCCTTCGCGCGCCTGGCGGAATCGATCGCGCTGTATCGCACGACGCTCGAGCATCGCGGGCTGGACTACGCCATCTGGGGTCACGTGTCCGATGGGAACCTTCACCCCAATGTCGTGCCCCACAGCTTCGATGACGTGCGGCGCGGGCGTGAAGCAATCCTGGATATCGCGCGGGCCATCGTCGCGATGGGAGGCGCGCCGTTGGCCGAGCACGGTGTCGGCCGCAGTGCGTTGAAGCAGCAGCTGCTGCGCGAGCTCTATGGCGACGATGGGATCGACCAGATGCGTGCCGTCAAGAGGGTCCTCGACCCCGAGTGGAAGCTCGCACCGGGAGTCCTCTTTCCCATGTAGCTGGTTTCAGTTCATTGTCCACACGGTGCTTCCAGACGAGACGTCACTCCGCTGGCGGCGCCCCGCCGATTTGATGGCGCTTGAACTTCCAGCGTCCGCCTTCGCGCACGAACTGATCGTAGTAGTTGGCGATGATCGTGACCTGAAGGCGATTCTCGAAGTTGGTTGACACCCACGTGCCGCGGCTGAACCCCGTGGCGGTGTCGCCCTTCACGTCGACGGTCTGGTTCATCACGAGATGAAAGTCGCGGCCGGGACCCGCCGCGGCATTCTTCCCGAGCAGCCCCTTCAGCAGGTCGCGAATCGCCGCTGGTCCCTTGGCCGAGTTGCCACCGCCGCCGACGAACTCCGCGTCCTTGGCCCACAGCTGTTCGAATCCCGCGAAGTCGCGATTGTCGAGCGTGCTCGCATACTCGACCAGGAGCGCGCGAATCGCGTCACGATCTTCCAGGACCTTCAACCGCGCCTCGAGCGCACTGGGCGGTCCTTGCCCGAATACGGTAGCCGTGGACACCGCCGCACCGGCGATGCAGACACAAAACAAGGCAAGTCTTCGCATGATTGATCGGCTCCTGCGCATAGCGGGCTAGTACGAACCAGGCTGCAGACCCAGACGAGTCCCCGGTACTTTCATTTGAACTCGATATACCTTCGAGCACGCGGTGATGTACAGACCCTTGTAGTCCGCGTCGCCGAAGGCCACGTTGGTCGCGCAGATACGCGGCCGCGGCTCCTTCAACTCCACGGGTAGCTGCAGGAACCCGAGTTCCTTTCCTGCCGCCGAGGTCACTCGCACATAGGCGCGGCCGTTGCCACCCGCAGTCGTGTAGAGATTGCCACGAATGTCAGTCTTCATGCCGTCACTGAAATCCTGTACGAACACGCTGCCGTTGGCGACAGTATCGTCCGGTTGGATCTCATAGCGCATGACCGTCCGGCCGGCGGTCACGTACAGGTATTTCTCGTCGGGTGACAGCGTGATGCCATTTGGTGCGCCGCCTCCCGGCTCGCGATCGCCACCAAGGTAGGAAATCCGGCCTCCCTTGATCAGGTAGAAGCCGTTGAAAGGCAGCTCACGCTGGGGACTCGCGGCGCCGCCCCGCAAGCCGTTGATGGAGTCGGTGAAGTAGACAGCACCGTTCGACTTCGCGACCACATCGTTGGGGCCGCTGAGACGCATGCCCTGAAATCGTTCGGCCAGCAGCGTGCGCGTGCCGTTCCGCTCGAGGCGAATCACTGACCGATCGGCCATTGCCGTAATCACCGGCCTGCCTTCCTGATCGAGGGCCAGGCCGTTGGACCCAATCAGGACGATCGCGACGCGACCGCCGCTGATCGTCTGCTGACCGACATTCAGGTTGTCGGTACCGGTGTAGCCCGAGCGTTCGAGAAACACCGACAGCGTACCGTCGGCCGCACGCTTGTAGATGACGTTGGCCGCCACGTCGCTGAATACCAGGTAGCCATCTTGTCCATCCTGGATCCACAGCGGGCCTTCCGACAACCCGATGTGCTCGGCCATGACCTCGAGCCTGGCGTCAGGGGCGATCAGTTCGTCGAGCGCCGGATCGCTTTTGAGAATTCGAAACGGCTGTTCGGTGAGCGGGGGCGGTGGCTGCTGCGCGCTCAGCAGCGCAGCGCTCACGACACCAAGGACGGCTACGACCCAGGCTCTGTGCACGCACGCTCCTACCGGGCCGGTGCCGACGCTGCCGCGGCGTCTGCTTCCGCCTTGAGCGTTTGCGCGCTCTTCGATCGGAAGAAATCGCGGCGCTTGATGCGCCAGCCCGCGTTCGTCTTCACGTACACGTCCTCGTAGTGTCCGCCCATGTTCACCGATGTCGGCTTGTTGCCCTGGGCGATGTCAATCACGAGCAGATACACCTTGCCGCGAGCACCTTCAGCGGACGGCTCGATCAGGTGGTTCGTCATGAAGTGCCGCACGTACGCGGACCCGCGATCGACGAGCGCAAACTGACGGAGCGCGTCACGACCCTGGGCATCGAACGGCTTGCCGCCGGGCACCGCCGGCGGACCGTGGAACTCCGCATCCTCCGTGAACACGTTCGCGTAGAGATTGCCTTTGTCGGCGCCGGTGTCCAGTCCGTACGCGTAGGTGTGTGCCAATGCGCGGATCGCCAGGTAGTCGTCGGCGGTCAGGGCCGCTCCACCGGAGGCCGGTGCCGCTGGCGATCCGGTGGCGGCACGAGTGGCGGACGGGACAGCCGCCGACTGCGGTAGGGGTGCGCTCGACTTGCTCGGAATGAACGCCCGTCGTCGAAAGCGCCAACCGGCAGGCGTCTTTGCGTACAAGTCCTCGTAATGGCCGCCGATGTTGGAGAAATCGCCACCAGGCTTGCCGCCTTCGGCGATGTCCACCATGACCACGTACTCCTTCCCGGTGGCACCGCCGGCGGAAGTTTCGATCACATGGTTCATACCGAAATGCGACACGCCAACAACAGGCTTCTCGGTCGTCATGATGCCGCTGCGGGCGAGAGCCGCGAGCTGGTCGCGACCCTTCGCCGAACCACGGATGCCACTGAACTCACCGTCGGGCGTAAAGAGATCGGCGAAGGCCATGCCGTCACCGGCACGGGTGTCGAGCGCAAATGCGTATCGCGCGGTCAGCTGGTTGATTTCGATCCGATCCCGCGCCGTCAGCGACGGCGTCTGCGCGTGAACCGGTTCTCGCTGCGCCATCGACAGCGTGAGGAGACAGAGAAGGGCGGTCGTCGTCCTGGCCATCGCGTCCCCCTACAGTCCCGGGTTGCGCGGCGTGCCCATGTTGCGCGCATCACGGCGCTTGATGCGCCAGCCTTGTGCCGTCTTCACGTAGACGTCCTCGTAGCGGCCGCCGATATAGATCGAGCTCGGCTGCCCTTCTTCGACGTCGACCACCATCAGGTAGACCTTGCCTGTCGCACCTTCCGGGCTCGGCTCAATCTGGTGGTTGGCGATGAAATGGCGGACATACATCGGGTTGCCCTTGCGTACGCTGCGCGCCACACGCGCGAGTGCCTCGCGCCCCTGCGTGAGCGGCACCTGCCGTCCCACGAACTCGCCGTCAGGTGTGAAGACGTCGGCATACATGTAGCCGTTGTCGGCCGTTGAATCGAGGCCGTAGGCATAGCGGATCGCGAGCTGCTGGATCTCGATGTAATCGAGCGGGGTCAGTTCGAATCCTGTGCCCGCCGGCTGCTGTGCCCCACCGGAAACGGTGAGCAGGCAGATCACGGACATCACGCAAGTCAGAGTCTTTCTCATCGTCGCTCAGCCTTTTCAGTACACATGATTAGGTGACCAAGCTCATCAACGCTGCGCGTGATACAAGCGTGCGCCAGATCCAATTAGCCGAGCCCGAATCATAATCCGCTCAGCGCTACCGACGAACGGAGAGGAGATCGCCATGTCCGGGTTGCCTCGCAGTCTCTGCGCTATCGCCCTGTTGCTGATCCTTCCTTCTCTCGCATCCGCGCAGGCGACGATTGCCGGCACCGCGCGGGATACCTCCGGCGCTGTGATGCCAGGCGTCACGGTCGAAGCAGCCAGTCCTGCATTGATCGAGAAAGTTCGTTCCGTCGTGACCGACAGCACCGGCCAGTACCAGATCGTCGACCTTCGACCGGGCACGTACTCGGTGACGTTCACGCTGCCAGGTTTCTCGACCGTCAAACGCGAAGGCATCGAGTTGACCGGGACGTTCACCGCGACCATCAACGCGGACATGAAGCCCGGCGGGCTCGAGGAGACGGTGACCGTGACTGGTGAGTCGCCGATCGTGGACGTCCAGAACGCGACGGCCCAGCGCGTGATGCAGAAAGAGGTCGTCGACGCGATTCCGGTTGGTCGCAGCCATCAGAGCCTCGCCATCCTCATCCCCGGTCTGTCGACGACGGCAGGCATCAACCCGGTCGTGCAGGACGTGGGCGGGACGAACAACCTGCGCCTGGCAAATGCCTTCACGATCCACGGCGGGAGGACGACGGACTCGAATATTCAGATCGACGGGTTCCAGATTCGCAACATCGGCTCGTTCGGCAATCTGACGAACATGTTTCCGGACATGGGCGCCACTCAGGAGATGACGATCGACTACGCAGCCGGCATGGCCGAGGCCGCAACGGGAGGCGTGAAGATCAACTACGTTCCGCGCGAAGGCGGCAATACGGTCAGCGGCTCGTTCTTCGCGACGGCGGTCAACTCGTCCTTCCAGTCTGACAATTTCAGCGACGATCTCCGGGCGAGAGGACTGACCCAGGTCAACTCGCTGAAGGAAGCGTACGACGTCAACGGCTCGGTGGGAGGACCGATCCTCCGGGACAAGCTGTGGTTCTTCGCGTCGGCGCGCCGGCAGAAGAACGACACGTACTTCGCGGGGCTGTACTTCAACCGCAACTCGGGTGACCCGACCAAGTGGAACTACGAACCCGATCTGTCGCAACAGGCTGACACCTACATCATCCAGCCCGACATGAACGGGCGCATCACCTGGCAAGTCAACGACAAGAACAAGTTCGGCTTCTTCTACACCCACCAGCTGCGCGACGTCTTTGGCGATCGCGCCTCGGTGTCGCCGGAGTCAGCGAATCACTTCAAGCTGACGAAAGGCAACCTGGCGTCGGTGAGCTGGTCGTCTCCTGTCACCTCGCGCCTGCTGCTCGACGCGCGACTGGCGACGCATGGCGAATCGCTCTACAACTCGGTATGGCCGGAGGATCCGAACAGCATCTGGCGCGAGCTGATCGCGGTGACCGAGCAGGGTGGGAGCATTCCGGGCCTGCTCTACCGCGGCGCCGGTCAGGCAGCCGGTCCGACGTTCATCTTCGCAGCGATGGACGCGCCCTACATCTGGGAGAGTGTCGGCTCACTGACGTACGTGACCGGCTCCCACGCGTTCAAGGTCGGGTTCCGCAACTCCTGGGGCACCCAGGAGCTGCTCGAGCGCGACATCAATTCGGCCACGAGCTACCGCTTCAACAACGGCATCCCCAACCTGATCACCATGCGCGCCTCACCGGTGACGCGCACCGACAAGCTGAACGCCGAGTTGGGGATCTTTGTGCAGGACAAGTGGACGCTCCGCCGGCTGACGCTCAGCGCGGGACTGCGCTTCGACTACTTCAGCACCGAGTTCCCCGAGACGCGCCTCGGCCCTGGCCCGCTCGTTCCCACGCGCAACCTGGTCGTCCCCGCCTACGACTGGTATAGCTGGAAAGACATCTCGCCACGATTTGCAGGCGTTTACGACTTGTTCGGCGACGGACGGACGGCTCTCAAGGCAAACATCGGGCGTTACGTGGCGGCAGGTGATCCAACGGTGGGCAACGTGTTCGCCATCCTCGCCAATACCGTCACGCGCTCGTGGACCGACGCCGATCGCGACTACAACCCGGACTGCGACCTGCTGAACCTCCAGCAGAATGGTGAGTGCGGCATCGTGTCCGACCTCCGATTCGGTCAGGCGATTCCCAGCACCGCCTACGATCCCGATGTGCTCGTGGGCTGGGGTAAGCGCGGGTACAACTGGGAGTTCTCCACCGGCGTGCAGCACCAGCTCTTACCGCGCGTCGGTGTCGACGTGGGCTACTTCCGCCGGATCTACGGCAACTTCACCGTGACCGACAACACGCTGGTCTCCGCCGCCGACTACGACCCGTACAGCATCGTCGCACCGGGCGATGCGCGGCTGCCCGACGGTGGCGGTTACACGGTGAACGGCCTGTTCGATCTGAATCCTACCCGCGTTGGCCAGGTGAGCAACCTCGTGACCTTCGCTGATAACTTCGGCACGCAGATCGAGCACTGGAACGGCATCGATGTCACCGTCAATGCGCGTCCGGGTGGTGGCATCCTGCTGCAGGGCGGGCTGAGCACCGGCCGCACATCAACCGACGTTTGCGACATTCGCGACGATGTGCCCGAGCTTGGTGCGGTCAATCCGTTCTGCCATGTCGACACCAAGTTCCTGACGCAGGTGAAGCTGCTCGGCACCTATACCGTGCCGCGCGTCGTCGTGCTGATGTCCGCCACGTTCCAGAGTCTGCCCGGTCCACAGGTCACTGCCAACTACGTTGCGTCGAATGCGCAGATTCAACCCTCGCTCGGGCGGCCGTTGTCCGGCGGCGCACAGAACGCGACGATCAACATCGTCGAGCCTGGCACGATGTACGGTGAGCGGCTGAATCAGCTCGACCTGCGGTTCGCCCGCCCCGTTCGTCTCGGGCCGACGAAGCTCTCGGTCAACTTCGACATCTACAACGCGTTCAACAGCAATGCCGTCACGTCGCAGAACAACAACTACGCCGCGTGGCAGGTGCCGCTCAGCATTCTGGACGGCCGGTTGTTCAAATTCAGCGTGCAGTACGACTTCTAACGAGGCAAATGACGTTGCGACCACTCTTCGTGATGTTGATAGCGGCTCTCGTCGTCGCGGGTGGCTCCGTGCGCGCGCAGTTCCTGAGCGGTGGGCAGACGCCGGCCGAGCGCGCCTTCACGATCGTGAAGCTCGATCCCGCCCTGGATCAGATCATCGACCCGGGGACGAAGCCGGAGTTGCTCGGCGATCGGTTCGGCCTCACCGAGGGCTCCGTCTGGATACAGGAAGGCACGTCCGGGCATTTGCTGTTCAGCGACATGCTCGACAACGTGATCTACAAATGGGAGCCGGGCAAGCCGATCTCGGTATTCCTCGAGAACGCCGGCTACACCGGCACCGACTTCCTCAACGTCGGTCAGCAGACGCGGCGTGGACGATCGGCGGCGCTCCTGATTGGTCCCAACGGCCTCGCGCTCGACCCGCAGGGCCGCGTGGTCATCTGCGCCATGCCCGATCGCACGGTCGTGCGGATCGAGAAGGACGGCACTCGCACGGTCATCGCCGACCGCTTCGAAGGCAAGCGCTTCAGCGGACCGAACGACGTCGTCGTGAAATCGAACGGCGCCGTCTACTTCACCGACAGCATTTCCGGCTTGCGTGGTGCTGGTGCGAGCCCGCAACGCGAGTTGCCGTTCAGCGGCTTCTATCTGGTCAAGGACGGCAAGGTCACGCTGCTCGACGAAAGACTACGCGATCCGGAGGTCGCCAAGACGGCGTTCCCCAACGGCATCGCCTTGTCGCCGGACGAGAAGCATCTCTACGTCACCAACGGCCGGAAGATCATGCGCTACGAGATCAGGCCCGATGACACGGTGGCCAACCCTGTCGAGTTTGCCGACGTGCAGGGGAACGACGGCTTGAAGACAGACTGGCAGGGCAACGTGTATTCCACATCGGGCGCCGGACCAGGCGAAGTGCGGATTACGTCGCCCGAGGGGAAGCGCCTCGGCGTCCTGCAGCTGCCGCAGCGCGGCGGCGAGCCGCGCCAGCAGATCTGCACGACCAATCTGACGTTCGGCGATGCCGACGGCAAGACGCTCTACGTCACGGCATGCATGGACGTCTATCGCATTCGCCTCAAGGCAGCAGGAGGACGGCGATGGTGAGACTGCAATTGACTGCGCTGGCGGCGTGCGTGGTGGCCGGTATCACGGCACACGCGCAGCAGCCCACGGCTTCGTCGGCCAGCTCGCTGACGCCGCAGGACTACATCGCCATCCAGCAGCTCGCCTCGCGGTATGCGTTCGCGATCGATACCTGCACCAACGGCGGCGCCGACTTCGCCGATCTTTTTACCGACGATGGCGAGTTCAGCGTGTCGCAGGAGTGGGGTGTAGCGGGCAACCGCCGCATCAAGGGACGCGCGGCCCTGATCGAGGCTGCCGGCGGCGACGGCAAAGGCGCCTGCAAAGATCCGAAGACGCAGATGGGCTATGGCATCAGTCACATCGTCGCCAATCACGTGATCACGCCTTCCGCCGAGGGCGCCACCGGCAAGTCATACCTCCTGGCGATCGGTGTCGGCGGAGATCCCACCACGATCGAGCGCCAGGGTGGTTATGACGATGTGTACGTGAAGACACCCGCGGGCTGGCGCTTCAAGTCGCGCGTCCACGTCTTTCCAAACATCGGTCAGTCGGTGCAGTTCGGCCCGCGCGGCCGCGGACGCTCCGGCGCGGCTCCCCAGGACACGAGCACACCGCCAACGCGTTGACGAAGCAAACGGGAAGACAGTGAGTCTTCGATCGATCGCAGCAGTACTCGTGGTTGGCGCGCTGTGGACCACGCCGGCGTTACGAGTCGCCGCAGCGTCCACTCGAGTCGCAGACCAGGACGCTGAGGATGTCCGCCGATTGCGACAGGCGGCGGACGCAGGCGACGCACGTGCGCAGTTCGACCTCGGCGTGAGGTACGCAACCGGAAAAGGAGTCCCGACCAGCGACGCGGAAGCGGCACGATGGATCGCGCTGGCCGCGGCACAAGGGCTTGTCGACGCGCAGTTCAATCTCGGCTTGATGTACGCCGACGGCAACGGCGTGGCCGTGGATCCAGGGCAGGCGGTGTTCTGGCTTCGGAAAGCCGCGGATCAAGGGGATGCTCGCGCGCAGTCGAACCTTGGCTTGATGTACGCCAACGGCAGCGGCGTTCCCACCGATGCGGCGCAAGCGGCGCAGTGGTATCGCAAAGCCGCGGAACAGGGCGAGGTGACGGCGCAGTTCACGCTCGGGCTCATGTACGCGGCCGGAGATGGTGTGCCACGCGATCCCACGCAGTCGACGACGTGGTTCCTGCGTGCGGCCGAGCAAGGTCACGCGGCAGCGCAGTTCAACGTCGGACAGAACTATCTGCGTGGCGTGGGCGTCTCGGCGGATGTCACGCGTGCGGCTGAATGGTTCCAGAAGGCAGCAGCGCAGGGTGAAGCGGGCGCTCAGGTCACGCTGGGAACGATGTATCTGAGTGGAAGCGGGGTTCCGCGCGCCGTTGCAGAAGGACTGCGCTGGATTCGCGCCAGCGCCGACCAAGGGAACGCGGATGCGCAGTTTCGCTTGGGATTGATGTTCGCCAACGGAATTGGTGTCGCCCGCGACGATGCACAGGCGGTCGCCTGGTATCAGAAGGCGGCGAATGCGGGCAGCGTCAGTGCGCAAACCAATCTCGGCGCACGATATGCGACGGGTGCGGGTGTCCAGCAGGACCCTGCTCTCGCACTTGAATGGTTTCGCAAGGCGGCTGACCAGGGTGACGCGAGCGCGCAATTCAATCTCGGCGTGATGTACGCCAACGGCTCGGGGGCCACTCCTGATCCGGTCGAAGCCTACAAGTGGCTGTTACTTGCATCGGCGGTGGCAAAGGGCGACGAGCAGCAACGCTATATCGCCACGCGCGACACATTGGCCAGGAGTCTGACCCCGGAACAACTCTCCCAAGCACAGATCCGCGCGCGCGAGTGGGCCGCGACGAAGAAGCCTTAGGTCCCGGCGCTCGAGCGAAGCTCAGGACGCTGGCTCGAGCCGCAAGAGGGCGCCGTCGTCTTCATCGGTCAGCAGGTAGAGCAATCCATCCGGACCCTGGCGCACTTCGCGGATGCGCTGCCGCAATTCATTGAGCATCGACTCGCGACGGATTTCCTCTGTCTTCGCATTGAAGACGATTCGCTCGAGGTGACCCGTTCCCGCGATCCCGCCCACGCGCATGCTGCCGACGAAGACGTTTCCCTTCCAGTTCGGAAAACGGTCACCGGTGTAGATCGTCATGCCGGCCGCCGCGATCTGCGGTAGCCAGGCCACCAGCGGCGACTCCATCCCTTCCCGTGTCGGATGCTCGGAGATGCGCGGGCCGGGATACTCGCGCCCGAAGCTGACGACCGGCCATCCGTAATTGCGCCCCGGCTGAATGATGTTGATCTCGTCGCCGCCGTTGGGGCCGTTCTCGCTGTTCCACAGCACGCCGGTCTCGGGATGCACGATCAACGCAAGCGTATTGCGGTGCCCGAGCGTGTAGATCTCCGGCCGATAACCGGCTCGACCAGCGAACGGGTTGTCGGGCGGAACAGATCCATCGTCGCGAAGGCGCAGGATCTTGCCGCGCAGGCTCGCAGGATCCTGCGCGACCTTTGCGATGTTGCCACCCGTCGAGAAATACACCATGCCGTCGCGGCCGAACGCCACGCGGCCGTTCAGTCCGCCATTACCCTCGTAGGCATCCGGCACCACCAGATCCTTGACGTCGGTGAGTGCGTTGCCTTCGAGTCGGCCTCGCGCCAGCGACGGAACGCCTTTACCGTTCTCGACCGGCTTCGTGTAGGTCCAGTACACCAGCCGGTTCTCGGCAAAGCGCGGATGGAGCGCAACATCCATCAGCCCGCCATTACCATCCGTTCGCACGGGCAGCAGACCCGCAATCGGCGTCGGATCGAGCACGCCATTCTTGACGATGCGTAGCCGTCCGGCTCGCTCGGGAATGAGCATCGATCCATCCGGGAGAAACGCGATGCTCCACGGATGGGAGAGCCCTTTGGTAACAACGGTGACGCGGATCTTGCCTTGCTCGGCTGTGTCGAACACGAATGGTCCGTTGCCCAGTGGAGGCACCGGCACGCCGATTTGCTGCTGCGCGTGGCCGACCGCGACCACGCTCATCAATACGAACGCGGTCCAACGAAGGAACGGGCCGATGGTCATGCGACTCTCCAGATGAAATGTCTGTTCGTCGCGAGTATACGGCGCAGCGCCCTCATGCATTGACGCGCGGCCGACGTGGCCG
>JALDXQ010000101.1:0-26601 GCA_032156805.1 Acidobacteriota bacterium
CTGGTGACGACTTGAAAGTGCTTGCGAGCCTCGCGCTCGCGATCCCTGAACCCGGCCGGAGGCCGGGCCCACGCGAATGACTCTACTCCGGAAAGTCGTTAACCACTCGCTTGATACCGTCCTTCATCGTCCGCGCACCGAAGTTCAGGATAAGACCCACACGGCAATCAGCAAGGCGCAGATACGTGTAGAGCTGCTGGCTATGAATCGGCGCCAAGGAGTCCATGGCTTTCACCTCGACGATCACGTGGCCAGCAACCACCAGGTCAGCACGATAGGCGCAGTCGATCCTCACTCCCCGGTAGACGAGGGGAAGCGCCTTCTGTGCTTCGACTGTCAGTCCAGCAGCGGACAACTCGAAACGCAAGCAGGCGAGGTACGCACCCTCGAGGAGACCAGGTCCGAGCGCTTTATGGACGGCGATCGCAGCTCGAACGATGGAGGATGTCAATTGATTCAGAGATTCGGCTGTGAGGTCTGAACTCATGCCAGCGCATGATGCGTGTCGTATGCCACGGACTTACGTGGCCGGATATCGAGCGATCCAACGAAGTGCGCCCCGCCAAGTGGCAGTTCTTCCCTACGTCTGAAAGGAAAGATTAGACAAGAACTGCGATCCCCGCGATCCCTGCGTTGAATAACCCCGCGTCCTCCGCCTCCCCCGCGATCGAGTATTAGCGAGCGAGCTCCCGAACCCGCTCCAGCCTTGCCTCCCTCGCCATCTGCAGCGCGAGCGCTCTCTGCCGCGAACTCTCCTCGCGATCTCCAGTGGCGTTATACGCATCCGCGAGGTACGCATATCCCTCGGCGGTCGGTTCGAGCTTCTGCGCCGCGGCAAGGTGGCCGATGGCCTCCTGGGGTCGCTTCGCACGAAGCAGCGCGAGTCCAAGATCGCGATGCGAACGTGCGCTGCCCGGATCGAGCGTGAGCGCGCGCTCGTAGGAGGCGATCGCCTGGTCGAACGCGCCCGTCAGCAGGCTGCGCGACGCCTCTCGGCGAACGGCATCGAGACCAAACGCATGCTGACCAATCGACTCGGCTTCGGCCCGCTGGCGCTCGAACAGCTCGAGCTCCCGCTTGGCATCCGCCGCCTTGCCCAGCCGCATCAACGACGTGCCTAGCGCGTAGCGCGCCTCCTGCAGGCTGGCATCGAGGGCAAGGGCGCGCTGCAGCGCCGTCGCAGCCTCCGCATAGTCGAGGAGCCTCACCTGGACTTGCCCGACGGCGGCATGCGCCTTTGCGTCGCGCGGACTCAGCCACGTCGCCGCAACGAACTCGGTCAGCGCCTCTTCGTTACGGCCCTGGAGAAAGTAGATCTCGCCGAGCTGCCGGTGCGCCTCGCCGCTGTTTGGATTGGCTTCGATGCGCCGCGCATACGCAGCCACCGCCCCATCGAAGTCGGCCTGGTTCACACGCAGGCTGCCGAGTAACAGGTAGAACTGATCGCGGCCGACGACCGGGCCGAACGCCTCGCTCGCCTGGAAGCTCTGAGCCGCCTGCGGGAGAAGCGCTTGACGTTCGTACACCTGCGCAAGCTGATAGTGGATTCGCCCGGATCGCGACCCACGCTCGACCGCTTGCATCAACTCACGTTCGGCCTCGGCCAACCGCCGATCGCCGGCGAGCACATCGGCCAGTGTCACGCGAGCGCGCTCGTCGTCAGGAGTCAGCCGGATCGCCGAGCGCAGGTGATCGATGCTCTGTCCCTGCTGATCGGTGAGCCAGTAAACCAGGCCGAGCAGGCGATGGGCCTCGCCCTCGTTGGGCCAGTTCGCCGCCGCGGCCTGAAGTTCCTTCAGCGCCTCGTCCAGGCGGCCCGCACGCATCATCGATGCCGCGAGGGTGATGCGCTCGTGCGCCGCCAAGTCGCCGGCGAGCAGTGGGTCGTCAAGCGAGGCCTCGCTGAACCTGGTCACCGCGGTGGCGTAGTCCCCCGCGTTCAGCGCCGCGTAGGCATCGACATAGCGGGCCTGCGGAAAGATCGGCGCCGTGCCAGCAGCCTGCCGCAGCAGATCGATGCGTTCGAAGCGTGCGGACGCGTTCTGCGCGTCGCGTGATCCCTCCGTCTGTCTGGCGACCGTGCGCTGAAAGTCACGCCGAGCGCGACTCGCACCGTCGGCCTGCTCGAGTCGCGTGAGGTGCTGTGCCAGCGAATAGAACGCCACCGGATTGTCGGGGTTGAGTGCCGTCGCCCGACGGAGCGCGCGTACCGAATCCTGACGACGGTCCAGCGCCGCATAACCGAGCGCCTGCAACGTGTAGACGTCAGCGCGGCCATCGTCATTCCGCTCGGCCGCCCTGAGCTCACGCAGTGCGTCTTCGGTGCGATGGCGATCGAGAAAGACAGTCGCCATCACCATATGTGCCTCGGCGGCAGGGATGAAACGCTTTGCCTCGGCCTCGAACTGCTGGACCGCTGAATCCCATCGGTCGAGCGACTCACGCATGGACGCAGCGCTGGCGCGAAGCTCAGGCCCCTCGTCGCCGAAGGTGCCTGCCTGGGCGCGTGTGAATCGCTGCACGGCGTCAACGAACTCCAGCTTCAGCTTGTGGGTAGCTGCGGCTTCGACCCAGAGACGATTGAACGCTGGCGGAGTCGCACGGGCAGCGCTGCCGCACTCGAGCGTCGGACACTCAGCCGGCGCCTGAGCAAGAACTGGCCTGGGCGCGAGGATCGCGAGCGCCAACACGGCAGCCAGGAAGTTCAGAGTTCCAGGTTCATGGTTCAAGGTTCGTGTTCTGCGTTCGGCTTCGAAGTTCAGGGTTCAGGGTTCCGGTTCCGGTGCATCCTGCCGCGCCAGCGGACGATTTGCAACGGGAACCCGGAATCCGGTACCAAGAACGCTGAACAGCGAACTCGAACCCCGAACACGAACCCCTGAACCGTGAACCTTGAACCGTGAACTGCAGGTTAGTTGACTGATTTCAGATAAGCGACGATGTCGTTGAGCTCGCGGCGGCTGGCGACCGCAACGTCGAGCGGTGTGCGGCCCTGCTTGTTCTTCGCCGTAAGGTCCGCGCCGTTCTCTACGAGGAATTGCACGATCGGCAGTGAGCCCCTGCCGGAGATGGCGGCGTGCAGGGCCGTCTCACCGTTGTTGGTCGTGGTGTTGATGTCGAGGCCGGACTTCATGCAGAGCTTGATGGCTTCGATTGCATCACGCTCTGAACCCTGATCGTAGGACGGCGCCGCGGGGCTGCCGTCGCGCCAGCCCATCCCGGCAGCCAGCATGAGCGCGGTGGCCTGGTTGGGCTGCGTCAGCTTCGGGTCGGCGCCGGCATCGAGCAGCAGGCGCATCACCGCAACGTCGCCGGACTTGGACGCGCGCATGAAGGGGGTTGAGCCTTCTCCGAGCGCGCGGTCACCGCCCGTGTGATGCCGCTGGAAGAGCGGCCCCGCGAGCCGTGCGTTTGGATCGGCGCCGCGCGACAGCAGCACCTTGATCAGGTCAACGGCCGTCAGTCGACCTGACGGCTTCGGGTTCGGACGCCCATGCCCGATTGCAAGCTTGTTCATGTCGACCGCGGCATAGAGCGCCGCCATCTTCGACTCTTTTTCCCCGATGTTGGGATCGGCACCCTTCTCGACGAGCAGTGCCGCAACGTCGTAGTTGGCGTTGATGATGGCGATGATCAACGCCGTGGCGCCATCGGGATCGACCTCGTTCAAATCGGCGTCAAGAGCGACGAGCGTCTCGGTCGCCTCGAGCGCACCCTGGCGCGCGGCATACATCACCGGCGTCCAGCTTCCGAGCGGCAACATCGACTGGCCGTTGCGTCGTCGCGGGACGTCCAGGAGCTTCGATCGTCCATTGATGTCGGCGCCGTGTTTGACCAGCACCTTGATCGCGTCGGGGTGGTTCTCGGCCGCAGCCCAGATCAGTGGCGTTTCGCCGTACCAGTTCTCGCGGGCATTGAGGTCGGCGCCATGACGCAGGAGCACCTCGAGGACGTCAGGCCGGCCCGTGCGCGCCGCGGTCATCAGGATCGTCTCGCCCTCGGGCATCGCGGCGTTCGCGTTTGCTCCGGCCTCGAGCAGCACTTCGGTCGCCGTCACGCTCCCGTTGATCGCCGCGAGTGAAAGCGGCGTGACGCCTTCACGTGTGGCCGCGTTCACGTCGGCGCCGGCGCGCAGCAACATGCGTACGAGCTCGAGATTGTCGCCGCGAACGGCCCAGTGAAGGGCGGTCGTGCCGTCGCGCTCGGTGACCTTCAGCTCGGCAGGCTTCTTGAGCAGCGCACGTACCGCCTCGAGGTTTCCCGACTTGACTGCCTCGATCAGTCGAGGCGAGTCGGCGGCATGCGCGTTCGAGAGCCAGCAGAACGCCAGGACGGCACACGCGACGGCCATCCGGATGCGGTGTGGTGTCGTCATCGGCGACTAGATCTCGACGCGACCGGTACTCTCGGCGAAGGTATCGAGATTGACTCCGTACAGATCGGAGATGCGCAACCACAGGTTGGCGACCGGGGTCCATTCCGGCGCGACGATGTGGCGGTCGCCTCGAATCTTGCCGCCGGCACTGCCCAGAGCAACGAGCGGCAGTGGATATGGAGAATGCGCCTGTCCGTCGCTCATGCCAGCGCCGTAGAAGACCAGCGAGTTGTCGAGGACGGTCCCGTCACCTTCGGGCATCCCCTTCAGTTTCTCCACGAAGCTGGCGAACAACTGTGCGTAGTGGAGGTTGATCTTCGCGTGGTTCTCCATGTTCTCGGGACGCCCGCCGTGATGCGAGACGTCGTGGTGCGTGCCCGGGATGTTCAACTCCGTGTAGGTTCGCTGGCTGGCTTCGCGCGACATCATGAACGAGAAGACGCGCGTGATGTCGGCCTGATACGCCACGGCGAGCAGATCGAACATCAACGTCGCATGCTCCACGAACGTGTCGGGTACGCCCAGCGGCGCGTCGAGCGCGATCACCTTCTTCGAGTTCTGCGCCTCGGCCCGCTGGATGCGCCGTTCGATCTCGCGAACGTTGTCGAGATAATCTCCAATGCGTGCGCGATCCTTCGCGCCCACCTTGCGCTGGAGGTCGCGCGCTTCCTCGGTCACCGAGTCGAGGATGCTGCGATCCTCCTTGATCCGCTCGAGGCGCTCGGCAGTCGTGCTCGACCGGCCGAACATCCGCTCGAACGCGGCGCGCGGGTTCGTCTCCATGGGATTGGACTGCGTTTCCGACGCCCACGAGATGCTGTTCATGTAGGCGCAGCTGTAGCCCGGGACGCATCCGCCCACGTATCCGCTGAAGTCCTCGGTGGCGACCTCGATCGACGGCAGCTGCGTATCCTGACCGATCGTCTTCGCGATGACCTGGTCGATGCTGATGCCGACGCGGATGTCTTCAGCCTCGGTCTGCTTCGCGACCGCGCCGCTCAACCAGCCCGCCGAGCTGACTGCATGATCGGTGACCGACTTCCCTCCCGCGCGCGACAGGTTGCCGAACGACGTGACGTGCTCGCGGAACGGCTCGAGCGGCTTGAGGATGGTCTTGTACTCGTAACCAGGCCCCGTGGCGTCCGGGAACCAGTGCTTGTTGGTCGCGCCGTTCGGGAAATAGACCGCGCCGAAACGCTGCGGGCCCCTGGCCGGGGTCTGCGCGAGGGCAGTGAAGGCCGGCACCATCGATTCGAGAAGCGGAAGCGCCATCGTGGTCCCGACACCGAGCAGGAACGTCCGCCTGGGCAAAGCCTTCTTCGTGACAAACATGAATACGCTCCTGGTCTCCCTCGTACTTTCCGGCTTCCGCCGGACCCGACTCGTTACTCGCTCTCGCCCACGAGCCGCGTCTGAAACGGCGGGCTCTTGACGATTCCCAAGATGATGCCCGAAAACCGATAATTCTGACTCTCGGCTTTTCGAGTGATGTCCCTCACGACCGGCATGTCGTAATACTGCAATCCACGCCCGAGCCCATAGGTCATCATCTTTTCGGTCAGGGTGTGGACGAACACCTCCGGCCGGGCGAGCAGGGCTTCCCGCAGGGCCACTACGCCGTCGATCTGGGTCCCGTCGGCGAGCTGTCCCGACGCGTCGAGCGGCATGCCCGCCTCGCGCGTACGCCACGCCCCGATCGCGTCGAAATTCTCCAGCGCAAAGCCAAGCGGGTCCATCACGCGATGACAACTGGCGCAGGCCGGGCTCGCCCGATGCATCTCCAGACGCTGCCGGAGCGTCTGTGGCGCCTCGGCAGAGTTCTCTGCGAGCGGCGGCACCGGCGGCGGCGGGGGCGGCGGCGTGCCGAGCAGGTTTTCGAGAATCCACTTGCCGCGGAGCACCGGCGCGGTGCGATCGGCGCGCGACGTCACCATCAACAGGCCGCCCTTCCCGAACAGCCCGCGGCGAGCGTCGTTGTCCAGCGTGACGCGCCGGAAATGACTGCCATAGACATAGGGGATGCCGTAGTGCTTTGCCAGTCGCTCGTTCACGAATGTGTAGTCAGCCGTGAGGAAATCGAGGACGCTGCGATCCTCGCGCAGGACACTCTCGAAGAAGAGCTCTGCCTCCGTCTGAAAGGCGTCGCGCAACGTGTCGTCGAAATCGGGGAACTCGTCATGATTGGGCGCGACGGTTCGCAGGTTGCGCGTGTGGAGCCACTGGCCGCTGAAGTTGCGGACGAAACTCTCGGCCTTGGGATCGGCAATCATCCGGCGTACCTCGCGCTCGAGCACGGCCGGGTTGCGCAGCTGTCCGCGCGCCGCCACCTCGAGCAGCGTATCGTCGGGAATGCTGCTCCAGAGAAAGAACGACAGACGGGACGCGAGCTCGATGTCGCTGACGCGCTGAATCGTTCCCGGTTTGCCGCCGTGATCTTCCTCGACGCGAAACACGAAGTTCGGGCTCGCCAGCAGACGCCGCAGTGCCATCTGAATCCCGGTGTCGAAGTTCCCCTTCTCGCGCCCGGCGCGATAGAACGTGAGGAGACGCGTCGTATCAGCGCTCGTCACCGGCCGGCGATAGGCACGGCGAGCCAGCGATGACAGGATCTTCGTCGCGCAGGCCTCCTGGCTGGCATTCGTCCCACGACCTTGCTCGGGACGACAGGAGAAGATTCGTTCACGGCTCGCCGTCGTGCCGGGTCCGGTCGGGTTGAATGGGCCCGCGATCGTGAGCGTCTCGATATGCGGGCGGCCGGTTGAATCGTAGGTGCCGGCCGAGCTGCGGAGGAACGGCCGCAGGCGTTGCGTGCCCGCACCAATCTTGCGGACGAACGCTGCGCCAATCGCGTGCATCCCAGCCTTCACGGGCACGCGAAGCTGCAGCTTCGCATCCACGGCATCGCTGCGCTCGGTAATGCTGAGGGTGGGGCCCTTGTCCGCAGGAGCAGGCGCCTTTTCTGTCTCGCCACCGACGGTCGTGAGGAAGACGCGCTCGCCGTCGATCGTGATCTCGATCTGGTGCGGATGCTCGAGACCGCGGATGGCCTCGAGGTTGGTGCGATACAGCGCCAATGAGAAGTCGTAATCCGCGTCCACCGGGAACGTGTGGTTCACGACCAGCCCGCCCACTGTTCCGAGCGGAAGCCCTTCGATGTGTTGATCCTGGGAGCGGTCCTGCCTGATGCGATAGGTATCCGAACCTGGCGCGACCGATGCGCCCACGGCCAGCGCACTGACGCGATCGGCGGCCACGAGGTAGCGTTCGAGCAGTGTCGGCGACGTTCCGAGCAGATCGGAAATGTTGTCGAATCCGAACGCCGAATCGTCCGGGGGCAGCAGCGACGAGATGTCGACCTCGAGCGTCAGGAGGTCGCGTATGGCATTCGCGTACTCGTTGCGGTTGAGGCGACGGATGAGCGGCCGGCCGGGGTTCGGCTTCGCGGCCGCCGCGCGATCGAGCTCCGTCTCCAGATACGTAGCGAGCCCCTCGTAGGTCGCATCATCGGGGCGCGGCATCCCCTGCGGCGGCATCGAGCGAGTGCGCAGCCGTCGTACGACGCCTTCCCATATCTCGCCATTGACCGCCGGACTTGTCAGGTCGAGACCATCGAGCGCGAGGTCCTGGGTTTTCGTACGCTGGTTGTGGCAGGTGACGCAGTACTTGTCCACGACCGCGCGCGGATTCACGGCTGGGTTTGCGGGGCGAGCAGGCGTGTCCTGTGAGCCGGCATGCAGGATGGCCCACCCTGCCGACAGCATCAACGCGGATACCGTAACGACGAACGCGCCTCGTTTCATCTCACCTCAGAGTACGACCCGGGCCTTATTCGGTTTTATGCCAGCCAGGGGCCAGGATCAATGCCCCGATCAGGTGACACTGGCCGTTTTTGCTTGGATTTTGAGCGATTTTCCTGGCACCGTGATATGTGTATCGAGGTCGGCGCCGCGAGCGCTCGCAGGGAAATGCCCATTTACGAATACCAGTGCCGGGGATGCGGTCACGACTTCGAAACGCTGGTGCGTAGCTCTGAGCAGCCGTCGTGCCCGGCCTGCCACTCGCACGACCTCGAGCGACTGCTCTCCTCGTTTGGCGTCAGCTCCGAAGCACGTTCGCACTCCACACTGCAAGCCGCGCGAAAAGAGTTCACGTTCAGCCGCGGCCGACAGGATCAGATCAGGCACGAGCAGGAAGTGGTCCGCGATCACGTGCAGGAGGACTACGGCCTTCGTGTACCAAAGCCGAAGGACTGACGTCGGACGTAATTCGGGATTTCAGTTGACGCTATGGGTTCGCCGCGCCGGTCGGCGGTGCTTGCTGAGCCGGTTGTCCCTGCTGCCCTCCGCGCCCGCTTTGCCCGGTGGTGCCCCCCTCCGGCACATGGTGAATGCGCGAGGCGAACTTCCAGCCGTTGCTGGTGCGCACGTAGGTGTCCTCGTAGTAACCCTCGTGACGAATCCTGTTGGGATCGCCGCCGAGTCCAATCATCAACATGTCGACAGTGCCGGTCGCTCCGGTGGCCGTCGGCGTGATGATGTGGTTCACGTAGAGATGCTTCACGCCCTGGCGAATCCATCCGACGTTCTTACAACCGCGCGACCCGCCGCCCGAGACCTCGGCCAGCCGCTCGCGACCCTGAAACTTGTTGCCGACCTTCCCGTTCTGTGCCGGCGCGAAGTAGCCGTCGGGCGCAAAGAGATCGGCGTAGTCGTAGCCGTTGTTGGAGCAGGTGTCGATTGCTCGGGCGTATTTCGACACGAGCTGCTGAATCTCGAAATAGTCCAGGGCCGTAAGCGCTTGAGGAGCAGACTGAGCTCGAACGACTGAGGGCAGATAGAAGAGAGCGCCCAACGTAAGAGCCAGCAGAAATCGGTAAGGAAACATCGCTATTCCTCGCCCTCGTTACAAGCCACCAGACCGTGACACACCGAGGCGCCGAGGCACTGAGAAAGACTTCCTATTCTCGGTGCCTCACTGCCTCAGTGTGTCGTATTCAAGCGTGCGTCCGTCGACCCCGCCTAGAAGTCGAACTGCCCGCTGATCTTGAACAACCGCGCGTCCATGATGCGCTGCGGCGTCCGCCATACGGCGTAGGCCGCATTCTCCTGCATCACGGGGTTGTTGTTGAGCACGTTGTAGATGTCCAGGTTGACAGTCGCCCGACGTCCCCCAAACCTGATGATCTTGCCGACCCGGACATCGAGCTGGTTGACACGATCGCCGTACATCTCGCCCACCGATTGTCCGCCCGCACTCGGGGTGCTCACCTCGAGGAGGTTGATCGTCACATTCTGCGCACCACCCGACAGCGGCCTGCCCAGCGACGGCTGTACTTCCGCGTTCGTGAACTGGCGGTTAGCACTGATGACCGGTCCCGGCGTGCTCTGGACAGTCGCCGCGACGTTCACATCGATCCGCGGAAGGGTGTAGGTTGCCAGGAATTTCGCCTGCGTCAGGAACGCGGCCGTCACGTTGCAGGCGCGCAGGGTCGGATTGGCGTTTGTGACCGGGCTGAATCCCGTACCGAAGACAGCGCCCTGGTCGTTGCCGATCACATCGCAGTTGTCGGACACCGAGCGGCCGGTGCTCACGCCGCCCTGCAGGAGCAGCCCATTCTGCAGACGCGCATTGGCACTGAAGTCCACGCCGTTCCACTGCTCGGTCTGCTCGCCGAAGTCACGGGCGAGCGCCGTGTAGGCCGTCCCCTGACCCACCTTCGAAGGATTGAGGTTGTAGAGCCCTTCGATTCGATAACCGCCGCCATCAGGCAGCCCCGGGTCGAGCGGCGCCGTCACGCTGTACGGGTCGAAATCGGACGCACTGAGCCCGAGGATCTGCGTCACCTGGAAGTTACCGAACCAGCGCCGGAAATAGCCGACGTCGATGCCGAGGCGCGGCACGAGCTCGTGCTGCACGCTGGTCGAGAACTCCCAGTTGTAGGCGCGATTACCCCAGCCGAACCGCGTGTCCTCGTCGAACTGCGCGATCGACGTCAGGGTGCCGAACGGGCTGAGGTAGGCCGAGCATTCGCCGTTGGCGGCAGGGTTGATCAGGTCGCAGTCGGGATTGAAGTTGCCGCGCCGCGGATCGCCCACCGGGAACATCAGGTCGTTCCAGTTGCGCTGCGTCGTCGTGCTGACACCGGCCGGGTTGCCGACCGTGAACAGCGTCAGCATGTATTTTCCGAGGCTGACCTTGAGCGCGGTCTTCCCGTTCCCGAACAGATCGTACGAGGCGCCGAACCGCGGCGTCAGGTCGTGCATGCTCATCGTGGTCACCGCCGCGAACGTGTAGTCGCGCGTCGGCTGGTAGAGCACCGGGCCGCGGTACTGCTCGGGGTAGCCGCCGCGGAAGGCGTCGTAGCGAAGACCCGCGTTGACCGTCCAGCGATCGATCGTCCAGCGATCCTGGACGTAGAGGCCGATCTCCCCCTTGACTTGCGACTCGCCGCGCGTCGGCACGCCGTACATCGTGAGCTGGTTCGGGATGCCGTTGTTGAAGCGGAACTGCATGTACGACGAGTTCGAGTCGGACGTGCTCACTGTGCTCGCCCAGGTGTCGCTGAAGCCAAACTTGAGCGAGTGCGAACCGGTGACGTACGACATCGACGCAACTAAGGTGTTGATGTTCTGGCTCGAATAGCCGAACAGCCCGCTGACGCCGCCATCGCCACCCTTGCCGCGATAGAAGAAGTTATTCGACTGCTCCAGCACCGGAATCATGTCCCGATAGATTGAGCCCTCTTCGGGCAGCTGGTTGCCGAACGCTTCACCGCGCAGCGCGTAGCGAGCCTCGAACAACAACCGGTTGGTCAACGGCGCCGTCCATCCCGCCTGCGCCAGGCTGAGGACCGGGAAGCGATAGGCGACGGCCGACTCGGGCGAGACACCGGCGCGCGTGTCGTCCCAGATGCGCGACTGGTTGTCGTAGTAGAACGACAGCTTGTGCTTCGGCGTCGCCTGCCAGGTGAAGCGCGTATTGATGCCGTTCTGCTCGAGCCCGAAGAAGCCGCGCCGCGAGGTGTCGGCGGCATAGGTCCACTTCGACGGATCGCCCTCGTTCAAGTTGTAGTAGAGACCGGCAATGTAGTTCTCGTTCGTCTGCCACCGTGCCGACGTGTAGTTCCAGAGCCGGTCGCGCAGGATTGGACCACCAACCGACGGGTTGATGTCGTACGCCTTCTTCATCTCGTTGGGCTCGGGCAGGCCGCGCGCGCGGAGATCGTCGGTGAGGTTGCTCGTCTGCCACGCCGAGGTCACGCCGGTGGCGAACACCGTTCCGCGAAGCGAATTGCCGCCTTCACGCGGGATGATATCGATGCGCAGACCGCCAAACGGCTGCTCGGCCGTAATAGCCGCATAGTCGACCGCCACTTCCTGCGTCGAGCCGGTGTCGGGCACGAAGTTCGAGAACTCGCCGCCCGAGAGGACGTTGCCCAGCCGAACGCCATCGAGCTGCAGGCGCGTGTCGCTCGTTCTTCCGCCGTGGATCGAAAACGTCGTGTTCTGCAGGTTGTTCGTGCCGCCAACGTCAGCCAGCGCACCGCGCCCGGGCTGGGCAGCAGCGAGACCGGGGATCAACACGACCTGGTTGATGTGGCTGCGCCCGGCGGGGATGGCTTCGATGATTTCCTGGTCGAATACGCGCTGCTGCGTCGTCCGCTGAATATCGACGATCGGGCTGTCACCGGTGACGGTGATCGTCTCCTCGAGACCGCCGACACGCAGGTCGACGTCGATTGTGGCGACGAAGGTTCCGGTCAACTCGATCCCCTCGCGCCGCACCACTGAGAACCCACTCAACGTGTAGGTCACTGCGTACGTTCCCGGCCGCAGATCGATGATTCGATACTGACCGGAGCCGTCGGTGACGACCGAGCGAACTTTCTCGATCAGGGCGGGGCTCGATGCCTCCACCGTGACTCCCGGCAACACCGCGCCGGAGGCATCCCGCACCACGCCGGTAATCGACGCCTGGGCGTGCGCCAGCGTTGGCACCAGGGCCATGAACCCGAGAACGAACAACATCACACGTGTGCATCGCAACATCTGCACCCTCCACAGGAGCACTCAATACGGATTCCGTCGCGCTCAAAACGTTCTCATGCCCCGGGGCGCGGACCCGGTTGATAGGCAGCGTTATGGCTGCGCTCGCCGTGTATCGCCCGTGGCGGCAGACGCATCCGCCGCGACATACGCTCGCGACTTGAAACGCCAGCCTCCCTGCTGTGACCGGACGTAAACGTCCTCGTAGTAACCACCGTCGTTCTTGAGCAGCGCGCGCCCGGTCACCCCCTCGGGGGAGAGACCAAGCGCCACGCCCGATGTCCTGAAGCGCTTCACGCCGTCGGGACCCGCCACGTACATGTCGTCAAAGAGTCCGAGATCGGTTCCTGCCAGGCGGCGTATGGCAATGGTGTCCTGCACGGTGATGTTCGCATCCCGCTCCTGGCGGGTAATGACCGTCCTTGCCTTGATGCGCCAGCCCGCCGGCGTCTGCACGTAGTCATCGTCGTAATAGCCGGCGTTCCCGAGGTCGGCGCGCCCCGTGACTCCCTGTGACGAAGATTCGATCGCCACCGTTGGCACCGGTCGCGGCGCGGCACCGGCGGCCGGGGCGCCGCCGATGCAATGACGCTCGCTGCGGACCAGTGTCATGAGGCGCTCACGGCCGACGACTTCCCCTCGAATGTTGCTTGCAAAGTATCCCGTCTGTGGCACGAAGAGATCGGCGTAGGCTTCCGCGTCACATCCGCCGAGCGCTTTCGCATACCGCGCTGACAGATCCTGGATCTGGGCGCGGTCCTCCGCCGTCAGCATCTGCTGCGCACGGGCCTCGCCCGCGAACATCGCAACGGCCACGAGGACCAGCAACACCCGAATGCTCATCTCGTACCTCACTGACGACCTCGTCCCGATTGATCGGGCGCAGCAACTGGAGCAGCGGGCTGCTGGCCTCCACCGCGCGCACCCGTAGCTGGTGGCGGCTGGACATCCACTCGGGATGGAGTGAACGTGCGGCTCTTGAACTTCCACCCTTGCAGCGTCTTCACGTACTCGTCATCGTAGCGGCCGCCGAGCGCGATGCCGCTCGGGTTTCCGTTCTCACCGATATCGATGATGACCGCGTACTCCTTGCCGATCGCGCCGCCAGGTGCCGGCTCGATCACGTGATTGGTGATGAAGTGCCTCACGTACATCGCGCCGCGCGGCTGCGTGTTGGCGAGCGCCGCAAGATTCGCATGCCCCTCGGTGCGCGGCCGTCCGAAGATCGCGCCCGGGGCAAAAAGGTTGGCGTAGCTCTCACCGTTGTCAGTGTTGCCGTCCAGACCGTACGCGTAGCTCGAAACCAGTTGCTGGATCTCGATGTAGTCCTGCGCCGTGAGTGCCGGCTCGGCAGGCGACGCACCGCCTCGCAGTTGCCCGCGGACGGCAACGACGAGCAGCGCCGAGAACGCCATGGCCACGATTGCCACTCGAAGACCCATTCTTGCCTTGCTCACGTCAGAATCTCCCTGGCCAGGCATCAACCTTCGACTCACGATAGGTTCGCTGCTTGAACCGCCAGCCAAGGGCGGTCTTCTCGTACACGTCGTCGTAGGACCCGCCGTGGTTCACGCGGTTTGGCCTGCCCGCGACACCGGCGTCGACCACGACGACGTAGGCACGGCCGGTGGCACCATCCCCGTTCGGCCTGATCACGTGATTCATCGTGAAGTGACTCTGCACCGTCGCGCCGCGGGATCCTCCTCGAGCCAGCGTCGCGATCTGATCGCGCCCGCGGTAGTTCCGTCCGTTCGACCCCTGATTGGTGCCCACGAACTCGCCGTCAGGCGTGAAGAGATCTGCGTATGCGTAGCCAAAGTTGTCGCCGCTGTCGAGCGCCCACGCTGACTTGCGTACCAGCTGTTGGATTTCGATGTAGTCGAGCGGCGAGAGTTCCCCACCACTTGCGGCGCGCGTGACCGACGAGGAACTCTGTAGCGCCGACGCAGCGCCATCCTCTTGCCCCGGGACGACCGTCAACGCGAGCATGGCCAGAATCGCGATTCCCAACGCGACGGTCACAGGCCGGCCGTTCATTTCCCCTCCGCGCCGGTGGCCGACGCGATGAACGTGCGCGTCTTGAACCGCCAGCCTTCCGCGGTCCTGGCGTAGACATCCTCATAGTGACCCCCGAGATAGATCGAGCTCGGTTGTCCCATCTCTCCGATGTCCACGGCGACGAGGTACTGCCTGCCGGTGGCTCCGTCGGCGGTGGCCTCGATGACGTGATTGGTCAGGAAATGCCGCGTGTACTTCCGTCCGTGCGGCGCCCTGCTCGCCATGGTCGCAAGATTCTGCCGACCCTCGGTGCGAGGCTGCCGGAACGTTCCGTCAGTCGTGAAGAGGTGTGCGTACGACCGGCCGTCGTCGCCGTTCTGGTCGAGCGCGTATGGATACCGCGCCACGAGCTGCTGAATCTCGATGTAGTCCTCGGCCCGCAGCTTCGGCGTCGACGGTGTCGATTGCGCCGGCGACGGCGATACCGCGCGCAGCGCGCGAGGAACGCCCAGCGTCGCAGGCGGCGGCTGCACGGGCGCTCCCGACGTCGACTCGAAATAGCTGCGCGACTTAAATCGCCAGCCTTGCGTGGTCTTCACGTATACATCGTTGTAGAGACCGCCGTGATCGACCTTGCTCTGTGCGCCGTTGCCGCCGTTGCCGATCTCGAGAATGCCAACGTAGGTGCGGCCGACCGCGCCACCAGGCGCCGGCTCAATGACAACGTTGGTCACGTAATGGCTCACGAAATTCGGACCACGCCGCCCCCCGCGCGCAAGCGCCGCCAGCCGCTCCCTGCCCTCGTACGTTCGCCCACTCGGACCCTGATTGGTACCGGTGAAGGTGCCGTCGGGTGCGTAGAGGTCCGCATAGGCAAACCCGTTGTCGGCGCCGGTATCGAGTGCGTAGCCGTAGCGGTAGACGAGTTGCTCGATCTCGAGATAGTCGAGCGCATCCAGCACCGGCAGAGACGTCGGCTGTTGCGCCGATGTTCCCACCTGCATCAGACAGGCCGCACTCAGAACAGCAATCGCGACGACGTTGCGCATCGGCATGTCAGCGTGCCGAGGGGCTCCCCTCCGACGGAATGAATTGACGACGCTTGAATCGCCAGCCGTCGGGCGTCTTCACGTAGACATCGTCGTAATGACCGCCTCCAAAGACACCGTTCGGTCGCTCGCCATCGCCGATGCGCAGCTGAAGGAGATACTCCTTGCCGACAGCACCCTCACGCGTCGGCTCGATGACGTGGTTCACGATGAAGTGGAACGCCGACTGCGGACCGCGCGTGTTGCGACGCGCGAGGGCGGCCAGCGCCTCGCGGCCCGTCGTCTCGCGGCCGGCTCGATCGGCGAATGCGCCGTCGGAGGCAAAGAGCGACGCGTAGACGTTGCCGTTGTCAGCGCCGGTATCGACGGCGTACGCGTATCGCGCCACCAGTTGGCGAATCTCGACGTAGTCGAGCGCCGTCAGGCCGTCAAAGCTGGCTGCTGGCTTCCCCGTCGAGGGGGCCTGCGGACGGGCGGCTACCTTCCCGAATGGCATGTAGCCGGTCCAGACCAGCGCCACCACGACGGCGCCCACGACCGCGACGACTCGTGAATAGCGAACGATCATTGACTGATTCCGCGTGCAACGAGGACTGCGGATAGGAATTCTCCGGATTCGAGGGCCCCAATCATCTACTGTCGTGGCTGGGCCCCGATATCCCCAGATTTGGGGGGTTGGGCCGAGAGCCCGGAGCCTACAGCCCAGACCCTAGGGAATGTGGATGATCCCCCGGCGGAGCGCCTCGGCAAGCGCTGCGGTCCGGTCGTGGACGTTGAACTTCAGGAAGATGCTCTTGATATGTGCGCTGGCGGTATCGCCGCTGATCCCCAGTGCCGCGGCAATCTCCTTGTTTCTCTTGCCGGTCGCGAGCAACTCGAGGACCTGGGATTCACGGAACGTCAATGAGGGCTGACTGGCGCGCTGTTCGAGAACGGCGGCGATCTCGGGCGGAATGGCACGCTGACCGGCGTGAACGTCACGAATGACCCGAATCAGGTCGTCCGGAAGCGTGTCCTTGAGGAGATACCCCATGGCACCGGCTGCGACGGCGCGATAGATGTCCTCGTCGCCGTGATACATGGTCAGCACCACGATGCGCGCGTCGGGCTGATGATGGCGGATGGCCTGAATGGCCTGCACCCCGTTCATGGTGGGCATCTCGAGGTCCATCAACGTGACGTCCGGCCGGTATTTCAGGAACTGCGCGACCGCCTGTTCGCCGTCGGCGGCTTCGGCAACGACGGTCATATCGGGTTGCACGCCAACAATGCGTGCGATGCCCTCGCGCATCAGTCGATGGTCGTCGACGCAGAGCACTCGAATCGCGGTGGTCATGTCCAATTACTCCGCCGCCATGGGTACTGCGGCCTCGATGGTCGTGCCCGTGCCGGGGTTGCTGATGAGGGCCAGATGACCGCGGAGCCGGGCGGCGCGTTCACGCATGGTCAGGAGCCCGAGGTGCTCGCCCGCCGCCGGAGCAGGGTCGCGATCTTCGGGAACGAAGCCGCATCCATTGTCGGTGATCGTCAGCTTGACGCCGTCCGTCTCGAAGTGCAGCGTGATGTGAATCAGCGTGGCGCGTCCGTGCTTGACCGCGTTGGCCACCGCTTCCTGCGCAATCCTCAGGAGCTGCACGTCGGCATCGCCGGAACAGGGACGCGGGCGGCCGGTGACCGTGAACTCGGTGCGAATCCCCTTTGACGTCGTCGTCTTCTCGGCCAACTCGCGAAGTACGTCCACGAGGGCGCGCGGTTTCATCGAGTTATGGCGCAGCTCCAGGATCGATTCGCGCGCCTCGCGCAGGCAATGCCCGACCTGTTTGCGAAGCCGCCGCAAGCCATCGCGCGCGGGATCGTGCGACGGTTCGAGCTGCGTGGCGATGGTTTCGAGCTCGACACCGATCGCGGCAAGGCTCTGGAGCAGCGTGTCGTGGATTTCGCGGCTCACTCTCGCGCGCTCGGCGAACACCAGGGCGTACTGATTGCGGACCGCACGCAGACGGAACCACCATGCGCCCGCAAACACGAGCATCAGGCTGAGCACGGAGAGCACCGCGAACTCCCGCGTTCGATAGAACGGCGGGGCCACCGAGAACTCCCACCGCGCCGCCTCGGTCCAGTCGCCGTTGGCGGTCGTGCTCACCCGGAAACGGTAGTCGCCAGACGGAACGTTGGCGTAGCTCGCCTCGCGCGCGTTGCCGGCGTAAATCCACTCGTCGTCAAGGCCCTCGAGCATGTAGCGAAAGCGGAGCTTCGATGACGAGGACAGGCTGATCGTCCCGTATTCGATACGGAGCGTCGAGGTCTTGGCCGGCAGGTCCGGATCGCGGGCCGGCGACACGCGGCGCCCGTCCGCGATGACCGCCTCGATGCGCGGAGGCGGCGGCCGCCCCGACGGCGGAAGACGGCTGGGATCGATCACCGTCATCCCAAGACCGGTCGCCACCCAGAGCCGGCCGTCGGCACCACGAATTCCGCCCACGCCAGCCTGCCACGTCTGCGAGCCGAGTTGCATGCCGTCCGATTCGTCGTACAGGGAGTACTCGAGCTGATAGGACGGATTGCCCGCGACCTTGTCGACCTCGCTCGGATGAAAGCGGATGACGGCCGCACCCGAGTTCACGCCGACCCAGATGTGCCCGCTCAGATCCTCGATCAGTACGGGAACGAGATCTTTCAGCGGCGCGTTCTCCTGTGTGATCGACGTCACGCGGCCGTTGTGAACGCGACTCACGCCGGTCGACGTGCTGAACCAGACCGCCCCGCCGACATCTTCGAGAATGGAAAGCACAGTTCCGCGTGGGACCCCATCGGCGACGCCGTAGGTCCGGAAGGCTCCCTTTTCGTGCATCGCCACTCCACCGGAGAGCAGCCCGATCCACACACGCCCTCGCTGGTCCGTGTAGATCGATTGGCACGCGCGATCGGCCAGGTCGAACTTTTCGTCGAAACGGATGATCGCCTTCCCGTCCCATGCCATGACGCCCCTGAGCGCCGTGCAGAGCCACAGCGTTCCGTCGAGATCGGTCGTCATCGCCATCACCCGGCCCGTGCGAACGATCTCAGGGACGTCGACGGCTACGAACTTTTTGTCGACCAGGCGATTGATCTGCTGAGAACCGGCCACCCACAACGTGCCCTTGCGATCGCTGTGCAGCGCCATCGTCTGCGAGACGCTGAACGACGCCTGGCCGGCGCCCGAAAATCTGTTGAGCGCGTGACCGGTCGCAACCCAGACATTGCCGTCGCCATCCACGGTGGCAGTTCGAACACCGTCGTTGGTCAGCCCATCGAGCTGCGTCACGCTGCTGAACGAGCTCTCGGTCAATCGGAGCAGGCCGCCGCGCATGCCGACCCAGATGTTTCCTTCACGATCCTCGAACAGCGATCGCGGTGAACCAGCGAGCCGGTGCTCGTAGTCGAAGCGCTCGATGATGGCGGACGGGTCCACTGGATTGCGGATGCGCAACAGCCCGCCCCCGAATGCCGCCGCCCAAATCTGCCCGTGACCGTCGCGCATCAGCCGCCACGCGCCGGTTGGCAGTCGAATCTTCCGATCGTGCTGCGGGGCTGAGTGCGTCGAGAGGCGCATGAGTACTTCGCGCGAGTCGGTCACCCAGATGTCGCCGGAGGCATCTTCGGTGAGGTTCTGGACGTTCGTGTATGCCGTATCAACCAGCTCGAAGACGTCCTTCGTCTTCCGGTACACGCCCGCCGCCGTTCCCGCCCAGATGCGGCCAGCGCGATCTTCATACAGGCTGAACGCCTCGGCGCCGCCGTAGCCCTCGGCCTCTCCCATCACCGTCCAGCGACCGTTGGTGAACCTGAAGATGCCGCGCCGCGTTGCGGTCCAGATCGCACCCTGGCGATCCTGAACCATCGCGGTCACACCCGGCGGCGCACCGTCGGCCGGCAGGTGACGAATGACCTCGCCGCGGTGAATGCGAACCACGCCTCCACCACCACCCAGGCCGACCCAGAGACTGCCGTCATGAGACGGGACAATCGCGTGAACCGGTCCGTTGGGAAGCGACATCGACGCATCCGCCGGTTCGAACGGCGTGAAGTGATGCCCGTCGAAGCGCAAGAGACCTGTTGGCGTCCCGAGCCAGAGGTAGCCCTCGACGTCCTGCGCAATCGCAAAGACATCGCCGGGAGGCAAGCCCCTTTCCGATGCCCAGGTCGCCATCACGTACGTGGGCGTCGGCTCGTCGGAAGCGCGCACATCGGCTGCGCACACCACGAGCGTCAGGACAGCGAGCAGACGCAGGGACCCGGGGCGGAGTAACAGGTGGCGGCTCAGGAGAAACTCGCGCAGCTTCACTGGGGCGCGACGACTCGTCATTATTGCGAGTGAGCAGTCGAGTCGGCAAGTCACCCCTTTAGGGGAGCGGCCGAGCTCGGACGGATGACCTTTCTCTGAATTTCAGGACGGTGCTCGTTTCGTCAGCGTTGGTCGAGTGGAACAAATCGCTGTGGATACGCCGGGCCGGTGTAATCCGCGCGCGGGCGAATCAGCCGGTTGTTGGCGTATTGCTCCAGGATATGCGCGGTCCAGCCGGACATGCGGCTGACCGCGAACACGGGGGTGTAGAGATCGATCGGAATACCGAGCGCGTAGTAGGTCGAGGCCGAGTAGAAGTCGACGTTCGGATTCAGCTTCTTCTCGCCCTTGACCAGCGCCTCGATCCGCTGGGACATGTCGAACCACGCCGTGCTGCCCGACCGCTTACCAAGATCCTGGGACATCCGCCGCAGGTGCGTCGCCCGCGGATCCTCGGTCTTGTAGACGCGGTGGCCAAAGCCCGGGACCTTCTCCTTGCGGGCGAGTTTGCCGCGAATCACTTCGTCCACGCGCTCGCCGCTGGCCGTGTGCCCGAGCTCGAGCAGCAGCTTCATGACTTCGGCGTTGGCGCCGCCGTGCAAAGGCCCCTTCAATGTGCCAATCGCGGCCACTATCGCCGAATACATGTCGGTCAGGGTGGCGGCGGCCACACGTCCGGCAAACGTCGAGGCGTTCAGCTCGTGATCGGCATGGAGAACCAGCGCGACGTCGAGCGCGCGAATGGCCGTCGAGTTCGGACGTTCGCCGGTCAGCAGATATAGAAAATTTGCCGCATGACCCATCGCCGGATCCGGCGCGAGCGGCCCGCCACCCTTCTGAAGCCGCCCCCATGTTGCGACAATCGTCCCGACCTGCGCGGTGAGTCGCACGGCCTTCCGGTACTGGCCCTGGGGCGAGCTGTCAGCGAGGTCAGCGTCGTAGTGCGCCAGCGCCGACGTCATGGTGCGGAGCGCATCCATCCCGTCCACAGGCGGCAGGCTGCGCATCAGGCGAACGATTGGCTCGGGAAGCGAACGCCCGGCGGCGAACTGCGACTGCAGATCGCCGAGCTCCGCGCGCGACGGCAGCCGCCGATGCCACAGCAGGAAGCAGACCTCTTCGAAGGTCGCCCCCTTCGCGAGATCGTGGATGTCGTAGCCGCAATACGCGAGGACCCCTCGCTCGCCGTCCAGGTAGCAGATCGCAGACGATGTGGCGACGACGTCCTCGAGACCGCCCTTAGCTTTCTCTGCAGTGGCCATCGGCTGATCTTACTGCTTACTTGGAAGACCTTTCCGGGCGAAGGCCGCGAAACACGGCTTCCACGAACTGCGCCGTGGACCACCCCGGTGCGGCGCCGTACAGCCCGTCGTATTCCATCGTCGGACGTGCGGCCTGGACCTGCGCGAGCGTCAGCCCTCGATTCACCATGTCCTGGATGCGATCGCGAATGATCGTCACCATGTCGCGGTACTCGACGAGATCCGCTTCATCGGAGATCCGCCCGTGTCCCGGCACGATCATCGTCCCGCCTTCAGTCTTCTCTCCGGCGATGACGAGAGCCAGCAGCTGATTGAGGCCATCGAGCACGCCAGTGATGTTCCCGCCCCGCTCCGCGTCGATGATCGGATAGCTCACCGTCGAGTACACGTCGCCGGCGGCAATGACGTCCGATCGCCGGAAGAACGCGATGCTGTCACCATCGGTGTGCGCGGTCGCGAAGTGGACGATCTGGATGCCCTCGCCGTTGTAAAAGAATTCCTTCTGTTTTCCGGAAAACGTCGACGTCGGCCATGCCGCAACCGGCGTGGGCGACTGGGAGCCGGCAGGCGCACTCATCCGGTTGAGCGTCTCCTCGTGCGCGATGATCTCCGCGCGCGCGGCGGTCCCGGCGCCGACGACGGCAACACCACGACCCGATATCGGCGCCCCTGAGGCGCCGATGCGTTCGTTGCCACTGACGTGGTCGACGTGCGAGTGCGTGTTGATGATGTGACGCACCGGCCTGTTCGTCAGCTGGCGCAGCGTCGCCAGGACGGCTTCGGCATTCTGTGCGGTGCCGGTGTCCACGAGGACCGCACCAAGGTTGCCGACCTGCACGGTGATGTTCGATCCGGCGCCGAGGATCACGTGCACGTTTCCCTGCACGGGCATCGTGCGAAGACCGCTCTCAGGACGAGGCGACGGCGCACTACCCTGGTCGTTGCCTGCCACGTTCGCCGACAACGCACCGCCGGCGACAGCCGCCGCGACGATGAGCAACTTGATCATCTGAACTCTCATCGACGTGCCGGCGCTGTTTGAATCGGCATGGCTTTGACCTTGTCCATGTACTCCGGGTACATCGTCTCGACCCCACCGCGCGTCGGCGCGTAGGGCAATGCGTACTTCGCGGCGAACTCGGTGAGATACGGGTTCTGACCCGGCAGGTAGTGCGGCACGTACGCCGGATCGCGTCCGGGCACTTCGTCATCGGCCTGGCAGAAGAGCCACGCCTGATATTGGTTCGGTGTCGTCGCCACGTCGAGCGTGAGGTTCGTCGTCTTGACGAGCGGCTCCTCGAGGAAGATCGGATCCTCGGTGATGGAGACTTGCGTCAACACGTTGTCATGACGGTAGAAGTACTCGGTCATGACCGTCTTCTCACTCATCGGAATGCCATTGCGGCGGTGCCATCCCTGCTTGATGTGAGTCGTTCGTACCTTCAGCACGCGGCCCTGCCACTCGCCGGTCGAGAATCCCATCCACGTGTGCGGCGCTTCTTCCGGCGGATGCGGCCGGCCATCGAGCCAGATGGTGCGTTCCTGTGCGTAGGTGCTCAGGAAGTGCTTGATCGCGATCACGTTCTGCGTGCCGGGATCCACCTCCTCCGTTATGCGTACCCGGATCGGCCCCCGGTAGATATACGGAGAGACATGCGCGCGACATTGGTGCTCGGGGAGCGTGAGCCGCGACGCATCCCAGCTATCGGCGTACTGGCGACCGGCGGCATTGATCGGGATACCGAGGTAGTCGCCCAAGTCAGGTCCTGGTCCGCGCTCTGGCTGGTCTTCGTGGAAGGCGCCGACCCAGTCCCCGTTCAGGAAACTTTGGGCGGCTGCTGTCGTGCCGCTTAACACGAGTACGAGCATCGTCAACGTCGGTATGCAGAAGAATCGAACCATGAATCCCCTCGTTCGCGCCCTATATATCACGGCTGCTGAGCAGTGCTGCATACAGGGTGTCGGACGGCATCAATCCTGCTGCCACATGATCCCTCCGCGGTGCGCGACCTCGTCCGTGCGCTGGGAGCAAGAGAGAGGAGCTCGCGATTATGTGGACTCGTGCATCCAACGTCTGGTTCGCCGTTGCGCTCGTACTGGGCGCCACTGCCTCGGCAACTGCGCAGCAACCACCACCGGCAGGTTCTGCCGCACCACCCGCCCAGGCCCAGGCCCCGGCTTCGACCGGCACACCGACGTATGAGCTGTCCGGAGGCTATCAGCTGCTCCACGTGAGCGACTCGATGTTTCCTTTCGGCCTGAATGTCGATGCCGCCCGGCACTACGGAAAGCTCGGACTGGTCGGCGAGATCGGCTTCGCGATCGACTCGGAGGACGAGGCGGGCATTGAAGCGAGCGCGACCGCGTGGAACTTCGGCGTCGGCGGCCGATGGACGGGATTCAATTCCGGCCGTGTGTGGCCGTTTGCTCAAGTGCTCATCGGCGCCGAAGTCCTTCACGCCAGCATCGAGGGCCCAGGGTTCGACGAAAGCGATACCCAAACCAGCTTCATGCTGCAGCCGGGCGTGGGAGTGAATTTCGTCATCGCGGACGGCCTCGGACTGGTCGGCCAGGTGGACTATCGCCGGACGTTCTTCGACGAACCTGACGATGTCGAGGACAGTGTCAACAATCAGTTCCGCATCTTCTTCGGCGCGCGCATGATTCTCGACTGATCTCGCCGCTCGTCATCTCCGACGACCGCTCATCACAAATACAACCAGTCGGACCTTCCTGCACCGCATGCTCGGTGGTGCAGGAGGTTCGCATGACTCTCTCACGTCGATCGACGCTCGCGGCTCTGTGTCTTCTGCTCACGGTCGCGGCGCCAGCCGCTGCTGAGGATGCGCCATCGTTTCGCGTTCAGGTGAGTGGCACCGGACGCCCGATTCTCCTGATTCCGGGGCTCGCTGCCTCAGGCGAGACGTGGACGACCACCGTCGCCCACCTGAGCGACCGATGTGCGTGTCACGTGCTCACGCTCGCCGGCTTCGCCGGCACTCCGCCGATCGAGGGACCGCTGTTCTCGAAGGTTCGTCGCGACCTCGCTGAGTACATCCGCCAGCATCATCTCGATCGCCCCATCGTGATCGGCCACAGCCTCGGAGGCATGCTCGCGATGGCGCTCGCCGTGGATCATCCCGATCTCGTCGGCCCCCTCGTCATCGTCGATGCCATGCCGTTCCTGGCCGGACCGAACATGCAGGTGAAGAACGTTGAAGAGGCACGTGCGGCCGTCGCCACAATGGAAGCCTACATGTCGTCGATGACGCAGGAGCGGTGGGACGCATACGCGGCGTCCGGCGTGAGCACTCGCTACATGGTGACGGACGCGAACGGCGCGGACACGCTGGCCAGGTGGAGCGCTGCCACCGATCGCCGGACACTGATTCGCGCGCTCAGCGAGGCGTACACCGTGGACCTGCGGGAGGAGATCGCCCGGATCGCATCGCCGGTCCTCGCGCTCGGCACGTGGCGTGGCTGGCACGACCAGCTGGCCGCGAACAAGATCGACGTCCCGAAGGCTGCCTTCCTGCAATCGTTCGCCGAACAGTTCGCGAAGCTGCCCCGGCTCCACTTCGCGTTGCATGACACCGCCCGGCACTTCATCATGTGGGACGATCCGGCGTGGTTCTTCGGCCAGATCGATGCGTTTCTTGCGGACCCGCTGGCCGCGACTGCGAGCCGTGGCCTCGACAGCAGGTAGCTCGTAGTATTCGGCTTCGGCCGGACTTCGCAGGACCTTCGTAGTGTCCGGCTTTAGCCGAACCCTCGGCGAATCCCATGAGCGTTCTCTTGCGCACCAAGAATCCGCCCGCGCCTTCACCGAGCCGCCTGTATTGGATCTGTCAGGCCGCCGGATGGGGCGGCTTCGTCCTCTACACGCTCGGCTTCTATTTCGTCTTCGCGACCGTCCGATGGGAAGTCGTCCTCAGCATCATGGTCATCGACGGATTGCTGTGCCCGGCACTCACGCACGCCCTGCGCGGCTGGATGTACCGGCGGGGCTGGATGAGCCTTCCCAATCGCTCGCGGCTTCCGCGAGCGATCGCCGCCGCGTTCGTGCTGGCCACCGCGGTGGCCGCCCTCGTGCTGGTCGTCGCGCGTCTCATTCCCGGCAACGAAGGATTCGATCGCAGTGGCGCGTTCTGGATGTTCGTCACCTTCCTGTGGGCGTTCAACGGCTGGCTCTTGACCTACCTCGCCCTTCACGCCCGGAAACAGCGCGACGCACGCGAGCTCGAATTGACGCTCGACGCGCGCAACGCGCAACTCGACATGTTGCGCGCACAGGTCAACCCGCATTTCCTCTTCAACTGCCTGAACTCCGTGCGGGCGTTGATTGCGGAGAATCCTGAGCGGGCATCGTCGATGATCACCAGCCTCTCCGACCTGCTGCGCTATTCGCTTCAGTCCGAGCGCACGCACACGGTCAGCCTCGCCGAGGAACTGGCGATCGTCGATGAGTACGTGTCGCTCGAGCGCGTGCGCTTCGAGGATCGTCTGGTCTTCGAGCGTTCCCTGGATCCCGGCGCCCTCGCCGTCCGCGTCCCGCCGATGCTGGTGCAGACCCTGGTCGAGAACGCCGTCAAGCATGGCGTCGCCGAGCTGCCGCACGGCGGTGTAGTGCGAGTGCGCGCCGCGATCGAGGGCGGGCGGGTGGCGATCGCAGTCTCCAACACCGGCATCATGCGGCACGCGCACAACGACAGCGGACACGGGCTGCGCAACACCGTGGCCAGGCTCCGTCTGCTCTACGACCATCGCGCCTCGTTTTCGCTGACCGATGTCAGCGGCGAGACCGTCGCCACGGTCACGCTTCCGCTCGAGCCCGCCCATGAACGTGCTGCTGGTTGACGACGAACGGCTGGCGCGCCAGGAGTTGCGGCGCCTGCTCGCGGCTCACGCCGATGTCGCGATCCTCGGCGAGGCCGTCAACGCCGGCGAGGCCATCGCCCGCCTCGCGGATCCCGTGATCGACCTCGTCTTTCTCGACATCCAGATGCCGGGAGGCTCCGGCTTCGATGTGCTCGAACGCCTCGATCGCGTCCCGCTCGTCGTATTCACGACGGCTTTCGACGAGTACGCGGTGCGCGCGTTCGAGGTCAACGCGTTCGACTACTTGATGAAGCCCGTGCGGCCCGAGCGCCTGGGCGCCGTGCTGGACAAGGCGCGCGCGATGCAGAGCGCCGGGCGCGACAGCCAGTCCGATCGGCCGCGCGCAGCCACCGAACGGGTGTTCCTGCGCGACGGTGAGCGGTGCTGGATCGTCCAGTGGGCCGAGATCATGTTGTTCGAGGTGGACGGGAACTACGCGCGTGCCTACTTCGGGAGCAATCGACCGCTTATTCGCGCGTCACTCAACGCCCTCGACGCCAGGCTGGATCCCGCGATCTTCTTCCGCGCCAGCCGCCAGCACATCGTGAACCTGCGGTTCATCGCGTCGGTCGAGACCGCGCCGGACGACACCTACATCATTCACTTGAAGAACAAGAGCGAGGTGCCGGTGTCGCGGCGGCAATCGCGACAACTGCGAGAGAGTCTGGGA
>JALDXQ010000102.1:0-26459 GCA_032156805.1 Acidobacteriota bacterium
CCCTGGCGGATGGCGAGGCCGCCAAGTGCCGCCCCGCTCAGTCCTGCCGCGAAGGGCTGCGCAAAGAGCACGACCGCGCGCTTCGCCAGCTCCTGGCGGGCGATCAATCCCAACGCCGAAGAGACACCACTGACGGCGATCGCAGCCCAGTCCGCCTGCAGCAGCCATGCGATGGCTGCTGCCGCGAGCCCGAAGAGCGGAACGACCACATGCCGCGGGTGGCGCGGCGACAGCCGTTCCAACGTTTCCAGGCTTTTGGTGGCTTCGTCCAGGCCAATTCGACCCAGGCACAGCTCGTCGATCACATGTTGGACACCCGAACTGACGGCGATGTTGATACGAAGCTCGGGGGCACGCGCCTGGAGACTGCGCCCGTCTGGCAAAGCGAGAGTGACTTCGCGATAGCCGACGCCGGTCTGGAGGTGAATACCCAGGTGCCGTGCGGCCCGATCGATGTGTCGCTCGAGACTCCGCGAGCGGACGTTGTATTCGAGCAAGAGGCGCGCGCTGAGTTGCAGGAAGCGCAGCGCGGCGTCGTTGGAGGGCACAGAATCCAAACCGCTAGCGCTGTCCCGCGACCGCCAGCTCAGACTTCAGCGCTGTCGCGATCCCGTATGCTTTCGAGCCGATGATGAGATGCAGCACATTGCTGCCTAGATGCATCACCCCGACGACAGCAGTCTGACGCAACGCGGCCTCGTTGACGAGCGCCGGATCGACGACCTTTACACGCACACGTGTCAACGCGCACGCCTCGGCCGAGGCAATGTTGCGCGGGCCGCCAAGCGCGATCGCGATCGGCGCGGCATCACGCGCGGCGTCGGGATCAGGTGCGCTCGCACGATCGGGCGCGGCCTTCACCGCGGGGACCGGCGCGAGCTGGGCCAGCTCGCCGCCGGCACGCAGATACTCCTCGAGATCGGTCTTCAGGTTTTCAGAGCGCGTGCCGAATATCGCCTGCAGGCTGTTGCCGACCCTGACCACTCCGGCAGCGCCGAGTGCCTTCAGACGATCGGCATTGGCACGTTCAGGATCCGCGAGCTCCACGCGCAGGCGCGTGATGCAGGCATCGAGGCTTCGGATATTGGCGCGTCCGCCGAACGCGGCGACGAGCTCGCCCGCCATGCCTCCGGCCGCGACAGCCGGCCCCACAGTCGCAGCCTCGCTTTCGTCCTCCGGTTCGCGACCGGGAGTTTTCAGGTCGAATCGCTGAATGACGGCCCTGAACAGGGCGTAGTACATCAGCGCCCACGCCGGCCCGATCACGAAGAACCACAACGCGTTCGACGATCGATTGAACAGCACGATGAAATCGATCAGGCCGTGCGAGAACGTCATGCCGTGCTTGATGCCGAGCTCGATGCAGACGAAATATGCGACGGCTGCCAGCACAGCGTGAATGGCATACAGCACCGGCGCCACGAACAGGAACGAGAACTCGAGCGGCTCGGTGATCCCGGTCAGAAAAGACGTCAGCGCGGCGGACATCATGAACGCGCCGACCTTGGTGCGATTCTCGGGTCGCGCTGTCTGCCACATCGCGATCGCCGCGGCAGGCAGCCCCCACATCTTGAACAGATAGCCGCCGGCCATGTTTCCGGCAGTGGGATCGCCGGCGGTGTACCGATAAATCTCGCCGCGGATCACCTCGCCGCTCGTCGGATCGAGGTACTGGCCCACTTCGAAGAAGAACGGCACGTTCCAGATGTGATGCAGGCCGAATGGAATCAGCGATCGCTCGACGACGCCGTAGAGCGCGAACGCGGCGGCAGGATTTCCAGACGCGGCCCAATGGGAGAACACGTTGATCCCGGTACCGATCGGAGGCCATACCAGGCTGAGAACGATACCGGCGACGATGCATGCGACCGCCGTGACGATCGGCACGAACCGCTTGCCAGCGAAGAAGCCGAGATAGGGCGGAAGCTGGATCCGGTAGTACTTGTTGAAGAGCCATCCAGCGATGCCGCCGACGAGGATCCCACCGAAGACGCCGGTCTCGATCGACTGAATGCCCATGATCGACGTGGGCTTGTAGCCCAGGAGCATGGCCATCACGCCCATCGTCGCCAGCAGCACGGCATAGCCCACGACTGACGCGAGCGCCGCCACGCCGTCGTTCTGCGTCACGCCAAGCGCCACGCCGATGGCGAAGATCAACGGAAGGTTGCCAAAGATGGCGCCACCCGACTGCGCCATCACGTCCGACAGGGCGGTCGGGAGCCAGGTGAAGTGGGCGCTGCCGATGCCGAGCAGCAACCCAGCCACCGGCAGCACCGACACCGGCAGCATCAGCGACTTGCCCGTCTTCTGCAGCAGTGCGAACGCCGCGCTTTGTCCGCTCATGCTCGCCCCTCCAGCGGGACCAATGCTCGCACCTCGGCCGCGGTTGCGCAGCCCAGCGCCTTCTGCGCGAGCGCCCGGCAGGCCTCCATTCGCAACCGGCGGATCTGAGCCTTGACCGCGGGAATTGCCGGGACCGTCACGCTCAGTTCATCGATGCCGAGACCAACGAGCAGCGGAATGGCTTGCGGATCACCGGCGATGCCACCGCAGACTGCGGCCCTCCGTCCGTGTTCTTGCGCCGCGCGCACTGTCTGATCCACCAGCCGAAGCACGGCGGGCGACAGCCCGTCCACCTGGGGCGCGAGCCGCGGATGGCCGCGATCCATCGCCAGGGTGTACTGCGTCAGATCGTTGGTCCCAATCGAAAAGAAATCCACTTCGGCCGCGAACTGATCGGCGAGGAGAGCGGCCGCGGGCACCTCGATCATGATGCCGGCTTCGATGCGCGGCGCGCCGAGCTTCTGCCGTTCGCGCTCGAGCACGTCGCGTACCGTGCGCCATTCGTCGATCGTCGCGATCATCGGAAACATGACGGCAACGCGCCCCTCGCGGGCCGAGTTCAGGATCGCGCGCAGTTGCGCACGCAGGAGCTCGGGTCGGTTCAGCATCACGCGCACGCCGCGCTCGCCGAGAAACGGGTTGTCCTCGCGCGGGAGCGGCAGGTACGGCAGCGGCTTGTCACCGCCGACGTCGAGCGTTCGCACGACGAGCCGCCGGTCGGCTCCGAGTGCCCGTGCGACGTCGCTATACGCGACGCGCTGCTCCTCCTCGGTCGGTGCGGTCGCCCGTTGCAGAAAGAGGAACTCCGATCGAAACAGTCCGACGCCGTCGGCGCCGAGGCCGATGGCCTGCTCGGCATCCGCCGTACCGCCGATGTTCGCTTCCACGGCCACGTGATGTCCGTCGATGGTCGTCGCCGGCTCGTGCGCATGCGCCTGGTCGGCGCTGCGCTCGCGCGCCTGCGCTTCCTGCTGCTGATGGATGCGCGCGATGTCGGCGGGCGTCGGGTTGATGCGTAGCGTGCCCCTGGTGCCATCGAGGACGACCAGCGATCCGTTCGGCAGGTCGAGCGCCTGCGGATCGATCCCGGCCACGAGCGGAATATCGAGCGAGCGCGCGAGGATCGCCACATGCGACGAGGCGCCGCCCGTCGTCGTGCACAAGCCGAGCACTTGCGCGCGATCGATCGATGCCGTGTCGGAGGGGGTGAGATCCTCCGCGACCAGGATCGAATCCGCCTGGTAACTCACCGGCTCGTCTTCGACGCCTGTGAGCTTCTGCAGTACACGACGCCCGACGTCGCGCAGGTCGTTCGCGCGCGCCGCCAGCAGCTCGTTTTTCGATTTCGCCAGCCGCTCGGCATGGCGGGTGAACGCCAACTGCCATCCGAAGGCGGCCGACTTGCCGGCCGAAATCGCATCGTTGGCAACTTCCAGCAGATCGGGGTCGTCCAGCAGCTCGCGATGCGCGGCAAAGATCGCGGCCTTGGCGCCTGCGCCCTCCTGCTGAAGCCGCGTCTGCAGGGCGTCCAGTTCCGACTTCGCACGCTCAAGCGCGCCGTCGAGCGCCCGCCGCTGCAGCCGTGCGTCGCTCGCATTCTCCACGACGCGCAACTGCTCGCGCCTGACCTGCACGATGTTGCCGACAGCGATGCCGGGCGACGCGGGAACACCGGTGAGGACATTCGGATCCTCCGAACGCACTGCGCGGACCGCAACAGAGGCCGCGGCCTCCGTCGCGGCAGGCGCGGTGGTGGCCTCCTCGCCGAGCCCGTCGCGTACCAGCTGCGACAGTGTTCGGACGGCCTCGTCGGCATCCGGCCCGGATGCCACGATCTCGATGCGATCGCCGCGCGCGATCTCGAGACCCATGATGGCCACCACGCTGCGCGCGTTGACATCGTTCTCACCCCGGCGCAAGCGCACGTCGGCGGTGAACTGCTTCGCGCGGCTCGCGAGGACAGCGGCCGGACGGGCATGCAGTCCGGACGGGTTCGAGATCACCAGCGGGTCTGATCGAACGGCCGCGGCCGCGACCGCACGTGCGACCTGTTGGCCATTCGTCAACGTCACATCGAGGAGAGTGTCTGCACCTGCGGTCACCGAGCCGGAGACGCGGCGCATGGCTGCCACACGGTCGGTCGATGTGACTATGACTTCAGTCATCAAGCTCTTCGCGTGAGTGGCGACGTAGTCGGCATCGAAATCGATCAGGACGTCACCGGCGCGCACGGTGTCGCCGGCCTTCACGCGCGGCGTGAAACCGCGTCCCTTGAGTTGAACCGTGTCGAGGCCGATGTGCATCAGGATCTCGACGCCGTCGGCCGCTGCCAGCGTCACCGCATGCGCGGCGGAATGCAACTGGACGATGCGCCCGTCGCAGGGCGCGATGAGCGAGGTCGTCACCGGATCGATCGAGACGCCGTCGCCGACCATTCGCCCGGCAAAGACCGGGTCGGGCACGTTCTCCAGCGGAACCACGACGCCGGACAACGGAGCTTTCAATACGAGATGTTGCGGCTCGCTCATCTTTTGCTCTTTCGCGAGTAATTCCGAATGCCGAACCCCAGGAAGAGCATTCGTTTCACCCTTGTCGCTACCGAGCCTGCATGGCAGCATCGTTGACGAGGGCGATCGTGCCACACGGACAGGGGAGGACATCAGAGGCGCAGCCTTGCTAGCGGGACCCGGCCATCCGATGAAAGAGACGACGGCGATCGTTCTCGAAGTGGTACAGCTTCGCGACCTCAATGCGTCTGGCGAAGGAACTGCGGACCAGAATGGCGATCGCGGCGCCGAACATCGGCCCCAGCCAATAGATCCACCATCCGTCCCACCGTCCCGAGATCAACGCCCGACCCAACGTGCGCGCGAGGTTCGTGCTGGTGCCAGCGAATTCCTGCGTGCTTTGGCGGCGCGAATGAAGTAGTCGATCTTCACCGCGCTCCCGTCAGACGGATTTCACCTCGAACACGTGGTAGCCCCACGGCGGAAGATCAAGATACAGCCCGTGCGAGACCATCTCACCACCGGCTCGGTCGTAGGTGGCCTCACTCATCAAATCGTTCAATCGCACCGTGACCGGGACCAGGTCGTCCCACGGCAACCGCACGTAGCACTGGCCCTGACTGCCCGCATAGTTCACCGCTACGAGCACCCGTTGGCCGTCAGCGCCTTGCCAGGACCACGCCAGGAATCCATCCCAGGTCCAGTTGCCGTCCCACGCCGGCACGCATTCCAGCAACTGCCACTCGCCATCGCGAACCGTCGCGGACTCGAGCACCGTCAAGAGGCGGTCGTAGAACCGCTGCACGCCATCGTCTTGCGATTCCTGCGGCGCGCGAACCAGGTGCGGCGAAATGCGTTTCTGTCGTCCTTCGAACTGACCCTGGTGGAAGAACCGCAGCCCCGGTGAGAGAAATGTGATGATGGCTGCGGCCTCGTGCATTTCCTGGCTGAAGGTCGCTGCCGCACGTGGCTCGTCATGGTTTTCCAGGAAACGCGCGAGCTTATCCTGGTAGTCCAGCCCCCCGTAGAAGTGCTCACGAACGGGTCGCGCGTGTCCCTCGCGCAGCCGGTCGTACAACCTCTTGTCGTAGGCGTAATCGAATCCTTCCTGCTGCATGGTCCACTCGCGTTCCCAATAGACCTCGGCTATGAAGCAGAACCCAGGCACCTTGGCGCGAACCTGCGGAATGACTCGAGACCAGAAGGGCTCGGACCGGCGTCCCCACGTGCGCTCGAAGATGTCGGGCAGCACGAGCATCGCCATGTCGCAGCGCACGCCGTCACATTGACCGGCGATTCTCGTCAGCTCGTCGTGCATGGCCTGCTGCGTTGCCGGGTTGCTGTAATCGAGCTGCAACGTATCCGGCCAGCCGGAAAAGTACGGGTCGCGCCCGTACGCCAGAATCCTCTGGCCCTTCGCGCCCCCGATGCGCGTGTAATTCTGCGGCTCGCGCTGAAGGTCGGCTTCCGTGCCCGCGACGAAGTACCCCGGATGGCTCTCGACCCATGGATGATCCGGCGCCATGTGATTTGGGACGAAGTCGAGCATCAATCGCCGACCGCGCACCTGCAGCCGCGTGCGCAAGCGCGCCAGCGCCGCGTCGCCGCCCAGGTCGGGATGCACCGTGTAACCGGTGATCGCGAACCCGGAGCCGGCGATGTCATCCTCGCGCAGGTTGGGCAGCGTCTCCTGAAACTCGTGACGCCACTCCGGATTCGCGCGTGAGATCTGTTGTGCCGCGGGACCGGTGCGCCACACGCTCAGCAGCCAGATCCAGTCGAACCCCAGATTCGCGAGGTGATCCAGCTCCTCGTCCGGGATGTCGTCCAGCGTGACTGGCCGGCCGAGACGCCGTGCGAGGTCGGTCAGCCAGACTCTCGTGTTGATCTGATAGAGCGAGGGATAACGTGCTCCGGCGATCGTTGCCAGTTCGCCGATAGCCGCTGCCGACTTCGCATGTTTAGACACCTGCCACCTCCACTCGCTTCGTGCCTGCTTCTTCGAGGCGATTCTACTCGACGTTCATGTGGTCACCCGCCGGCTTCCGCTACGAGCGGGCGCGGACCCATGGTCTTCACCTTGGCGCCGACTTCGCCACTGGCCCCACGGGCGGCGTCTGCTACATCCAGTTCGGCAGCGCCTGGGTTGCGGCCGTAGTATTGTTCGGTGCGCGGCGACGGCGCCTGGCCTCGACACTTGCTTGTCAGATGAGCAGAAACGAGAGGTTCGCGACCATGCGACGCTTCATCCTCCCGCTGTTCTGTATTCTGCAGATTCCAGTACTCGCCCAAACCACGGGCTCACGCCCCCTGCCGCGCCAGGCGCAAGGCTCGGACTTTTCCACGACCTCCACTTCGGTGAGTCACTGGATGGATCGCCTGACGGCCAAAGACCCACAGGTCCGGGCGATCGCTGAAGGCACTCTGGTCGAGGGGGCGCCTCGGTCGCTGCCGTTGCTGAGAGAACTCCTGAGCAGTGGGGATGAAGACCTGCAAGTGGCGACTCTTGAAATCATCCGCCGGGTCGGTCCGCCGGCCATTCCGCTGCTGGTGGAGCTGCTTCGGGATGAGCGGGTCTCCCTGCGGCGCGATGTTGTTGACGCCTTGATTGACCTGCCACCCCACACCGAAGCGATTCAACCGGCGTTACGACGGGCCCTCGGAGACGACGACGCGCAGGTCGCGGGTGATGCCGCACGTGCCCTCGGCGCGTTGGGCGCCAGCGCGAGTCCTTCGGTCGGCGCTCTCGTCGAGACTCTCTCGCACTACGACCCGTATGTCCGCGTCTACGCGGCGGAGGCGTTGGCGTCCATCGGTCCGAAGGCGGCGGCAGCAACCAAGGAACTCGCCAGAGCGCTGAGCGATCCGGCGCCCGGCGTCCGATGGGCCGCGTGCGAGGCCCTCGCCGGCATCGGCCCGGCCGCGGCGTCCGCAGTGCCGCAGTTGATCGAATCGCTGGAGGACGAGTTTCTCTATGTGCGCATCTTCGCGGCCGGGGCGCTGGGAAGCATCGGGCCGAAGGCACAGACGGCGCGAGAGGCGCTCAAGGCGGCCGCAGACGATCCGGCACTGCGCAGCGAAGCCGAGTGGGCGTTGAATCGAATCGCCGGCGTCGAGTCCGCACGACCTGTCGACTCACCCGTTGTGCCCGCGCCTACCATCGCACCCCAACCCGCGACGGACGTGGCGGAAACGGGCAATCCTCCAGTTGACTGGGATACGACCACCGGGCGGAACATCGTCTGGAGTGCCGAGTTGGGACGCGAGTCGTATGGCCGTCCCGTGGTCGCCGGCGATACGGTTTACGTGGGCACCGACAACACCAGGCGCATGAACGCCGCGTACCAGGAAGAAAGCGGCGTGCTCATGGCCTTTCGAGCGGCGGATGGCGAGTTCCTCTGGCAGGACGTGGCTCCGCGAGTGGAGCGAGGCCTGCGGGAGTTCGTGTTGCCTTCGACGACGAGCGCGCCGTATGTAGAGGGCAACCGCGCGTACTACGTCACCGCAGAATGCCAACTCCGTAGCCTCGACACGCAGGGTTTCCGCGATGGCGAGAACAGTGGCCAGTATCGCGAAGAGCTCTTCCAGGACAATGATGCGGCCGACATCGTCTGGGAGCTGGACATGTGCGCCCGCCTGGGTGTCTTTGCGCATGAAGCCACCAACAGCGAAGTGTTGCCCGTGGGTAATCTGCTGATGGTCTCCACCTCCAACGGTCAGAATGAAGGGCACATGCGCGTCCCATCGCCGCGCGCCCCGAGCCTGATCGCGGTGGACAAGCAGTCGGGCGAAGTGGTCTGGCGCGCCATCGGCGCGGGCGACAGGGTGCTGCACGGCCAGTGGTCCAGCCCTGTGGCGGCCAACATCAACGGGCGCATGCAGGTGCTCTTCGGCGGCGGTGATGGCTGGCTGCGCGCCTACGATGCGGCATCGGGTCACGAAGTCTGGCGATTCGACGGCAATCCGAAAGACGCCCGCTGGCTTCCGCGACCCCGCGTGCTTTCACGCGGTTCCATCATTGCTTCACCGGTCTTTGCTGACGGCCGTGTCTTCATTGCGATGGGACAGAGTCCTGGACACGGCAATGGACCTTCGTTGATCCATGCGATCAGTCCCAACGGCCAGGGAGACGTCACCAGCAGCAGGCTTCTCTGGACATCTCGCGAGGTCGGCCGGGTGGTGGGAACGCCGATTGTGAAGGACGGTTTGCTGTTCGTTGCGGATCTGGGCGGAACAATCCATTGTCTGGACGCCGCCACCGGAGCCCACGTCTGGAAGCACGAGACCCACGAGGCCATCTGGGGATCTCTCCTCCTGGCCGGCGACCGGCTTTATGTTGGGAACGTTCAAGGCAGCATGGCGGTTCTTCGTGCCGGACGACGCAAGGAATTGCTGGCGACGATCGAGATGGATGCGCCTCTCTATGCGCGGCCGGCGGCCGCCGGCGATGCGCTGTATCTGGCCACCGCGAACCGGTTGTACCGCATCGCGGCAAAACCTTGATCCCAGCACCCGAGCCTGTGCCCCCTGATCTTTGTGGCCTTCCGGCTCGGATGTCGTCTTCAGGAAGAGTGTGGCCGGCTGAGGTTTACGCGTGACCGTCAAGCTCCATAATGCGTAAGAGACCCTACTTCCTCGGCCGTTTCGCGGATGTTCCGGAAAGCCCGCCTCGTCTCCGCCGGTGCTTTAAGCGCGATCGTGCTCGCGCTTCTTGGCGCACATGCACCATCGGTCCGCGCGGTCGTCCTGCGACACGCCGCTGAAGCTCTCCGTACTTCATATGGAATCGACCTGCACGCCGAGTCGCTCTCCTACAACCTCCTGGCGCTCTCGGCGGAGTTCCGAGGCCTTCGGCTGGCTGCCGTCGGCACACCGGAACAGCCATTCGCCGTGACTGATCGGCTCGCAATGTCGTTCGGTCTTCGTACACTGATTGGAAACGTCAGCCTGCAGCGGGTGTCGATTACGAGTCCTCGTATCGATGTTCGTCGCCAGGGTGACGGCACCGACAACCTGCCGCGTAGGACGAGCGACCAATCGAACAAGGCGACCTTCACCCTCCCGTCGATCCTCGTGGAAAATCTCGACATCTCGTTTCAACAGCCGTCGGCTTCGGCAGGCATTCGCAGTGCCACGTTGCAGCTGACGAGCGACGAATCGGGGCGACTCACAGCCACGATCAAGGCGCAGCACGGCATGACGATGACGGCCGGCGATCGAACGATCAATATTGAAGCTGCGGCGGGGACGTTCGATCTCGACGGCCAGCGCCTGGACGTTCGCGAGTTGACCGCGTCACGTCCCGGCGCAGTGCTGCACGCCCGCGGCGGCATCACGTTTGGCAGCGGCTCAAGCACTGCGGACATCACCGTGAACTGTTCGTCCGATATCGAGTCCTGGTGGAGGGACTCGACTGACGCTGCCAGGCCGGTGGGACGCGTGGACGCCATCGTCCGCGTCACCGGATCACTCTCGGAACCCGCAATCGCCTTCGAGACGCACAGCCCTTCGCTGGCCTGGTCGGGTATGCAGGCCACGGCGTTCCAAGCAGCCGGCAGTTACACCGACGGGCAGTTGTCGCTGAAGAGAGTCACTCTCGGCTTTGCCGGCGGAACGGCCGAGGCTCACGGGACGATCGCCCTCGGCGGCGTGCGCGGCGAGAGTCGCGTCGAAGCGCGATGGGCGGGGATCGACGTTCGCCAGATCCCAAGCGTTTCCCGCCTTTATGGAAGGATCTCGAAGAGCGGCACGGCCGTCGTCGAATGGCACGCAGACGGCGCCTCGGTTCCCCCGCGCGTCGACGTGACCGCGACAACCGGCGTGGTCGCGTCCGGCAAGACGCTTCCAATCGTCATGCGCGGGTCGGGTCAGGGTGAGCGCTGGCACGTGGAAGCGTCCTCCCGCGACACGAGCGTGCTGGACCTCACCGCCACCGCCGACATCCGCCTCGACTCGGGGCGGTGGCGGGCCTCGACGGTCGGCGGACGTGTGGTGGCACGAACGACGAGTCTTCCTGCGGCGATCCGTCAAGCGCAGGATTTCGGTATCGGCATCAGCCTCGATCCCTCAACCGCCGCCGGCACTATCGACGTCGATGCCACGATCGACGGCACCCTGGACGACGTGCGGTCCACCGGGCGTGTCATCGGCCGCGGCTTGACCCTCGCCGGCCTGCCGCTGTTGGACGTCGACGCATCGTTCGGCGTGGACGCGGCTCGAAAGACATCGGCCGGAAGCTTTCGCGTACTTGCTCACGGGCTCGAGTCGGCAACCTTCGCATCACGAAGTGACCTGACTCTCGGCGGGTCGGTCATCGCGGCGGGGACCTGGTCGGGGCCACTGAGTGAACCGGCGGTTGACGCAATCGTCACCGGAAGAAACCTCACCATCCGTCACGGCGGCTCGCCGACGGTCACTGCAGTCGGTGCTTTCGATGGCGTGCTGAAGGGCCCGGCCACTGATCTCGGCGGCGAGGGGTCGCTCACGATTGCATCGCTGAACGTCGACGGCCGAGCAGTCGGAGACATCGCAGCAGATCTGACGCTCGCCGCGGGCACCGTTCGCGTGCAGGCACGCGCGCCCGGCCTCCAGACGAACCTCGATGCCTCGATCGACCTCGTGGATCCCAATACGTTCGAGGGCCGCGGAACGATCGCCGATTACGACATCAACGCGCTGCTCGCGATCACTGGCATGGCGATGCGGGACGCAGGCGCGGTGAGCGGGCGCGTCTCGGGCTCGATCGCCTTCAAGGGAGACCTGCGAGATCTGCCCGCTACGATGATCGCGCTGGACGTCGCGCCAATCGACGCCACGGTGTTCGACGTGCCAATTGCGATGAGCCGCGGACTGCGCGCCAGCATGAACGGCGGCCGCATCCAGGTCGACGACGTGGCGATGATGATCGGCGGTCTTGGCGTGCGCCTCGGTGGAACGCTCGCAACCGATCGGTCTGCCGGAACACTGGTGCTCGATGTGGACGGAAATCTCGGCCCGCTGGCTCCGTGGCTGATCCGTTTCAGCGGCCACGATGATCTGGCAGCGGCCGGCCGAATTACAGGACGTCTCGAGACGGAGGCATCGCCGGCGGGATTCACCGCGTCAGGCGCCATCAACGCCACGTTGTCGGAGTTGTCGAAAGGCAACCGCCTCCTCGCCAACGAGGTGAGCGCGTCGATCGTACTTACGGGACAGCGCGCGGAAGTCCGCGCAGCGACAGGAGCGGTGCTCGGGGGCCGGCTCGCGGCCACGGCCGATGTCCCACTGGGCTGGCTGAACCAGTGGCTCCCTTCAGGTTGGCAGATCGCGCAACGGCCAGCGGAAGCACCGGCCACGCTCGAAGGCCATGCATCGGTCGATGCGCCGGCGTTGTTGGCGGCGCTCGGACGCCCCCCGATGGAGGCCCTGGGCGGCAGCGTCGATCTCTCCGCGAAACTCTCGGCGGCGAGACCGGACCTGACAGCCCTTGTTGGTGACTTCCGGCTGGAGCGCGCCGAGGCGACCCTGCAGGACCTGAAGTTTGCGCAGTCTGACGTCACCCGCCTTCGGATGTCCGACGGCGCTCTCGCGATCGAGACCCTCGACTGGCGCGGCCCCGGCTCCAGCGTGATCGGCCGCGGCCGCGTCGGTCTCATCGCAGGAGTCGAGACCGACCTGCGTCTGGATGTCGCCACTGAACTCGGCATCGTGGGCGCGTTGCTCGCGGGGCGCGCGAGCGGCCGGCTCGAGGGACGTGTCGAGCTCAAAGGCCAATCGAGCGCGGTCCGCATTACGTCTGATGTCACGCTGCGCGATGCGTCCTGGCTGATCCCCGGGCAGCGGATTCTGTTTGCAGGCTGGTCCGGCCAGGTTCGGCTGGAGGACCAGGCACTGTCGGTAACGAACCTTGGAGGCACGGTCAACGGCGGCACGGTCCGCATCGACGGCCAGCTGCCGTTCGAGGCCGGCGTCGCCGGCGGCGGCCTGACGATCGTTGCCAACGACATCCTGGTCGACGTGCCGCGCGGACTCCACAGTCAGCTCGCCGCCGATCTGGTGTGGCAGCGCGCGGAGCCGTCCCCACGGCTGCAGGGCACAGTGGAGATCACGTCGAACCGCTACACCGAGCCGGTGACACGCATCCTGCAACTTGTGAACTCGATGTCTTCGGCGACTAGCAGCTCGGAGGGTTCTACGCTGCCGTCATGGCTGGCGCGCACGGCACTTGATATCAGCCTTGCAGTCACCGACCCGATTCTGATTGCCAACAGCGCCGGCAACGTGGAACTGATCCCGGACCTTCGGCTTGGCGGAACGATTGACTCGCCCGCGCTGTCCGGACGCGTGGATGTCGAGGACGGCGGCCGCATTACGATCGGCGGGCGGACGTACCGCCTCCGGGATAGCCAGGTGCGGTTCGCTCCGGCCGACGGGCTCGTCCCGACGCTCGACGCCGTCGGCGATACGCGAATCGGAGACTACGACGTCACCATCCGCATCAACGGCACGCCGGATCGCATCGAAACCACATACAGCTCGGTCCCGCCGCTCGGCGAGCGCGACCTCCAATCCCTCATCGTCACGGGCCAGGCTGCCGAGCAGACGACCCAGAGCCGGCAATCCGACGACAATTTCGCCGCCGCCGCGGCCGCCACCGACATCCTCGGCTTCGCAGGACAATTCGTCGGCCTCGACTCGGTCCGTATCGGCGCCGCCGACCTCGATCTGGTGTCAAAGGACGTCAGCACGGCTCAGCATCTGACCGTCATGAAGTCGCTCGGGTCGTCATTCGACCTGATCTTTTCCGACAACCTCGAAGACGGTTCGGTCACGTGGGTGCTGGTGTGGAAGCCGACCACGGTCAACGAGATTCGCGCCTCGTCGGTCGAGGACGGGACGCGGGCGCTCGAATTTCGCCGCTCGTACGTGTTCGGGCCGGGTACGCCAAGCAGCACGCGCACCGGACGCCGCACCGGCTCGACCCAGCTACGGCCGACCGTTGATATCGTCCGGATCACCGGCACACCCGGATTCAGCGACACGGAGCTCTCGGGAAAGCTCGAGCTTGCGGCCGGCGATCGCTTCGACGTTCGGCAGTGGATTGAGGATCGCCGTCGGCTGGAGCGCTTCTATCTCGGTCGCGGCTATCACCGTGTCCGAATCGCGCCCACGCGACACGAGGCCGCCGATCGCGCCACCGTGTCGCTGACCTACCACATCGAGCGAGGGCCGCGGACCCTCATCGAGACCGATGGCGATCCGCTGCCCGGCGAGGTGATCGACGCGATGTACGAGGCCTGGCGCGCCTTGCCGATCGCCGATGTCGTCCGACCGGAACTCGAACGCATCGCGCGTGAAGGCCTCGCACGGCGTGGCTATTACCGACCGACAGTGCAGACCGTGTTTTCGCCTGAGACAGCCGACCTCGCGCGCGTCACCATGCAGGTGGCCCGAGGACCCCAAACAAAGAGGCTAATCGTCGCGTGGAGCGGCAATCGCGCTGTTTCGAGCGGCGAACTCGATGCGCTCGTCGCCTCGCAACGCACCGAATCGAACGTCTGGCTCGACTTGCCCGCCATCGCCTTGCAAGTACGGCAGATCTACGCGAGTCGTGGTTACTCTCAGGCGCAGGTGACCGTCGGGGAGCCTGACTTTCAGGACACCGTCGCCACGCTGCCATTCGACATCGACGAAGGAGTGCTATCGCGCCTTGCCGATGTGCAGCTCGAGGGTGTCGCGCCGGCGAGGATCACGGAAGCCATGGAAGCGGTCGGCCTGTCGATCGGCGAACCCTTCGTCGTGTCGGCGCCGGTGGAAGCGACGCGCCGGTTGAAGACGTTCTATGCCGGGCTCGGCTATCGGCGTGCGGCCGTCACGCATACACTCACCACTGCGAAGGATGGATCGGTGTCGATCGCGTGGATGGTCAACGAGGGTCCGCTGTACCTCGTCAAGGACGTCGACGTCGTCGGAGCGGAGACGACAAACGATGCGCTTGTCCAGAAGGCCATCGCGCTGAAGCCTGGCGACGCCATGAGCCAGAGCGCCATCGACGCGACGAGCCGCAATCTCTACGACATCGGATCGTTCCGGCGTGTCGACTTCGACTTCGGCGACTCGGCACTCAACCCCGGGGAGTCGGGTGAGCAGCCACGGACGCTGACGATCAACGCGGAGGAGCCGCAGCGTTTCCAGTTGAAGTACGGCGTGCAATTTAGCTTCGATCGATCCACGGGCAAAGGGGGCGGGACCGCGTTCGGCGGTTCTGTGGAGCTGCGTGATCAGAACTTCATCGGACGGGCGGTGCAGGCAAGCGTGGGCGCCCACTGGGATCCGGACCTGCAGACGATCGGGCTGCTCTTGTCCTCGCCGCGTGTGTTGGGCAAGCGCATACGAACCAATGTGTACGTGCGCGATCGCCGCGAGCAGGACGTCCTCGACGAGACCACCCCGCTCGAGGGGGCGACGCTGGACGACCGGCGTCGTGAAGCGACGTTCGAGCAGCGCTGGCGGCCGGCATCGGCGTTCGAGCTCGTCTGGGGATACAACCTCTCATCCCGACGGTTTCTGTTGAATCGAGACGATCAGCATCTGGATGCCGGCGGCCTGCTGGCGGGACCGGTCCTCTCCGTCATTTTCGACAAGCGCGACAGCCCTTTCGACGCCAAGCGAGGCCTGTTCCACAGCTCGAGCTTTCAGTTTGGCGTCGAGACGTTCGGTTCCGAACTCAGCTACGTCCGCTACCTGCTCCGCCAGTCGTACTATCAACCGCTCGGCAAGTTCACCGCGGCGGGCAGCGTCCGCTACGGCAGGATCCAGGCGTCCTCCGGCACGGCGCCGATCAGCATCATCGATCTGTTCTTCAAGGCAGGCGGCACGAGCACGGTCCGAGGATACCCGGAGGATTCGCTGTCGGCAATCAACATCGCGGGCTTTGCGCTGGGCGGTACCAACCTGCTGATCCTGAACAGCGAACTGCGCTTCCCGATCTCCCGGTTGTTCGAGGGTGCCGTTTTCGTGGATGCTGGGAACACCTTTGCCTCGATCGCCGATCTCAGGCTCGGCGACCTGGCGCTGGGCGCCGGCCTCGGCCTGCGCGTGCGCACGCCGCTCGCGCCGCTGCGTCTCGATGTCGCGTATCCGTTCAGCGACGCGTACGGGCAGCACGGCGTGCGGTTTCACTTTTCGATCGGACAGATGTTTTGAGGGCTGCGTTCTATCAGGCCTTGAAAATAGGCGTTTTGGCTGACCGCGATACGGCTCTACGGTTGGCCCGATCACGGTCAGCATTCCAATGCCCATGCTGCTTCGGCGCATCGTCCTCGAACATTTCAGGGGCATCCGTCTCGAGGTCCTCGATCTCGATCCCACGACTGCGATCATCACGACCAATTCCGGTGAGCTGCTCGCCGGCCTGCCGCTCCGCTCGATCCGCCGCCTTTTCGTCGAGCACGGCCACACCCCTGTCCGCCGCACTCACAGCGAGCACTACTCAATCGACGATCTGGGCCGGATCGCGTACCACGTACGAATCAATCGCGCTGGCGCCTTGTTTGTTGCGAGGTGCTGAATTCTGGTCGAGGGAGAAACCGAGGCATGGATACTCCCGGAACTGGCGCAGGTGTGCGGCTACGACCTTACCGCCGAGGGCGTCCGTGTCAGGGCAGCACGAACGGCCGGGCGTCAGGCCGCTGTCCGGGACGACGGTCGAGCGCATTCTCTGGGATGAGGGCCTCGAGCTGCTCCGGCAACAGGGAGAACCACACCGGCGTCTCACGGCGCAGCCGCCGCAGGACCTCGACATCCTCGGCCGTTGTGGGCACGCCGCGCCCAAGGTCGAGCAGGCCGTCGTCAGCGGACCTGGGTGAGCTCATTCCATCTGTCAATCAGACCCGCCCTTTCGAAGTACTGCTTCACTTCGTCGCGATTCACACCGTCGAGGCGAAACAGATAGGCGATGTCCACCAGATCCTGCCACGTCCGCTCGGGGGCGTCCTTCATCGCCTGCACCTTCATCGCAATCAAGTGCTCCGGTTTCGGCACCACAATAGAGCGTCCGCCTGGCCCTGGCAATTCCTTCGTCGAAGCGAATAGCTTCTCGGCGGTCTCGCCTCGCACGTACATGAAGTCAACCCGGCCGCGGTTCCGATCAGGATGGCGATGGTTCGAGTAACCGGACGATCGGTGCAAGGTGACGAATCCCTGCGATTCCATGAATGCCACAAGCGCTTCCTGTGCGTCCGCCTCCGTCACGACGTCCAAGTCCAGCGTCATCCGCGGGTGGCCATAGGCGGTGAGCGCCACGCCGCCGATCACGGCTATGCGACAGCGCTCCTTCGCGAGAAACCCCTCGACAACGTCCAGCTCGCGTGCGAAGTCCACGGTCTGGGATTGTGGCACGAGGACGGCCAATTGGCGGGCGCTTCCTCGAGCCTGATGTTCGTCAACGCGTACCGCTGCTCGTGTCCTTGAGACGTTGTTGTGTTCACGATCCGCGGTCCGATCTCGGATGAGGACGATAGGACGCATGAAAGGGCCTGGCGTGCTCCCGCTGCCGTTCTGCATCTTCCAGCTACTGTGTCGTCTTCCGGTCCTCCGCGGTGTGTAGCGCGCAATCCCGTGCCGTGGCGCTATAACGGTACTCGTTGATGGTCATGTCGATGCCGCGGTCGATGAGGAATCGCATCGATCCGCATCCTGATACACTTGGTTGTGATGGGTGCGGCTCTCCGAATCACGGTTTGTGCCGTGTCGATCTGTCTTGTCGGCTGCGGAAGTCATCAGATCGCGCTACCGGTCGCGACGGTTGCAGACTCGCAGTTCTGGTGCCCAATGCATCGGGACGTCCGAGGTCGAAATGGCGACCGCTGCCCTCGATGTGGGATGAACCTGGTTCAAGGTAGCAATGCAGGCGATGAGTACCTGCTGGATCTCGAGCTCATCCCTTCGGCACTCAGGTCCAACCAGCCCGGCCGCGTTCGCCTGGCGATTCGCGCGCCAGAATCTGGCGCGCTCGTCACGAGGTTCGAGGTCGTTCACGAAAAGTTGCTGCACCTATTCGTCGTCAGTCGGGACCTCTCGTTCTTCGCGCACGTGCATCCCGAGATCCAGCCGGATGGAACCTTTGACACCAGTCTCATGGTTCCGCGAAACGGCGCCTATTTGCTGATAGCAGACTTCGTCCCGACGGGGCAGGCACCACAGATGGTGGTGCGATCCTTCGTTACGTCAGGCTACGAAGGATCGCTGTTGTGGGTACCACCGCCGCCCCCCGATCTGGAAGACCAGATCGTCGACGACGCGATCGTGCGCTTGACAATGCGTGAGGCTGTGGCCGGAGGGCAGCGGCTGCTGTCGTTCGAGGTGCTCGACGGCTCCACTGGGCAACCAGTGAGCGATCTCGAGCCCTATCTCGGGGCTGCCGGCCATCTCGTGCTCGTCAACCACGACTTGACGGTCGCGGCTCACAGTCACCCCGTCGTGGATGCCCCGACGCGATCGTCGGCCGTGGCATTCCAGGTCCTGTTTCCACAGGAGGGCACGTATCGTATCTGGGTGCAGTTTCAGCGTGCCGGAAAGGTCCTGACCGCCGCGTTCACCGTGCCTGTACGGGAACGCTACCGAGCATCGGCGTAGTCGGCTTCGAGACGGCACTGCGGAGCCTTGGAACTCACCACCAGCGCAGTGCCTCTTGGAAGACGCACCGCCGAGCGATACGCATACGTGGGAACGTAGCCGGGTAGGAAGCGTCGAACCACCAGGAGGGGCTCGACCGAGCCGCCCGGACGCCGGGCCATCGCTTCCAGATCGGCCCCGGCCTCGCTGGCAAACGGCCGTACCGTCAGCAACTCCATGTCGTCGTCGAGGACGGTCACACCGCATTGAAAGTCGCGATAACGCACCTCGTGCCGGGGCTTCTCAGTCCAGCGAAGGCCAAGAAGGCCGACAAAGGATTCCCGTAGCTCCGCCGACTTTCGGTAGTGCACGTCCACGACAAGCCGCGCGTTGGCCGGCAGACGTTTAGCGAGCCCATGAGCGAAGGTGCGCTCGGGCTCTGGCGGAACCCACGATGCGAGGGGATCGCCCCCCTCAACCGAGACGACGAGGCGCTCGATCAGTCTGGGTTGCTGAGGGGTGAACACCACACTCCCAAGCCAGTGATCCGAGGATAGTCCGGTAGAGATGACGACTCGTGCAACGGGCGTCGGCGGCGGCGTTGAAGTCTGCAAACGGAGCGTAAGGTCAGGCGGCGCGGTAAGTGTTGGCGACTGGAGCAGCGAAGCCTCCCCCTGCGGGTCACCCTGGGGCGTGCCTCTCTCTGCCCACGCCACCAGCAGTTCGATTTCGAGTGGCGACAGGCTACGGTCGTTGACGAAATCGCCAAACCCACGGACGGCGGGCCAGGGGGGCATCCGTCGCTCCATCACCTGTTCGCTGATCGCGCGACTCCACTGGCGGGCTTGTTCGTAGGTGGTCAGAGACATCGGGGCGAAGCCACCGTCCACGTGGCAGCCCACGCAGCGCCGGCGGAGGATCGGCCCGACGTCGCTGGCCCACGTCACCTGGGTCTCTCGCGGATGGCGACCGGACGACCATCCGGCAGTGGCTGCGGCAACCCACAGTATCGCGACACTCGAAAGAAGTCGAACCGAGCGATGCACCGTGAAGGATCTTAGCGTGGCTGCGGTTCCACGGCGCAACTGTTGGACAGAAGTCTCGTTTTCGGATGACTTGCATGGGATCGGTTGACGCCCGTCAACGAAATGTGAAGGTTGAGCTGGCGGTCGTCTTGCTTAGACACGGTCGCCATCCCGGCGGGACGTTGCGGAGACCTCATTTTGATTGCCTTGATCGCCCCAGTTCGAGAGACAACCCTGCGCATCGGTTTCGGATTCGTCGCCGCCCTCCTTTGGCTTGCCGTCGCGGCGCCTCGCATCGATGGGAGATTCACAGAGGGCTTGGGGCAGGCCGGCGCGTCGGCGGAAGGCCTCGTGGCGGCCTATGACTTCGACGAGGGTATCGGGCAAGCCCTGTTGGATGTCTCCGGGCTCGGGAATCATGGGTCCATATCAGGCGCCGTGTGGACGACCACCGCCCGCGCGGGACAAGCCTTGAGCTTCGACGGCAGCAACGACGTCGTAACCATCGCGGATGCGCCGTCGCTGGACCTGGCGACGGCCTTCACGCTCGAGGCTTGGGTGCGACCAACATCGGTGAGCGGTTGGCGGACGGCGATTATGAAAGAGGTGCCGGGCGAGCTCGCCTACGCCCTCTATGCGAACGCCAATCCGGCCCGCCCGTCGGCGTGGCTCAGAACCGGGGGAACGTCCAGGTCCGCCACCGGACCGGTGAGGCTGACGGCCAACGCTTGGTCTCACCTTGCGGCCACGTACGACGGGGCCCAGCTCACGTTGTACGTCAACGGCGCGGTCGCGAGCACGTCGGCCGTGTCTGGTCCGATCCAGACATCCACCTCCCCGTTGCGCATCGGCGGCAACCTGGTCTGGGGGGAGTACTTCCGAGGGCAGATCGACGACGTTCGCATCTACAACCGGCGCCTGACAGCGGCTGAAGTGCAAGCCGACATGGTGACGCCGGTTGGTGACGTGGATACCACTTCCCCGACGGTCACGATGTCCGCCCCCGCGGCGAACAGCACGCTCACCGGAGCAGTCACGCTTTCCGCGACCGCCAGTGATAACGTCGGCGTCGCTGGCGTGCAGTTCTACGTGGACGGCAACGTGCAAGGCGCCGAGGATACAACTGCGCCTTATTCGATCGCGTGGGACACTCGGGCCGTCGGCAACGGTCCTCACACGATCACCGCGAGCGTGCGCGACAGCGCAGGAAACACTGGCACCACCCCGGGAGTGCCAGTCACGGTGAACAACCCGCCGACGCTCGTAATCCTTCAACCGACGCCTGGATCCACGGTGTCAGGTTCAACCGTAGAGATCTCGTATACCGTGCAGGGAAACAGCACGGGGGTCGATCACGTGCACTTCGTGCTCGACGGCGGCGCCGAGCGAATGGACATGACACTGGATGGCGCCTATCAGATCGCCAGCGTCGCTCCAGGGGCTCACGTCCTCAACGGCTTCCTGGTCCGCGCCGACCACTCCAAGATCGCAGGCACGGATGCCAGCCCAGTGGCGTTCACCACCGTCATGCCCGACACCGTGCCTCCAACGGTGAGCCTCACGGCGCCGACAGCCGGCGCCACCGTGACTGGAATGGCAACGGTGGCCGCGGACGCTGCTGACAACGTGGGTGTGGTTGGCGTGCAGTTCCTGCTCGATGGCGCCAGCCTCGGCGCCGAGGATGTGGAGCCGCCCTACCAGATCACCTGGAACTCGTCGTCGACGTCGAACGGGGCACATGTGCTCGCGGCCAGGGCACGAGACGCCAGCGGCCTGGTGACGACGTCCGCGGCCGTGTCGGTGACGGTCTCCAACACCGGGGGGCCCGCACTTGTGGGTCAATGGTCCGCGCCACGCAGCCTACCCATCGTGGCCATCCACCAGGCGCTGCTACCGTCGGGCAAGGTGCTTATGTGGGACGCGGCCGATTTCACAAATGCGCCCCCAATCCTGTGGGACCCGGCACTCGACGCGTGGACCATTGCCCCTCAGACGAGCACAGACCTGTTCTGCGTGGGGCACGCGATGCTCGCCGACGGTCGCCTGCTCACCGTGGGCGGGGACACACCGACGACCGGCCTCGGTGTAGATGACGTCAACATCTTCAACCCGGTGACCGAATCCTGGACGGTGCTGCCTCCGATGCAGTACCGGCGTTGGTATCCGACTGCGACCACAATGGCGGATGGCCGCGTCTTCGTGCTGTCTGGCTACGACGATTGCTTCAGCCCGAGTTGCCTCGTGGGTCGCCCCGAAATCTTCAACCCTGCCACCAACGGCTGGACCTCCATGCCGACGGCCGACTACATAACACCCAGCTATCCATTCCTGTTCAGCCTGGCTGACGGTCGCATCATCAGCGCCGGGTCGTACGAGGGCACAGTCGACACGCGCGTCCTGGATCTGACAACTGGCACCTGGAGTGTGCTGGATCCCAACCCGATGGACGCCGGCAGTGCGGTGATGTACGCCCCCGGCAAGATCATGAAGTCGGGCAAGTGGGCAAATGCCGATTCACCGTACTCCCCGGCACACGGCAACACGTACGTGCTCGACACGAACCAAGCGTCGCCGCTGTGGCGCTCGACGGCGCCAATGAACTCTCCGCGAGCGTACAACATGCTGACGCTCCTGCCAGACGGCACAACGCTGGCCACCGGGGGAAGCCGGTCCACCGATCCGGCGAGCGTCGGGCAGGCGGTCCTCGATGCCGAATTGTGGTCGCCCGTCACGGAGACCTGGACGCCGCTCGCACGCGCACAGAACCCGCGTCTGTATCACGGAACCTCAATGCTGCTGCCAGACGGCCGTGTCCTCGTGGCCGGGAGCGGGCGATACGGCAGTCCGGAGCAGTTCAACGCCGAGATCTACTCGCCGCCGTACCTCTTCAAGGGCACCAGGCCGGTCGTCGGGTCGGTTCCCGCCATCGTTCGGCACGGTCAGAGCTTCTTCGTCGGAACCACGAACACGGACGTGACTGCCGTCACGATGCTGCGCATCGGTTCGATGACGCACTCGTTCAACTCGGACCAGCGCTTCGTCAATCTAACGTTCACGCCGGCCACGGGTGGACTCACGGTCCAAGCCCCGACGAACGTGCATACCACGCCGCCCGGGTACTACATGCTCTTCCTGCTCAACGCCAACGGGGTGCCGTCGGTGGGGGCGTTCGTGCGGATGCCAGCTACAACCGAAGACACCGAGTCGCCGTCAGCCCCGTCCGGTCTCACCGCCACCAGCGCGCTGGCGGTGGCGAACCTGACGTGGAGCGCCAGCACCGACAACGGGACACTTTCGGGCTACCTGGTCCACCGTTCCACGACGGCGGGCTTCACGCCGGGCGACGCAAACGTCATCGGCCAGACGTCTTCGACGACGTTCGCGGACACCGGGCTTGCGTCTGGGACCTACTACTACCGCGTCGCCGCGCTCGACGCGGCCGGCAACCGCAGTACGCCATCGAATGAAGCGTCGGTGTCGGTGACATCTGACGGCACTGCGCCGACGGTGATCATTTCGTCGCCTGGGGCTGGTGCGACGGTGTCGGGTACCGTAATTGTCGCGGCCAACGCGAGCGACAACGTGGGAGTGGCCGGCGTCCGGTTCTTTGTGGATGGTGTAGCTCTGGGGGCGGAGGACACCACGAGCCCGTTTTCCGCATCCTGGAACACCGCAGCGGTGTCGGCCGGCGGCCACCAGTTGACCGCCGTTGCCCGGGATACCTCGGGGAACACCGCCACGTCGACGCCGGTCAGCGTGGTGGTCACCACCGCACAGCCGACGGGGCTCGTGCTCGCGCTCGGCTTCGACGAAGGCTCCGGGAGTAATACGGCGGATGCCTCGGGCCTGGGTCACAACGGAACGATCTCCAATGCGACGTGGACGGCGTCGGGTCGCTACGGCTCGGCGCTGTCGTTCAACGGAAGTTCGAGCTGGGTGACCGTGGCCGACACGAATGCCCTGGACCTGGCGAGCGCCCTGACGCTGTCCGCATGGGTGCGGCCGTCGAGTGTGACAGCTGACTATCGGACGATCCTGCTGAAGGAACGTGCGCCAAGCCTCGCGTACGGCCTGTATGCGAACGACGGGTCAGCCCGTCCACCTGCCGGGTACGTGAATACGGGTTCAGACGTCGCCCTGGTCGGGACGTCTGTCCTTCCGATCAATACCTGGACCCATGTGGCGGTCACCTTCGGTGGCGGCACGATGCGCCTTTACGTCAACGGTACGCAGGTCGCCACCCGCTCGGCGAGCGGTTCGGCGCTGACCTCGACTGGAGCACTCCGGATTGGTGGAAACGCGGTCTGGGGCGAGTACTTCGCCGGCTTGATCGATGAGGTCAGAGTCTACAATCGCGCCCTGACACAAGGAGAAATCCAGACCGATCTGAACTCGCCCATCGGCACGGGTATTCCGTTGCCAACGTGGAGCATTTCTGGAGTGCTCAGCCCAACATCACTCGGCCCGGGCGCCCTTGTCACGCTGAGCGGCGCGGCATCCGCAACTGCCACCGCAGACGTATCTGGAGCGTACACATTCCAGAACCTCCCGAACGGGTCGTATACCGTGACGCCGTCGAAGAGCGGAGTCACGTTCGCTCCGGCGTCGGCTGCCATCACGTTGAACGGCGCCAACGCTTCCAGCGTGAACTTCACGGCTAGCGCAGGCGGTCCGGCGACGATTCAACTGGTGCAGAGAGCCGTCAATGGCTCGGAGCCGGCGGTGCCCAGCATGTCCGTGGGATTCCCTCAGAGCGTGATGGCTGGCAACTTCCTGATTGTCACGGGTACGGCTGCCCGCCCTGCTGGCACTATCACCATCTCGGATACCCTGGGCAACACGTATGTCCCTGCCATTGGCCCGGTGACGGACCCCGCGCAGGATGTGACGGCGTACATCTGGTATGTGCCCTCCAGTCGGGGAGGGCCGAACACGGTCACCCTGACCCCAACATCCAATCGCGCCATGGAGATTCACGTCTCCGAGTGGTCGGGAGTGTCGTCGGTGAACCCGCTTGATCAAGTCGTATCAGCAACCGGATTCGGGACGGTGGCTTCCAGCGGCAGCCGCACCACGACGATGCCGGGGGAGTTGGTGTTCGCGTACACGTTCCTCGAGGGCGAGGCAACCGTTGGCGCGGGTTTCACCCCGCTGTCGCTCGTGAATGGAGACCTCGACCAGTATCTCGTGCAGCCGGCCGCAGGCCCTGTGACAGCCACCTTTACACAGGAAGTCGCCGACGACTGGTTCGTGCTCATGGCCACGTTCAGACCTGCCGTTGTGGATACGGAAGCTCCCACGGCGCCGACGAGTTTGATTGCATCCGGCGGCCTCGGGGGCGCCAGCCTGTCATGGACAGCGGCGACGGACAACGTCGGGGTGTTCACCTACCGCGTGCATCGTGGAACGACGCCAGGGTTCACGCCGGCTGGTGCCAACTTGGCTGGACAGACGGCGTCAACGACATTCCAGGATGTCGGTATGGCCGCAGGCACGTACTACTATCGGGTGATCGCTGCGGACGCCGCCGGTAACACGGGTCCCGCTTCGAACGAGGCAGCAGCCACTGTCACCTCCGATACGACCGCACCTGTCGTCAGCGTGACGGCCCCCGCACCGGGTTCCATCGTCTCCGGCGTCGTGTCCGTGACGGCCTCGGCTAGCGACAACGTCGCGGTAGCAGGCGTGCAGTTCATGATCGACGGCGTCGCATTTGGCCTTGAGGATACCGTCGCGCCGTACTCGGTCGAGTGGAATGCCGTCGCCAACGGAACGCACACGATCTCGGCCATTGCGCGTGATGCGTCCGGTAACTCTGCTGCCTCTGCGCTTATCAGTGTCACCGTGAACAACACGCTGCCGTCCGGCCTGGTCCTCGCTCTTGGCTTCAACGAGGGGACCGGGACAACTGCCTCGGACACCTCAGGGCTCGGGCACACAGGTACGCTGTCCAACGCCACGTGGACGGCGAGCGGCCGCTATGGCAGCGCCCTGTCGTTCAACGGCACGTCGAGCTGGGTGACCGTGCCAGATGCCGCGCCGCTGGACCTCACTACGGCCATGACCCTCAGTGCGTGGGTGAGGCCAACGAGCGTGACTGGCGACTACCGAACGGTGATCCTCAAGGAGCGAACTCCCAGCCTCGCGTACTCGCTGTATGCGAATGACGGCCCCTCCCGTCCGCCCGCCGCCTACGTGAACACGGGATCCGATAGGTCCGTGATCGGAACAAGTAATCTTCCGCTCAACACGTGGTCGCATCTCGCTGTTACGTTCGGCAGTGGTGTCCTGCGGCTATACGTAAACGGGAGCCTCGCGGCAACGACAACTGTCAGTGGCTCGATCGCCACCTCTACAGGCCCGTTTCGTATCGGCGGAAACGCCATATGGGGTGAGTACTTCGCTGGGCTGATCGACGAGGTCCGCGTCTACAACCGGGCGCTCACTCAGGCCGAGATCCAAGTGGACCTCAACTCGCCCATATCGGGTGCACCCTGAGTTGTCGGCGCAAACTGGGAAACTGATCCAGGGCCGATCGCACGGCTCGTTTCCTCGTTGGTGGAGCGAGCAAGGGGCCGCCCGAAGGTTCGATCATTCGCGACGCCGAGATCAACGGGCTACCCGGTCTGATCGTCCACCGACCGGATGGTTCGGTTCAGGGCGCGGCATTCGAGATCGCGCACAACCGCGTACGCGCGATCGACACGGTGAGCAATCCGGAGAAGCTGTCGCACTTCGTGCTGCCGGCGTAGACGCCCATGCACAGTGTGCTGAAGCGTTCATCGTTCAGAACATCAGCGAGCTCGCGGCGCGTGGAATGCCGACCCAGCACCCCGCCCCACGTCGCGATCGATCCTGCCGTAGATATCGCAGTCCTGCCGTATTCATCCGGGACGACCGGGCTCGCCAAGGGTGTGATGCTGACGACGATAAGACGCATGAAGGGCCTGTCGTCGCGCCTCTGCATTGGGCCGGCAAGTTTACATAT
>JALDXQ010000103.1:0-25634 GCA_032156805.1 Acidobacteriota bacterium
GAGCTACTCCGGGCCAAAGGCCAGTAACACGTTACCGGGTCTCCCGCCGAACGCCCCGTATCCTGAGTTGACGTACACCATACCACCAGCGACGACGGCGCCGGGGCCAATCATCGAAGCGCCTTTGGCTGGAACGCGGTTGATCGTCGTGAAGTCGCGATTGGTGTCGAATTCCCACAGCAATTCGCCAGTCGAGGTCGAATACGCGCGCAGGGAACCATCGTTGGAACCCGAGAACACGGCACCGGCGATGGCCGTGACCGCCGCCGATTGCGCCGCGTTGCACCCGCGTCCGGAGCCACACGATGGTGGACGCGGGGCCGTAAACCAGGTCCGCATGCCGGTGGCCAGGTTCACGGCGTGAAGGCCACCCGGCTGCGAGGTGGTGATGTCGGAAACGGCGAAATACGCATGCTCGGTGTCGACCGCCGCGCCCCATTCGATCCCACCCAGCACGCCACCCTGCCCGGCTCGGTACTGCCAGAGGATCTCGCCCTGCTTCTCGGGATCCATCGCAAACGCGACGCCCGACTTCTGCCCAATCACGATCACATCGCGAGTGCCTGCACGAGCCAGCACCGGCGGACTGCCAAAATCATGATCGGGCCCGGGAGTGTCGGGACAATTGGGATTGCCCGCGCGGCAGTTGGACACATAGACATCGTTGGCAGTGACCTGTCGCGTCCAGCGAATGGCGCCGGTCGCGAGATCCAATGCAACGACCGCGTCGCTCGCCGGTGTCGCCGGCGCGCTGTATGCATTGCCGGTCGCGACATACAGAGCGCGTCGCGCGGCATCGACCGTGGGCGCGGACCAGATGCCAGCGCCTGAGGGTCCCCACAGCGGCACACCGGCCGTGCTCGTCCCTCGCCGCTGCGGTGCATCCGCGATCATGTGCGTCTTCCATTCAACCGTTCCCGATTCAGCATCGAGGGCAGCGACGCTCCCGCGAAACGTGCAGCAGGGATACTGCGGATCGGCGCCCTGCGCTTCTTCGTAGGAAGCCACCGGCACATACAGTCGCCCTTCGAAGAAGGTCGGCGACCCGGTGATCCTCGCGGACGGATGATCGTCGACGCGCCGAACCCACAGCGTTCGACCCGTCGCCGCGTCGAGGGCGTATGCATTGGCAGCGGTATCGCCGAAGTAGACCACCAGCCGTGCACCGCCTGCCGGAGCCACGGCGACGGCAGTGCGCACACCACCTGACGCGCCGAAGGTCCAATGGATGCATCCCGTCTTCGCATCGAGCGCGTAGACGGTTCCGTTCTGACTTCCGACAAACAGCCGGCCACCTGCAACAGTCGGATGCGACCAGGCCACGGATGCATCCGGGAAACCAAATGCCCATTTCAACTTCAATCGCGGCAGGTCGGACGGCGACAGGCCAGCATGAACTACCGGCTGGAAGCGCGCGTTGGAAGTGGACGGACTCCAGCCGGTCCACTGTGGAGACTTGGCCGGATCCTGAAGCGGTTCGCTCGCGCTGCAGCGCCCTGTCCGCGCGCCAGTCACGTCACCGTCGATCGCTTTTCCAGTGATGAACTCGGCAACCGCGCGGCGCTCAGCCCCGCTCAGGCGCGCGCCTTGAGGACGCATCGCGCCAGTGAGCAGGCTATCGATGATCGCCTGCGGCGTTCGCGCTCGAAGCGCCTCGAGACCCGGAGCACGTGAGTCGGCCGCGCCGGTGTGGCACGTTGCGCAGGACGCCTGAAATACTCGAGCCCCGTCGGAGGATTGCGACCATGCCGGCGAGGCACACCCGGCGAACAGCGCGAGTGCACACAGGTGGCGCGGCACGTGGCTGAGGCACCTCGCCATGGCGCGAAGTCTAGCACCCGGGACAGCGGCTGGCCGAGGAACAGGGATCAAGTTTGTGTCAAAACTCGCGGCGCTCCGCCACCGATCGGCGCGCATGTCAGACGCCGGCGATCGGACCGGCAAAGCTCCGGACCGCTGCATCCTCGTCGTCGAAGATTTCGAAGATCGTCGTCAACTTCGTGATTTCCATCAGGTGGTCGGTGCGAGCGGTTGGGTTGAGGAGCTTCAGGCTGCCGCCATTGCGCTTGGCCGTGAGGAACTTGCTCACCAGCATGCCGATCCCCGCGCTGTCGAGGCGCGTGACGTCTTTCATGTCGAGAACCAGCTTGACGCGTCCGGCTGCCACCAGGGCGTTGACGGCATCGCGCAGCATCGCGTCGCCGTCTTCGAGCTCGAGGCGTCCGATCAGCTGGAGAATCGTGACGTCGCCGATGCGCCGTTCGACGATCCGCATTCGCCTGTTCACGATCTATTCTCCTTCGTCCTGACGGTTGTGACCTCCCTCGTCCAAGTATTTGATCAGCAGAACTTCGTTACGCGCCTCGTTGTAGATGAGATCGTCCACGAGCGATCGCGTCATGGCCAGGCCGAACCCGCCCGGCCGTAACCCCTGCTCTTCCCGGACGGACAGGTGCCGCATCGGGTCGTCCTCCGGGTTCATGATTGCCGCATGGCGCAACCGATCGATGTCGAATCCCTCGCCAGGGTCCGCGATGCGGTAGAGAAGGAGACGCTTCGTTCGCACGCAGGAGATGCGGACCTTGCGGCTGGGATCGAGCTTGCCGCCCCACTCGACGGCGTTGGTGAGCAGTTCGCGGAAGGCCTGAGCCACAGCCTCTCGTACCGGCTCTGGCAGGTTGGCTTCAAGGTGCAATACGAACGATTGAATCCGGTCCGCGGTCTCCAACGTGCAAGGCGCAACCAGCTCGAGCCACTCGGGCTTCGCCGACACGACCTCGATAGGCATCGTGGCCGAAGCCATTCCGGCCTCGTTGACGACGTCGACGATTTCGTTGGGCGGGAACGGCTTCCGGAGGTAGCGGTACGCCTGGCGCTTCACCGCTTCGAGCAGCGTGGTCGACGTATCGTCGGCCGTCATGACGATGACCAGCGGCGGCGCAGCCAGACCGCGGGCGCGTGCCAGCACATCGAGTCCGTTCATGCTCGGAAGCCCGATGTCCAGGAGCACCAGATCGAATGCTGCCCCTTCGCCCAGCATCTCGAGCGCATCCGGTCCGTCGCTCGCCGATTCGACACGGTGGCCCGCGTCCTGCAGGAGCGCCGACAGAACATGTCGCAGAGCACGGTCGTCATCGACAAGGAGAATGCGACGACCTGCGCCAGAATGAGCCATACGAATCTTCTCTACGAGGTGGTCTCAGCGGTAGTGTAATGCTGTCCAGAGCGTCAGTCGAAGGGCAAGGGCAGAGCCCTTGACTGGGTGAGGTGAACAGTTGGACGAGCGTCCTGCTCCAGGCATGGATGTCGGCAACCCCGGGACCGCGCAACAGCAGGTGTTGTTCGAGACCGCGAAGGCACTGGCTGAGTCCACGACGCTCGAACAGGCCGCTCCGCGCATGCTCAAGGCGGTGTGCGACGCCCTGGGCTGGCAGTGCGGCGTCATCTGGCAGGTCAATCGCGCCCGCAACACGCTCCACTGCGTAGGCACCTGGCAGGTGCCGGATCTGCCGCTGCACGAGTTCACCGCGGCGACGAAGTCCCTCACCTTCGTCATCGGAACCGGCCTGCCGGGCCGGGTGTGGAAGCGTCGCGAACCGGTCTGGGTTCGGGACGTCACGCACGACACCAACTTCCCGCGGGCCAGGGTCGCGGAACGCGCGGGCCTGCATTCGGCCTTTGCGCTGCCCATTCTCCAGGGACGCCGTGTCGGCGGCGTACTGGAGTTCTTCAGCCGCGACATGTACGAGCCGTCGCCCGAACTGCTGAAGATGATGACGACCATCTGCAGCCAGATCGGCTTGTACGTCGAACGGAGATGGGCCGGCGAGGATCTCGACCGCTTCTTCAAGCTGTCACTCGACATGTTCTGCATCGCGACCTTCGACGGCTACTTCATCCGGGTCAACCCCGCATGGCAGACGTACCTCGGATACACCGAGGAGGAAATGCGCGCATCCCCCTTCATGGAGTTCGTCCACCCCGATGATCGGGCTGCCACGACGGACACGATGTCTAACCTCACGACCGGCGAACGCGTCGTTGATTTCGAGAATCGCTATCGCGCGAAGAACGGATCGTACAAGCGGCTGCAGTGGACCGCTGCCCCGTTCATCCACCAGGGCCTCATCTACGCCGTGGCGCGCGATGTCACGGACCGGCGCGCGGCCGAGGAAGCGTTGCAGCAGAACGCCGAGCGGCTGTCGCACCTGGTCAGGGAGCTCGATGTGGCGCGCCAGCGCGCGGAACAGGCCACCGTGGCCAAAGGCGAGTTCCTGGCCAACATGAGTCACGAGATCCGCACGCCGATGAACGCCATCATCGGCATGACCGATCTGACGTTGCAGACGCGCCTGACGCCGCAACAGCGCGAGTACATCGAGACGGCGCGGCAGTCCGCCGAGGCGCTGATGGATATCATCAACGACATCCTCGACGTCTCGAAGATCGAAGCCCGCCGCCTCACGCTCGATCGCGCGCCGTTTCGGTTCCGGGACACGGTCGAAGACAGCGTCAAGCTCCTCGCGCCGCGCGCCGACCAGAAGGGGCTCGATCTGTCATGCCGGATTGCGCCCGACATTCCGGACGCGCTCGTCGGTGACGCGGGTCGGCTCCGACAGGTGCTCCTCAACCTGGCGGGCAACGCCATCAAGTTCACCGACGAAGGCGAAGTCGGCGTCAACGTCTCGGTCGATCGGCGGGACGGCGATGACGTGTGGCTGCGCTTCACGGTCCGTGACACCGGCATCGGCATTCCCGAGGACAAGCAGTGGGAGATCTTCGGCGCATTCGTGCAGGCGGATGCCTCGACGACACGACGGTACGGCGGGACCGGGCTTGGGCTGACCATCTCGACACAGCTCGTCGAGATGATGGACGGGCGCATGTGGCTGGACAGCGAGCCTGGTAAAGGGAGCCAGTTCCATTTCGTTGCCCGCTTCGCCATCGCAGCCGATGCTGTGGATGCAGGTCCCTCCGATACGAGCAGCCTGCGCGACATGCGCGTCCTCGTGGTCGACGACAACGCGACCAACAGGCTCATCCTGTCAGAGATCCTGGCGAGCTGGCAGATGCAGGCGTCAGCCGTGGAGACCGCCGCCGCCGCACTGGACTCACTGCAGAAGGCCGCCGACCAGGGCACTCCGTTTCAACTCGTGCTCACCGATGCGCTGATGCCGGACGTCGATGGGTTCAGCCTCGCGCAGCAGGTGGCGCGCGAAGACCGCCTGGGCAGGCCCAGGATGATCCTCCTGACGTCAGCCGGGGCCCACGCGGTAAAGGGACGCGGCGCCAGTTTGTTCGCCGCGCGGCTGGCAAAGCCGGTCAAGCAATCCGATCTGCTCGACGCCATCGTGAGCGCGTCTGCCGCGCCTGCGCCGACGCGCCAGAAACGCGGAACGCGGAGTACTCCGTCTCAGGCCGGGCGTGACTCGCAGGCAGTCCGTTCGTTGCGAGTGCTCGTGGCAGAGGACAACCCCACCAACCAGACGCTCGTCACGGCGATGCTTCAACAGAAAGGGCACCAGGTATCGATTGTCGGCAACGGGCGACTGGCGGCCGATCGCGCCGTGCTCGAACCGTTCGACATCATCCTGATGGACGTCCAGATGCCCGAGATGAGCGGGCTCGAAGCAACGGCAGTCATTCGCGAGCACGAGCGAACGACTGGAGGCCATATCCCCATTGTCGCGTTGACGGCACGCGCGATGGCCGGAGATCGCGAGCAGTGCCTGGCCGCGGGCATGGACGCGTACGTGTCGAAACCGCTGAGAGCGTCCGAACTGTTCGCCACCATCGACTCACTTGCGTCGAGCGAGCCGACAGCGACCGAGGCGCCCGCGCCCAGGGCCGCTGACGGAACGGACGCCGACGCCCTGCTCGCAAACTTCGGTGGACGAAAGGAGCTTCTGAAGCAGGTCGTCGACGTGTTCATCGAAGATACGCCGGGGATGCTCTCCCGCGTCAGCGACGCGCTTCGATCCGGGAGTGGTCCTGAGCTCGCCGCGGCCGCACACGCCCTCAAAGGATCGATCGGATTGTTCTCCCAGGGGCCGGCCTACGAAAGTGCCCGCCGGCTGGAGTACCTGGGGCGCGGTGGGGATCTCACCGATGGTGAAACTGTTCGCGCGCAGCTCGACGAGAGTGTCTCCACTCTGATGTCGGAACTGCGCGCCCTGGTCAGCCGCTTGTAACTGATGGTCAGCCGTGCGCTCTTGGTCTGCGGCGCGGCCGGACTCCCGGCGGCCACGGATTGCCGCTCACCCTCATTCCACTCGACATACCTGACGCAACCATGAAGCGCTGATTAAGTTTTGTTCATGGTGCGCCCCGGCTCTCGAGGCGCGGTATGGTGAATGGAGAGGATTCGGAGGGCATGTGCGCATTCTGGTGATCGAGGACGATGCGAAGGTGGCCAGTTTCATTCAGACCGGGCTGGAGCAGGAGGGATATGCCGTCGACGTCCTGCATCATGGCAACACGGCGGGTGAGCAGGCGCGGGCGGTGGACTATGACGCCGTCGTGCTCGACCTGATGCTCCCGGGCCGGTCCGGCTTCCAGGTGATGCGCGACATCCGCTCCCGCAAGTCGTCGCTTCCGGTGATCATGCTGACGGCCAAGAACTCCCTCGACGAGCGCGTCGCCGGTCTCGATGCGGGCGCCGATGACTACATGAACAAGCCGTTCGCGCTCGCCGAGTTGTCAGCACGGTTGCGGGCGCTGCTCCGCCGCGGCACGCCGCGCGAGAGCGTGCTCCGTGTGGCCGATCTCGAGATGGACACGATCAGGCGAACGGTGCGCCGCGCCGGCGCGACGATCGATCTCAAACCGAAGGAGTACGCGCTGCTCGAGTTCCTGATGCGCCACACCGATCGGCCGCTCACCCGGTCGCTCATCATCGAGCACGTCTGGAATATCCACTTCGACAGCATCAGCAACGTCGTCGAAGTGCACATCAACTCGCTGCGCAACAAGATCGACCGAGGATTTCCCGTCCAGCTCATTCACACCGTTCGCGGCGTGGGCTACATGCTGACCGACGCCGCGCCGTGACGCTGACGCTCCGGGCGCGGCTGGCCGTCATCGCCACCACCGTCTCGGGGGTGCTCCTCGGCGGCCTCAGCGTCGTCTCGTACAACGTGCTGGCGCGGTGGCTGAACGACGATGTGACCACGCGTCTCACGGAGTTGACCGAAGGGCTGCATGGTTACCTGCGCTTCGACGGCGACGTGCCGCGGGTGGAATACAACGTCAACGACACCGAGCAGGCGTCGTTCGTGCACGAGGCTTCGCGCTACTCGCAGATTTTCGACGCCGAGTCGGGACGGCTGCTGTTCGAGTCGCCGGACATCGCGCCACTGGGACTGTCGCTGACCCCGGGTGAGATCGCTCTGCTGCAATCTGCAGCCTCGCCGTCGGACATCACCACGCCGTATGGACGGCTGAAGATCGTCAGCAGCACTATCTCCAGTCCCGACAGTCGTCGGTATGTCCTGCAGGTGGGCGTGTCTCTGAATGCGATGGACACGGCACTCAGTCGTTATCGCGACCTGTTGCTGCTGCTCACGCCGCTCGCGCTGATCACGACCGCAGTGGCCGCGTGGTGGCTGGCTGGCCTGGCGCTTGCGCCACTGACGCGGGCCGCGGCCGCGGCCGCTGACATCGACGTGACCACGCTGCAGCGCCGGCTACCCACGCGTGAGGTCCACGATGAGCTCGAGCAGGTGACGCGGGCGTTCAACGACACGCTGGGGCGCCTCGAACACTCGATCGGAGAGATGCGTCAGTTCAGCACCGCACTCGCACACGAGCTACGCACGCCGCTGGCTGCATTGCGGGGGGAGATCGAGCTGGCGCTGCGCGGAAGCCGGGACCCAGGCGTCCAGCAGACACTGGGCAGCCAGATCGAGGAGATCGATCGCCTGACGCGGCTCATCGACCATGTGCTCACACTGGCCCGCGCCGAGTCGGGACAGATTCCGCTGACGTTCGGCGCCGTCGATCTTGGCGCCCTCGCCGTGTCTCTCGTGGACCAGCTCGAGCCGGTCGCCAACGCCCGCTCGATTCAACTGCAGTGCGAGCCGGCTGCGTCGGTCGTCGCGCGCGGCGATGCCAGCTGGTTGGAGCGACTGCTGATCAACCTGCTCGACAACGCCATCAAGTTCACCCACGAAGGCGGCCGCGTCGTCGTACGCGTGTCGCACGAGGGCGAGTCCGCACGGCTGGATGTCGTGGACACCGGAGTCGGCATGACGCCGGAGGTGAGCGCGCACGTGTTCGAGCGGTTCTATCAGGCCGACCCGTCCCGCTCGTCGCCCTCCGGTGGCGCGGGACTGGGGCTCAGCCTGGTGAAGTGGATCGTCGATCGACATCACGGGCAGATCACCGTCGACAGCCGCCTCGGCCATGGCTCGACCTTCAGCGTGAAGCTACCGATGATGCGCAATTAATCCTCACTTCACCGCCCGCTTATCTCCTGACACGTATCTATGAGTAGAGACCATCGACGCACGATGCGTCAGGGAGGTCAGCATGCGGTCAGCGATTTTAAAGTCGGCGATTGTGGGAGTCGCGCTCCTTCTCGCCTCGGGGACGGCTCGCGCGTCCGATCTTGTCGACGTCAACGTGCCGTTTCCGTTCCAGGTCAACAACGAGATGTTCCCCGCCGGCCACTACATGGTAGGGCAGGACGACATGGGTGGGTCGTCGGTGCTGTTCATTCGCGGGATGGACACGCCTGAAGCCGCTTTCGTGCTCACGCGCGCGACAAGCGGACGCGGGCCGAACAAACCGGCACTGCAGTTCGAACGCCGCGGTAACCATTACCGGTTGTCGAATGTCTGGGAGTCACCGACTGAGGGACAAGCAGTCGTCAATCAGAAGTGACCGGTGTTTGTGCGGTCCGAAGGGGCGATGGTGCGGGGTGCGATGGTCCGGTACGAGGGTCTGATGGTCCGGTGCGATGGTGTCTGATGGCTCACCGGCCGTCGCACGTTCGGACCGGCCCCTCGGACTGTCGGACCGGACCGTCGCACCTTCGCACCGTCCCCCCCTCGGACCGTGCGGTTGGTTTGGCTCACGCGAAGAGAACGAATACTCCCGTGACAACGAGGACACACGCCCACAGCCAGTCGAGGTTGAACCAGGCCGTGCGTAGAATGGCCAACCCGACGCGCGCGTAGATGATCCATGCGAGGATGGCCGTGATCATCAGGTATGTGATTGTGTGAATCCCGAGGGCCGCCGAGAGTGGCCACGCCGACGCCACCGACGTCGCGACGGAGTGGCCATGCTCGCTGCCCGCGGCTGCGACGTCCGTCGACCCGCCCATGACGAACGGCAGCACCATGAATCCGGCGCCGTGAGCCGAGGCCATCAGGAACGACCAGATCGTCAGATCGCGGAAGCCAACCTGCATCCCGCCGTACACGGGATGACGGTGCCGCCAGAGCCGGTAGAGCCCGAAGGCGATCAGGATCGAGGCAACGGCGATCTTCAGCGCATCGAGCGGCACGACCGCCTGGACTGCGGCGGCCACGGCAAGCACCACGCCAACCGCGAGGCCATGACCGATCGCGATGGGAGGGAGCGCGCGCCATACACCTCGTGCGCTCCCCTGCTGCATGCCGAGCGCCACGGCAAAGAGCCAGCCCATGCCAGGGTTGATCCCGTGATACGCGCCGAGCAGGGCGACTGCTGACCAGTCCATTGGGGCTCTCGGCTTCAGGCTTTCGGCTCTGGGCCTGAGCCAAGAGCCGAGAGTCCAGAGTCCGATATCGTCACGCGTAGCAGTACGAATCCGACGATGCGTCGCCGCCTTCCAGGCGGATTTGATGCGAGCGCATGTCACCGGTCTGCAGGAAGAATTTCTTGTCGATCGTCATGCCGCTCGCACCGACATCGAGCTTCACGGCCCAGCCACGCACACCATCGGGATAGAACTGCTCGTCCCACGGGCTATAGAGGCCGTTGGTGAAGTACACGCGCTTTCCGTCCCGGCTGATCTCCACCATCTGCGGCCCGCCGTTCAGCGGCTGATCCGGCGCAGACGGATGCGCGGCGCGGCTGACGATTCCTCCGAGCCTGACCGAGCTGACCTTCTTTGGATTGAACGGATCGCTGACGTCGTACTGGATGAACTCGCCAGTGCCCCAGCACGAGGCATAGAGATACTTGTCGTCGAGCGAGAGGTTGATGTCCGTGAGGAGTGGAGCGACTGCCTTGAAGCCCTGGAGCAGCGGCGGCAGCTTCTCAGGGTCGGCCGGCTCGGCGGGAATCTCGATGATCTTCTTCACCGCCCATGGACCCGGCGCACCATTCGACCCGTTCTTCTTGTCGCGGTACCACAGCCAGATCGACGAGGACAGATCCTTCAACGAGACGACGACACCGACGAACCCGTAGTCCTTGGTCGGATCATGCGCCGGACGCAGCTCGAGCGCCATCTGCTGCTCGGCGCCGAGCTCGAGCGCCTGCACGTGCCGCCGTCGCCGGAGATCCCAGACGTGGAGCATGTTGCCGTACTTGCCGCCCAGGAGCAGATCCGGGTTGACGCCGTTCTTCACCATGTTGGGCGTGCCCCACGTGCTCGTGATCATCGTGTCCAGCCCGAGATGCCACCAGACGTCGTAGGCGAGCTGCTGCGGACCGCGATCGATCTCCCACTGCCCGCGGATATCGAACGTCTGGGGATCCATGACGAACGTCCCGCCCGGACCGTCTCCGTTGGGCGCACCGAGCGCGCTCACATAGATTCCGTCGGGGCCGCAGTGAATCGTGTGTGGTGACGCATACCCCGCACGATTGGCCAGCTCCTCGGGCTCGATCACCTTGACGATCTTCGGCTGGCGCGGATCCGGCCTGGTGTCGAGGATGTGAATACGCGACGAGTTGATCCCGGGCACGATCAGGTAGCGCCGCTCCATGTGCGGATGGGGAGCGTACGGGCACAGGCACGCGCTGCACGCGTTCCAGCCGAAGTGATGCAGCTCATCGCCGGGGTTCGGCATGTCGGTCTGGCCCACCAGCCGGCCGTAGCTCTTCGAAGCTGGATCGACGTCCACGACGCCGATCGCATCGGGCTTCCCCTGTCGTGAGGGGTTGATCATCGCCATGTAGGCAAGCGATTCCGGCTTGGCCTGCATCGCCATCCTCGCTGAGGGGTAGAAGGTCGGATCGGGCGTCAGCAGCGGCATCGTGAACTCCTGAGCTCAGGTGAATTTGACAGCAGCTCCGGCGGGTTGCGATAGTACGAAGTGTCAGCGGCTCCGCAGCGTATCGCGTCCGCTCGCCTGGGAGACATAGCACGTGTTCGAGACTTTTGCCGTCGTGAGTACGTTGGGGTGTATCGCCGTCTTCATCGTGATGTATCGCATGGATCGAGCCAGCCGCAAGGACGACAGCACAGACAACAAGTGATCCACCGACATCCTCTTACTTGTTTTTCGCCGCGGCTTCATCCGCACGGGCGCCGCTGAGGATGTTGCGCATCGCGTAGTTCCCCTCGTGACAGGCGTACTCGAAGATTTCCGTCTGCTCGCGGTCAGTCTTGAGCGGCACGCCGATCGTCCACGGCATGGTGAAGGTCGCCGGATCGTCAATCGTCACGGTATAGCTGATCGTGTCCGCGTTGACGCGGGTGAAGCGTTCGACCAGCTTCAGCGTCTCGCGTGATCCCCTGAAGTCGGTCTTGTTCGAGAAGTTGGTCACCTCGACGACGAGCGTGTCGCCTTCCCAACGCCCGCGCGGGTCACCCATGTACTGACGGATCCCCGGGCTGACGTGCGGACGGCCATTCACCGGGATGATCCGCGTCTCGTGAATCATCTCGTGTGTGAGCACGACATAACCGGGAGCCTGGAGGATGCGAATGATGTTGCCGTAGCTGCCGGCATTCACGACGACGTGCGGCCAGCCGCCGCGGGACACGATGCAGCGATCGCCCAGACTGCGGTCTTCCCACGAATCGGACGGCCCGCGGCCGCGCCGTGCTTCGGCTCGGGCCGCTTCGCGCTTTTTCGCCTCGGGTGTCAGCGGCGGCACGCGTCCATCCGGCGGGTCGATGATCTTCGACGTTCGCGTGGACTTGGCGTTCCAGAACTCATACCAGTGCGTCGGCCCGGCGCCCGTCTCGCCTCCGATGGTCGGAGCACGCTCGACGTTCCTGCGCGCGCGTTCCGCCAGCACTTCGGCGAGTTCCTCGTCGCCGAACTCGACCTTGCCACCAAGCTCGGTCGGCCGTTCAAGCGGCGTATTCACATCATCGTTGTACGACCACATGCCCTGGAGATCGGGATCGCCCCAGGCGGTGCGTGGAACCGCGTACTTCGATTGGCCCATGGTGACGACCGAGCCCATGACGGCTGCGAGGACTGATGCCATGACGGTGACAGTGACGCGACCAATCATGTTCCACCTCTCGAGAGCAACAACGCCTTGTTATTTGAACAACCGAGGAGCGAAGTCGTTGAAGTAACGTCTCCAATTGATCCAGGTGTGGCCGCCATCGCTCTCGTTGTACACATGCTTGATGCCGTGCTTGTTGAGAATCTCGCGCGTCGGCGCCACGGACTGATACAAGAAGTCCGTCTTCCCCATGGCGTAGTACACGAGCTTCATCGACTTCGCCGATCGGTCGAGCGCCGCCGCGTGCCGTTTCTCGTAGTCGGCCGCCTGCTGCGGATTCAACAGGCCCATGCTGAAGATGCCGATGTATCCGAACAACTCCGGGTGCGTCAGTCCGAAATTCAGCGTATGTGCACCGCCCATCGACAGGCCCGCCATCGCGCGGGATGCCGGCGTGTTGATGGTCCGGTAGTTCGCCTCGATGTAAGGGATCAGGTCCTTCAGGAAGTCATCACCGAAGTCTGAGTTGGTCAGGATGTCGTTGGGACCGGGACGAGGCGGCGTGTGCCCGAACGGCATCACGACGATCATCGGCCTGGCCGCGGCGGCTGCGATCAGGTTGTCGAGCACGTAGTGCGCGCGACCAACCGTCGTCCAACTCGCGTCGCTGTCGCTCGCGCCGTGTACGAGGTACAACACCGGGAGCCGGTCGCCTCCTCGCGCGTAGCCGGGGGGTGTGTACACGGACGCGCGACGCTTCACGCCAAGCGACTTCGACCAGTACTCCACGTCCGACACCGCTCCATGCGGGATGTCCTTGTTGTAGGTTTGAAAGGCACCTTCCGGTCCCAGTACCTCAAAGGTACCGTTGGTACCGACCTGTGCCGGCGAAAACGTCGTGCCCTGTGGATTCGGCACCAGCACGCCGTTAACCCGGAAGTTGAAGCGGTAGGTATCTGGCGCCACGGGCACCGGGGTCGTCACACCCCACAGGCCTTGTTCGTCCTTGGTCATCGGCAGCCCGGAAGGACTGCCATCGATTCCCATCGGGATGACATCTGCGATGTCGTTGCTCACGACCGAGACGGACGTCGCCTCCGGTGCACAGATCCGAAATGTGACGCGCCGGTCTGGTAACTGCTCGACTGATCGATACGTCGCCGGGGCCGGCAGGAAGCCGCGCGGAAGGCAGTTGGTCGGAGCCGTCGATGGTGCGGCGGGCGCCTGTGCGAACAGCGGCGAGCTTGCCGCCGCGGCCACCAGGATTGCAGCTGCCGCAACTCTCGTTGCAGCGTTCGACTCTCTCCTAGCCACCATGCGCGCTCCTCAAATCAACAATCAGACATCAACAATCAACAAGCCATCAGCAAGCGAAAATCGTGCAATCACAAATGCTCTACGGTTCTCCTGGCAGCGGGCCAAATGCAGCCGGCGGCTTGCGATGCTTCGTCGCGGCTTCATACGCCGAAGCAATGCGCACGAGCATCGGCTCGTCGAACGGCCGCGCCACGAAGTCCACACCGACCGGCAGACTCACGCGCTCCGGGTCCGCGAGTCGCGTGCTGTCGCCATCGCGAACCCTGTCCCACACTTCGGTCGTAAATCCCGCCGGCACCGTGATCACCGGAAGACCCTGTTGTCCGAGCATCGACCAGCCCACGGGCGAGCGCCCGTTGACGGCCGGCTCGCGCGGCGAGGTCAGCTTCCGCGGCGGAACCGTCGCCGTCGGGGCAACGAGCGCATCGAGCCGCTGTTCCTGCATGCACTGCAGCAGCATCACCTGCATGGCGTAGCGACTCTGCACTCGAGCGGCGGTGTCGTACACCTGCGCGCGCTCGGCGTTGAGGCGCGCCTGCCGGCGATCCGGGAAGTTTGGGTCCTCGTAGAATGTCGCCTTGCTGGCGAGATCGGCGTTGGTCTTGATGTTGGCGTCACCGCGCTCGCGCAGGTACTGGTTCATCATGAAACGATCTTCACCCTGCGTCCCAAACCCGCCGAGACTCCGTAACGAGACGCCTTCAGGCACGCGCGACGGATCCGCAGTCATCGCCAGCAGGAGTGCGATGTGATCGCCGGAGGGCTGGCCGCTGCCGTCGACCGGGAACGCCTCCCGGTTCTGTCGCGTGAAGGCCGCGTTCAGGAGTCGCGGCGCCGCGCGCACGATGCAGGCCTGAAACAGCGACCCCTCCGGACCCGGATCGACCACGGTCGCGCCAAGCTTGCGCAAATCATCAATGGCCCGCTCGACGAGATCGATGCTCTGCTCGTCCGCCTTGCTGAACAACTTCTTGTTCAGATACTCGCGGACGACGCCGATGCGCAGACCTTCGAGACGCCCGGCCGCCGCAAAGCTGGCGTAGGGACGCGACGATGTGCGGCCCACGCTCAGCACGGTCATGTCGTCCTTGGCGTCGTATCCGGCGATCACGTCGAGAATCCTGGCCGCGTCCGCCACGGTGCGACAGATTGGACCAGTGCGCATGTTCAGGCCGGCGCCGATCATCCCATCGCGGCTCACGAGCTCCTGCGTCGGCGCCAGGCCAACCAGGCTGTTGACCGCGGCCGGCCAGCGGATGGAGACCACGGTCTCTTCGCCTATCGCGCACGTCACCAGGTTTGCCGCGACCGAGCTGGCCGATCCTGCGCTCGACATCCCGGGTTCACGCTCGGTGTCGTAGGGATTGCAGAAGGTGCCGCCGAAGGAGCTGCGCGCACCATCGACGGCGTACTCGGCCAGGTTTGCCTTGGCGAGGATGATTGCGCCCGCGTCCCTCAGCCTCCGCACGAACGTCGCATCGTCGGGCGGCCGATCGTTGGCCCACTGCGCGTCGCCACCCGACGTGGTTCGCATGTCGAAGGTGTCGTACTGATCTTTGATGGCCATGACGACGCCGTGCAGCGGCCCGGCCAGCTGCCCGGTGGCGGCAAAGCGGCGGTCGTGCTCGGCAGCGACTTCGAGTGCGTCGGGCATGGCCGGCGCGTTGTCGGCGGTATCGGTCAGGCTGCGGGCCTTGCGGGCGTCGAACTTCCAGGCGGTGCGTTGCGCCGGCCGCAGGTTCAGCGTCGAGAGCGCGTTGATCTGTCCCGCGTTGGCGCGTGTAGTGATCGGACCGAGCATGCCGTTCGGCTCGTTCACGCACGTGCCGTTGTAGGCCTGAATCCGTTTCAGGTAGAGCTCGACGAGACCGACCGTCGTGATCTGCTTTGCAAGAATCGCCTGCTGGATGCCGGTAATCGTGGCCTCGTGCAGTCGAAACGCATCTCGTTGCGGCTGGGCCGCACTCGTGACGCTGCCAATCGCCAAGACGATCAAGACGCTTCTACGGAGCATTGTTGATTCTTGATCTTTGACTGTTGATCGCTTGTTGATTGTTCGACTGCGGATTGTTGATTTAAGAGACGATCCCCGCCCGCGAACAGCCGTCCAATCAACAAGCGAGAATCACCATTCAACAACCGATCGACAATCCAAGATCATCCAATCAAAGATTGATCTATTGAGGCAGTCGCAACGCGAGCAGTTCGCCCGAATAACTCCCCCCGCTGATCGCCACGACGAGATACTGCCGGCCATTGAGCATGTAGGTCATCGGCGATCCGGTCTGTGGCGCCGGCATGTAGACAGCGCCCGCCTCGGCGCCGCTCTTCTTGTCGTACGCGCGCAGCATCGCTCCGCGCTGGCCTGTCGACGTCACTCCGAACCCGGGCTCACCCGAGATGACCAGCGTCTTGGTCACGAGGGTGCCCGCGATGCCCGGGCGTCCGGTGCGCGGAATGTTCAGCCCCTTGAGTGCGGGGTGATTCTTGATGTTGTCCGGCGTCTCCCCGTGCGGAACCTGCCAGAGGATGTCGCCGGTGTCGAGACTGATCGCATTGATCTGACCGTACGGTGGCTTGATCAGCGGCAGCCCCTGAACGGTGGGCGCCGTCACCGCGGCGCCACCAGAGGCGGAACCTGATCCGCCTGACGTGCGGGCTCCACTCAGCACAGTTCCCTGGTGATAACGCACGTCCGGCGCCGCGCCCGGAGGTGGCGGCACGAGGCCGAGCGTCGCGACCGCACTTTGCGACTGCACGTAAAGGATGCGTGTTTCGGGATCGAAGGAGCCCCCCGGCCAGTTCGTCGCAGCAGCCTGGCTCGCCATCTGAAGGACAGCAATCGGACCATCCGCCTGGCTCACGACCGGCGGCGTGAAGATTGGACCGATCTTGTATTTCTCGATCGCCTTCACGGCTTCGGCGCGCATCTCTGGCGTGAAGTCAATCAGGTCATCAATCGCCAGCCCCTGCCTGCTGTACGCCGCAGGCTTAGTGGGAAACGGCTGCGTCTTCGAGTACCGCTCGCCCGGCACGTCGCCCTGCGGGACAGGCCGCTCTTCGATCGGCCAGATCGGCTGGCCGGTGACGCGGTCGAACACGTAGAGGAAGCCCTGCTTACTCGGCTGTGCCACCGCCTTGATCGTCTTCCCGTTCACCGTGATGTCGGCAAGGATCGGCGCGCAGGGAATGTCCATGTCCCAGATGCCGTGGTGCACGAGTTGGAAGTGCCACTTGCGTACGCCTGTCTTCAGATCGACCGCGACCAGGCTCTCGGCGAACAGGTTGTCCCCGGGACGTGTGCCGCCGTAATAGTCGTGCGTTGGCAGCTCCACTGGCAGATACGCCATGCCGAGTTCGAGGTCGACAGAGATCTGCGCCCAGACACCCGTATTGCCTGTATAGGCCCACGAGTCGTCCTGCCACGTCTCGCTTCCGGCCTCGCCTGGCTCGGGGATCGTCTTGAACATCCAGAGCCGCTTGCCGGTGCGCGCATCGAACGCGCGCACGGCGCCTTTGATGTTGCTCTTGCTTCGAGGATTGGCGCCGGTCTCGAATGCGGCCCCCACGAGGACGACATCACCGGCGACGATCGGCGTCGAATGCAGGCCAACCGGCCCGGTCGTGAGATCCATGCTGCGATCGAGATCGGCTTTCAGATCGACGATGCCATCGCTGCCGAACGAGGGGACACGGTTCCCCGTCCTCGCGTTGAGCGCGACGAGGCGGTAGCCCGGCGTGACGTAGAGGATGCGTTCTTCCTTGCCGTCGGTCCAGTACGCCAGGCCGCGGCCGGAGAGCTGGCGCGGCGCGGCGCCGCCGCGCGGACCTTCATCTTCGCCGTGCACCCACTGCAGCTCGCCCGTCGCCGCGTCGAGGGCAACGACGGCACGACGTGTACCGCCGGTCGAGTACAAGCGGCCACCAACCATCAGCGGCGTGGACTGAAGATTGAACTCGAGGCGCGGGCCGAGGTTATCGGTCTTGAAACGCCAGGCGACCTCGAGCTTGCTGAAGTTGGCGGCGCTGATCTGATCGAGTGCCGAGTAGCGGGTGTGGCCGAGGTCACCACCGTAGGTCCGCCACTCGCCCTTCGGTGCACCCGTCTGACCTTGCACAGACGCCGACGTCGCAGCTGCAACCACACCGACAACGAGCATGAGCGCTATCCGTCCTGGCATTCGCAACATGGCGGTGATCCCTCTATGACGTATGTCCCGCTTCAGCCGAACTCGCCAACGTAGTGTCCGGCTTCAGCCGGACTCTGTTCTCCTACGGCTTATAAGTCAGCACTTTGATTCCCGTCAGCACCCCGGCCTGCCCTTCGAGCGGCGCCGCGCCCGTCGGATATCCGCCGATTCTCAGCATGTGCGCCACGACATCCGCGTTCTGCGCGCGTGACAGCGAGCCCGGGTTGTCGAGCGGCATCGACATGCGGATTCGTTCGAACAGCGCGTTGAGCGACTCGCCTTCCCAGTTCGCGTAGAAAGCCGGGCCGGTCAACGGCGGCGCAGACTCGACACCACCGAGACTATCGCCGTGACACATCGCACACTTCTCCGCGTACACGTCCGACCCGCGCTTGGCCTGCTCCTCGGTGTACACGCCATCCCACACGGTCTTCTGCTCCTGCCCGGCGAGCGCAACCGCCAGCACCAACACGAACCACCCAGCACCCAGGACTCGTCCCATCACACCTGCTCCAAAATGGCTTTCGCCTTTGGACGCTCGGCTCTCGGCAAGACCTAGAGTCGAGAGCCGAGGGCCCAGAGCCCTATTTCCCGTCCACCGCATAGGCGAGCAGAGCGTTCTGATCGCTCATGCCAGTCGCCATGATGATGAACTGCTTGCCCGACTTCGTACGATACGTCATCGGGTTCGCCGTATTGTTATATGGGATTTTTTCACGCCACACCTCTTTCCCGGTCTTCGTCTCAAAGGCGTAGAAGTAGCCGTCACCGCCACCGATGAAGATGAGGCCGCTGCGCGTCACCATGGCGCCGCCGAGATTCCCGGAGGAGCCGAGACGCTCCGGCAATTCCACGCCCTTCAGCAGTGGATGATTGCGCACGGTCGGGTTGTCCCCGAGCGGCACCTTCCACACGATTTCACCCCGGTTGAGGTCGATGGCCGCGAGCACCGCGTAGGGAGGCGACACCAGCGGCAGCCCTCCTGGCAGCGACGCCGGCGAGCGCTGCGCGAAGACGTGCGAGTAGTCCACCTTGACCAGCGGATCGGTGCCGTTGTTCTTTCCAACGCCATTCACGCCGATCACGTTGTTCGCGCGCACGATCAAATAGCCGCTCTCGGGATCGAACGCCGCCCCGCCCCAGTTGGCACCGCCACCCTGGCTCGGCCGCTGAAGCGTGCCCCTGAGCGATGGCGGCGTGAAGATCGGGCCGATGCGAAACTTCTGCATCTGTTCCTGCGCGAGCTTCCTGATCTCCGGCGTCAGGTTGTTCGCATCCTCGAGCGTCACTCCCTGATCGACGAACGGCCGCGGCCTGGTCGGGAACGGTTGCGTCGGATACGGCCTTTCACCCGGTACATCGCTGTCGGTTGGCACGGGGCGCTCGACAATCGGCCACACCGGCGTGCCCGTGACACGGTCAAAGACGAAGGTGTCGCCCCGCTTGGTGACCTGCGCGACCGCATCGATGCGTTTGCCGTCGACCGTGATCGTGACGAGATTCGGCTGTGTCGGGATGTCCCAGTCCCATAAGCCGTGGTGAACCGTCTGGAAGTGCCACTTAATCTTGCCGGTCGCGGCATCCAGGCAGACGAGCGATTCAGCGAACAGATTGGCGCCCGGCCGATCGCCTCCGTAGTAGTCGCTGGTCGGAGTCGAGGTCGGCAGATACAGCAGGCCGCGCTGCTCATCGAGCGCCATCGGCGCCCAGACGTTGGCGTGGCCGTTGCGGCGCCACGATTCGTTCTCCCACGTCTCGGCACCGGGATCGCTGGCTGACTGCGGAATGGTCGAGAACGCCCACACGCGCTTGCCGGTGCGCGCGTCGAACGCCTGCACGTAGCCCATCGGGTCCGGCAACTGAACGCGATCCGGCACCTGGCTGCCGACGATGACGAGATCGCGATAGATGACCGGCGGAGAGCTTTGCGACACGTGCGTGATGTCGCCAATGCGCGCGAGTCCCTCGGTCAACGAGATGGCGCCGTTGTTCCCGAACGTCGGGACGGGCTTGCCCGTCGCGGCATCGAGTTGAATGAGCCGATGCCGGCTGTTGAGGAAGATGCGAAGCTGTCCACCGTCGCGCCAGGTCGCGGTTCCGCGCAGCTTCCATCCACTGTTCGAGAGCAGCTGACCGAGCTCGTACGCATGACCGTCGAATCGCCAGCGCTCCGCGCCCGTCTCGGCGTCGAGAGCGGCAACGCTGTTGTAGGGCGTCGTGACATAGAGCGTGCCGTCCACCATCAACGGCGTGCTCTCGAACTGGCCCGGCGTGGTGCCGTGCTCCTTGAGCGGCGCGTCAAAATGCTTCCACTGCCAGGCGAGCTGCAGCTTTGGCAGTGCCGCAGCGTTGATGTCGGTCAGCGGCGAGTAGCGCGTCCCGCCGGCATCGCTGCCGTAATGCGTCCATTCAACCTGTGGAGCCGACTGCGCGCGCACGACCGCGAGCGCTCCCACTGCGACGAGACCAACCAGCCACATCCGTCGTGTCATAGGCCCACCGGTGTCAAAGCGTGCACCTCGATGCTTGACGGTGATTCTAGTCCAGTCCTTCCGCGTCAGCAGCGAGGCCGCGGCGTGGAATGACTGCTGAATCCTCCGTGGGCCCAGCCTGATGAGGTATTCGTCGCGACACTATCCCGGTCGGTCAACCGTCGTCTCGAACATCGTCGAACGGACCAGCATTCCGCTGCCTTTTCACGCCAGTACCGCGGCCGCGCACGCGCCGCAGCATAATCGTCACCACGGCTCGATCCGTGCTCACCTTGCGGTAGTCGTGACGAGCCGCCGGGTTCAGGGCCACGAGCTCTGAATCCGGCAACCCGGTTCGTGTATACATATCCGATGCAGATCCAGGGTCAGGAACCCTGCATCATCACCGCCGCCATCACCGGATCGGTCCCTCGGAAAGAGAACAACCCCGCGGTCCCGATCACCGTCACCGAGCAAATCGAATCGACCCACGCGGCGTTCGAGGCCGGGGCGGCGCTGGTGCACGTCCACGTTCGCAACGACGACCAGTCGACCACGTCCAACCCCGACAAGTTCGCCGAGTTCCAGGAGCGCATCCGCAAGATCTGTCCGGGCATCATCGTCCAGTTCTCGACCGGCGGCCGCTCTGGCGTCGGATCGGAGCGCGGGGGGATGTTGCACCATCGGCCCGACATGGCGTCGCTTTCAACCGGCTCCTGCAACTTTCCGACGCGGGTCTACGAGAACTCGCCCGATCTGATCCACGAGCTGGCGGGAAAGATGAACCGCTACGGGGTGAAGCCCGAGATCGAAGTCTTCGATCTGGCCATGCTGTACAACGCGGTGAACTACGTGCGCGACGGCCTGATCAAGGCACCCCTGCACGTGCAGTTCGTGCTCGGGGTCAAGCACGCCCTGCCGGCGGAACGCGACGTCCTCGAGTTCGAGGTCAGCAAACTCAAGGAACTGATGCCCGATGCGACCTGGGTGGCCGCTGGCATCGGCCGTCATCAGCTCGGGGTCAATCGCTGGTCCCTCGAGATGGGAGGCCACTGCCGTACGGGGCTCGAAGACAACGTGCGCTGGGACAAACACCGCCTCGCCGCGTCGAACGCCGAACTGGTCAAGCGGGTCGCAGACCTGTGCGGCGAGTACAACCGCGTGGTCGCAACACCGGGCGTCGCCAGGGCAATCCTCGGCCTGAACTGACCTGCGACCGCGACAAACGTCGAAGACACTTCGGCGGCCGGTACGAGCACGACAAATGCCGTGACTGATGCCGGGGGCCCGGCGGTGTCACCTCATGGACGTTTCTCTGCCTCGGAGGCTCTGGTGCCACTGAGGATGTGAGGCACGGCATAGTTGCCTTCGTGGCAGGCGAACTCCAGCACGGGCTCGGCGTCATTCCTCGTCAACGGCATCGAGAACGTCCACGGTCGCGTCCACGTCGAAGGGTCGTCGATGGTCACCGACCATTCGATGCGGCCAGCCGACGTGGGCGTGAAGCGTTCGATGAGTCGCAGCGTGGCGGCGTTCGCGTTCCGATACGTGCTTCGATCTTTGAAGTTCGTTGTCTCGATCACCAGGGCATTCCCTTCCCAGTGGCCGCGCGCGTCGCCCATCTCGAACCCGAGTGATGTCGGTGCGTGCGACCGCCCGTCCAGCGGGATCACGCGCACATCGTGAATCAGCTCGTAGCGGATGCTGACGATGCCCGGTGCCTGCACGATCTGGTACGAGTTGCCGAGAATGTGCGGCATCATCGCGCCCGGAAGACCGCGCGTGATGCAGCGATCCCAGAGCCCGAAATCGTCGAGGCTGTCGAACGCACGATCGTCGAAGCTGCTCGGCGTTCGCTGCCTCGCGTTGACGATCCCCTGGATGCCAGTGTCCTGAAAGGGATCTGGTGGACCGAGCCGTTGCTGTGCCGCTACCGTGAGTGGAGGAATCTTTCCGTCCGGCGGATCGACGATCAGCCATGCGCGGCTGCCCCTCGTGACGTCGAGCGGATCGCGAAACTCGAACGACCCGACGCCAGCCGCTCGTGAAATCACCTGCGTGTTCCGCCGCTCGAGGACGGCAGCCAACTCCGCCCCGGCCACATCTTCGATACGGCGCCCGGCGAACTCTGCCGGACGCTCCAGCGGCGTGCTCTGCTCGTACTTGTTCGTGTAGGTCCCCTGCAGGTCCGGATCACCCCAGGGTGTTCGCGGCGGCGAGTACGGCGCCGCCGCATGCTGCGCGGCGAGCCCCGCCGACCAGAGCACCGCGAGGACAAGAGCAAACCTCGGCACAGGTGCTCTTATACGCCCCACCAGTCCCGCGAGCAACACTGTTGACGGGTGCGGGAGAGAGGCGCATGATTGCCCGGTCGCAGGCCCTGGCCAGGTCCGGGCGGAAGCCGGACACTACGCGAAGGAGCACGTCATGACGGTCCCTACGTTACCCACGTGGGCGCGGCGGTTCCTTGGTCTCAGCGCGCTCGCGCTCGGCGCAATCCTGGGGCTCACCTCGACCGCAATGGCCGAGGACACCGTAACCTTCACCAAAGACATTGCACCGATCTTCCAGGAGAAGTGTCAGACGTGCCATCGCCCCGGTTACATCGCGCCGATGTCGCTGATGACGTTCGCCGAGACGCGCCCATGGGCCAGGGCGATCAAGGCACGCGTCGTCGCCAGGCAGATGCCCCCGTGGCACATCGATCGGACCGTTGGGATTCAGCATTTCGAAAACGATCGATCGCTCAGCGACGAGCAGATCGCCCTCATCTCGCGATGGGTTGACGCCGGTGCGCCGGAAGGCGACCCGAAGGACATGCCGCCGCCCAGGAAGTTCCCGAACGAGGACGTGTGGGCCTTTGCCGATCGTTTCGGGCAGCCGGATCTCATCGTCAGATCGACGCCGTTCACCGTGCCGGCGGTCGCGCAGGATGCGTGGCACAAGCCGACGGTCGACACTGGCCTGACCGAGCCGCGATGGGTGCGTGCGATCGAGATCAGACCAGCAACGGTCAAGGGGCGCAGGGTCACGCATCATGCGGTTGCCAGGCTGCTGCAGGATGAACCGGGGTCGCGCGAGCCGAGAGTCAACGCCGCGCCCGGCCCGGACTCGACCGAGGTCGGTCCTGGACTGTTCATGGAGTGGGCGGTCGGAAAGCAGGGCGAGATCGCGCTGCCAAACAGCGGAAAGCTGATGCTGCCCGGCTCGAGGATCCTGTGGGATATCCACTACTCCGCCGCCGGTGAAGAGATCACCGACTCGGTGGAGCTCGGCATCTACTTCTACCCGAAAGGCCAGGAACCAAAGTACCGGCAGGTGCTCGCGTCGTTCAGCGGCATCGCCGGCGGCAACCGCAACATCGACATCCGCCCCAACTCGACGTGGGTCACCCAGAACTTCCACGTGATGAAACAGGCGGGCCGCGTCGAAAATTTCCAGCCGCACATGCACCTGCGCGGCAAAGCGATGTCGATGGAAGCAATCCTTCCGAACGGCAAGACGATGGTGCTCAGCCACGTGAACAATTTCAATTTCAACTGGCATCTCAACTACGTCTACGCGACGGATGCGGCTCCACTGCTGCCGCGCGGCACCATCCTGCGTATCACAGCCTGGTACGACAACACGTCGGCCAACAAGAACAACCCCGATCCGAATCAGTGGGTCGGCTACGGCGACCGCACGGTCGATGAGATGGGACATGCGTGGGTGAACATCACCTACATGAGCGACGAGGACTACCAGGCCGAGCTCGCGAAGAAGAAGAACACCGAGGCGGCTCGGTTGAGTTCGCTGCAGTAGCACCCATGCGCGTGAGGAAGAGCCGTGGCCTCCGTCTGGCCGCCGTCTCGATCGCGACCTGCTTGCTGCTGCCGTCATCCGAGTCGCACGCGCAGCTACCGCTCGAACCGATTCGTGACTCGGGCCAGGGCGTCACCGGTTCCTTCGAAGGGTGGTTCCCGAATCCCGACGGCAGCTTCACGCTCCTCGTCGGGTACTTCAACCGAAACGACAAGGCGATGCTCGACATCCCGGTCGGGCCGAACAACCGCATCGATCCTGGTGGGCCCGACATGGGCCAGCCAACGCACTTCCTGCCCAAGCGGCAGTGGGGCGTCTTCACCATCACCGTGCCGAAGGACTTCGCCGACCAGAAGCTCGCGTGGACGCTCGTCGTCAACGGCGATACATCGACGATCCCGTTGAGCCTGAGTCGTCAGTGGGCGGTTCAGCCTTTCAAGGATCCCTCGGTCGGAAACACGCCACCGATCGTCCGCCTCGAAAGCACCGGCCCCTCTCACCAGGGCCCGCCCCGTGGCCTGGCCGCGTCCCGCACGACCAGCGTGTCGAATCCCCTCGCGCTGACGCTGTGGGTCAGCGACGATGAGCGGCCCGACCCGGTGGATCGTCCGCGACCCGGTCAACCACCCGTCACTGTCTTCTGGAGCCAGGCGCGTGGTCCCGGCAGCGTGACCTTTGCAAACGCGCGGCCCGAGGTGAACAAGGCGGATGGCAAGGCAACGACCACCGCCACCTTCGCGGCACCCGGTGAGTACGTGCTTCGCGCGCAGGTCAACGACTTCTCCGGCGAGGGGGGTGGCGGCAACCAGTGCTGCTGGACCAACGTGCTGCTTCGAGTCTTGGTGGAACAGTAGGTAGCTCACACCGCACCACTCCATGGTGGCCCCTCGCCTGCGCGCTGGGCCTCGTTGCGCTCAGCGTGCTCGATTCAGTTCAACAGAGCACGTCGCTGACGTGGTCGTTCATCGCCGCCGCGGCAGCGCTCGGCATCTGGAACGTACTGCTCTACACGTCGGCTCGTCATACAAGCCGCGCATGGTCGTTCGAGATCGCCGTGCGCAAGCAGCACTACCTGCAGGCCTGCGCGCAGGCGTCGGTGCTGCTGTACTGGGGCTCCTACTGGCCCCAAGTCTCCGATTCGATTCACCTGATCGCCGCTCAACTGCTCTTCGCCTACGGCGTGGACATGCTCCTCGCCTGGTCGCGGCGCGATACCTACACGCTCGGGTTCGGCCCCTTTCCGGTCGTTTTCAGCATCAACCTGTTCCTGTGGTTCAAGCCGGACTGGTTCTACTTCCAGTTCCTGATGATCGCGCTCGGCTTCGCCGCCAAGGAACTGATTGTGTGGAACCGGGACGGCCGGCGAACGCATATCTTCAATCCCTCGTCGTTTCCACTCGCCGTCTTCTCGCTGGCGTTGATTCTGACGGGCACGAGCGACCTGACCTGGGGGCAGGAGATCGCGAGCACGCAGTTCTATCCGCCGCACATGTATCTGATGCTGTTCCTC
>JALDXQ010000104.1:0-25306 GCA_032156805.1 Acidobacteriota bacterium
TAGCGGTTCAACTAGAATGCAGGCGGTCGAAACGTACAGTTCAGCGTTCAAGGTTTAGGGTTCACGGTTCGTGTTCACGGTTCGTGTTCAGGGTTCGTGTTCAGGGTTCCGGACAGCGGAGGATTCGATGAAGACACGTGCCGCACACGCGGCAGCCGTCTTTCTGCTCGTTGCCGTCAGCGGTGCGTTCACGACTGCTCAGGCACAGGTGGACTTTACCGGTCAGTGGGCGCCGCTGTATCAAGAGGACACGATCGAGCGCGTGCCCGGCCCCGAGCTGGGCGACTACACAGGCCTTCCGCTCACCGAGGCCGGCCGCCTCAGGGCGGACACCTGGGATGCCGACCGCATATCGATCGTCCAGGAGTACCAGTGCCGCCCTCACTCGGCCGACTACGGGCTCCGCGGTCTGGCCCCGATTCGCATCTGGGCCGACTACGACCAGGCGACCCAGCGCATCGTCGCCTTCAACGTCCACGTCGGCGCGTATGAAAACAGGAGAACGATCTACCTCGACGGCCGCCCGCATCCTCCCGCTTACGCCGCGCACACGTTTCAGGGATTCTCGACCGGCGTGTGGGAAGGCAACACGCTCACGATCACGACCACGCATCTCAAGGCGAACTACCTGCGGCGTAACGGCGTTCCGCGCAGCGCCAAGGCGCGATTGACAGAGCATTGGAACGTTCACGCCACGTATTTGACGATCACGAGCGTGCTCGAAGACCCGGTGGTGCTAACGGAACCGCTCGTTCGCAGCCAGACGTGGTTCCTCGATCCAGGCCAGCGCGCCGGACTCTTTCCATGCGAGTACGTGCCCGAGGTGCCTGCACCGCCTGGCACGGTTCCGCATCATCTTCCCGGCGCCAACCCCAACCTGAAAGAGTTTCTCGATTGGTACGCGGTTCCGGCAGAGGCGGCTCGCGGCGGCGCCGAGACGCTCTATCCGGAGTACCAGCAGAAGCTCGAAAAGATCTACAAGCCGAAAGACAAGTGCGAACGCTACTGCAACTGCGTGGGGTTCGCCGGGTGCCTCTCGATAACCGGTCCATGAAACAGCGAACCCTCGCACGCGTCCGCATCGCGACGCTCGTCTCCCTCACCGGCATTGCGATCGCCACCGCCGTCAGCGCTCAGCAGCCAGCGACGCCTTCAGGCGCCGGCGTGCTGCACGTCCAGGGTGGAGTCCACATGCTCGTCGTCAACGGGATCAACGCCGCCGTCCAGATCGGCGACGAAGGCCTGCTGATGGTTGATACCGGCGACAGTGCGATTGCGCCGCAGATCATCGCCGCTGTCCGCGCGCTTTCGAGCAAGCCGATACATACCATCGTCAATACGCACGTGCACCAGGACCACGTCGGCGGCAACGAGTCGATCGTCAAGCAGCGCGGTGCCGGCGCGGCGCAGCCCGTTCGCGTGATCGCTCACCAGTTGGTGCTCAATCGCATGCTCGCAGCGGCACCTGCAGGTGGCACTGGCGGCTTCCGGCTCAATGCCGCCATCACGCTCCCGATCAACAACACCTACGACACCCCATCCAAAGACTTCTATCTGAACGGCGAGTCGATCGTCATTCATCACATGCCCTCGGCGCACACCGACGGCGACAGCATCGTTCACTTCCGGCGCTCCGATGTGCTCGCCGTCGGCGATGTGTTCACTCCAGAGGGCTACCCGCTCATCGATCGCTCGAACGGTGGGTCCGTGCAGGGGCTCATCGCTGCGTTGAACCGCATCCTGGAAATCACCGTGCCCGCACGATTTCAGGAGGGTGGCACATACGTCATCCCGGGCCACGGTCGTCTGTCCGACGAGGCCGACGTCGTCGAGTATCGCGACATGGTGACGATCATCCGCGATCGCGTACAGGACCTGATCAGCAAGGGGCTGACGTGGGAGCAGGTGAAGGCCGCACGCCCATCACGGGACTACGACACTGAATACGACAACAACCGTCCGCCGGACGAGTTCGTCGAAGCTGTCTTCAGAAGCCTCACAGAAAAATGAGACGTTCAAGGTGCAAAGTATAAAGTTGGGAAGTAAGTGGAAAGTACTGATCGTCCTGACTGTAGCGCTGTCCATGCGCCTCGATGCGCAAGGCCCGCCGCCCGGCGGTCGAGGCGCGGCGCCGCCGCGTTCGGCGCGGGAAGCAGCCCCCGTCGACTTCACGGGTTATTGGGTATCGGTCGTGACCGAGGACTGGCGCTGGCGCATGGTGACACCGGCGCGTGGTGACTTCGCCGGTGTCCCGTTGAATCCAGCCGCGCGCAAACTCGGGCTCGCGTGGGATCCCGCGAAGGACGAATCCAGCCAGGAGCAGTGCAAGGCGTACGGCGCCGCCGCGATCATGCGAGTACCGGGACGTCTGCACATCACCTGGCAGGACGACAACACGCTGAAAATGGAAACTGATGCCGGCACGCAGACGCGCCTCCTGCGTTTCGCGCCCGGGGGATCTAAAGGGCCGCCTGCCAGCAGCGCGGGCAAACCATCGTGGCAGGGCCACTCAGTCGCGCAGTGGGAGGGCATCATTCGCGGGACCGGCTCGCCCGACTTCCTGCCGATCGCTCTCAATCCTCGCGAGGGTACGCGCGGCCGCTCGCTCGAGGTCGTGACAACGAATTTGCGACCGGGCTACCTCCGCAAGAATGGTGTGCCGTACAGCGCGCGAACGACGCTGCGCGAGTACTTCGATCTGTTCACCGAACGGAACGGCGATGTCTGGTTCACCGTGACCACCATCACCGAGGATCCCGAGTACCTCACAGAGCCATTTGTGACGAGCTCGAACTTCAAGAAGCAGGCCGACGCGACCGGGTGGAATCCCCGGCCGTGCACGGCCCGCTGATAATCTACTTCCGCTCCGCGAACGTGATCAGATAGCCGTCGGGATCTTCGACGACGAACTCCGCCACGCCGTACCACTTGGTTTCGAGTGGCGTCACGATTGGGATCTGCGCCTTCAGTTCTTCGTACGTCCGCTCGATCCCGACCACCTCGATGAACATCGTGAACGTTCCACCGATTGGCCGCCCCTTCATCGCCGGATATTCCGCGATTGCCGGCTCAGGCGCGTTCAGATAGATCTGAACCGGACCGGACTGCATGATGGCGAACACGTACGGCGCCGCGTCAGGCACTGTGTCCTGGACAGTGAAGCCGAGACGATCGCGATAGAACGCCATCGATCGTGCGACATCCGAGACGACGAGGTTGGGAGTGAGCTTGTTGAGTTGATGGGGCATCGCACACCTGCCGTGTGTGCTCGCTTGATGCCTACATCCACGAGCCCGGCGAGATCGGACAAGCAGGTACGGACTCAGGGTCGAAATCGAGCCCGGCTAGGTACGGAGGCGAGCATATCACCGCCGGAGTCAGACCTGCTAGACTGAGACCGTGCCCGGCCCTGTCGTGCGGCGGCGGTCAGCCATCCTGCTCCTGGCATTCGTGGCCTTGCTGGCAGCGTCCGTCATCGTCGAAGCGCAGTTCCGCCAGCGTGGCGGGTTTCGGCGCGGGTTCGGCGTCCGCGTCGCCAAGCCGGAAGACTTCCTCGGCGGGTTCCAGTTCTGCCGCGTCGCCTTCAACAGCGACTTCCGTGGTGATGGCGGGAACTGGAGCGTGGACTACCCGCGCGCCGACATCAACCTGTCCATTCGCCTCGCGGAACTGACCAAGGCGTATGTGAATCTGGACGATGGCGGCGAGCCGATCCCGTTGCTCGTCCGGCTGACTGACGACGTGATGTTCTCGTGCCCGTTCATCATGATGACGGAGGTCGGATCGGCAGCCATCAGCGAAGAGGAAGCCGCGCGCCTGCGTCTGTATCTCCAGAAGGGAGGCTTCCTGTGGGTCGACGACTTCTGGGGCACCTACGCGTGGGAGTGGTGGGTGTCGCAGTTCAGCAGGGTGCTGCCGCCGGCCGAGTATCCGATCGTCGACCTTCCGTCGAGTCACCCGTTGTTCTCGTCGCAATTCCAGATCACGAAGGTGCCGCAGATCGCATCCATCGGACACTGGGCAAGCACGGGCGGCGGGACATCTGAACGCTACGAAGACAGCGCCGTCGCTCACGCGCGTGCTGTCGTCGACAAGCACAACAACATCATGGTCCTGATGACGCACAACACGGACCTGGGTGACTCATTCGAGCGCGAAGCCGACGATCCGCAGTACTTCTACCAGATGTCGGTGCCTGGCTACGCGTTCGGCGTCAACACGCTGCTCTACGCGTTGACGCATTGAACTGGCTCTGGACTCTGGACTCCGGGCAGAGCCAAGAGCCTAAAGCCAAAAGCCTAGAGCCCCGGAAATCTCCCCTCGAAGGTCACTTCGGTGATCGGCCGTCGTGTGTTTGGTGACTCGCGCGCCTGAAAATCTTCGGGCAGCACGGTAATCGGGCCGGGCTTGCCGACGGCTGCCATCGCCTCGACCCGAAAGTCGTCGGGGATGTTCAACGTGGTCTTCGCCCGCGCGTAGTCGAACCCCGCCATGCCGTGCACGACGAGGCCGCTGATCGTGCCCTGCAACGCCAGGTTCTCCCACGCCGCACCGGTGTCGTAGCTGTGCGTCTTCAGGGGATTTCCGGTCTGCTCGTTGGTCGTTCGCGAGATGAACAGCAGGAGGACTGCTGCGTTCCGGCACCACGCCTTGTTGCGCTCGACCAGCAGATCGAAAAAGAGCGGCCAGTGTTCGGTATCGCGATGGGCGTAAAGAATTCGCCAGGGAAATGTGTTGCCGGCTGAGGGCGCCCAGCGTGCGGCCTCGAAGAGCACGGCAAGCTCGGCCTGCGTCATCGCCTCGCCCGACATCGCTCTCGGCGACCATCGATCGACGAACAGCGGATCGACTGGATAGTCAGCCTTGCGATGATCCCGCCCGCGTGCCGGCACGTCTGTCAATATCCCAGACGCACGACGCCCGACGACGACCCGTTGACGCTGCCCTTCTCGAGCCACTCGAGCGACGCACGGAAGAGCGTCGTGTGGTTCTTCTCCCACATCGCGTTGTGCGACGAGCACCCGAGGTCGATCATCACCTTCTGCGTTGCGCCGAGATCCTCGTAGAGCTCGCGCACACGTTCCGGCACGACCTGCTTGTCGTGAATCGCCGCGACCATCATCGTGGGCGTCTGCATCTTCGAGACGACCGCCGCGTTCCATCCCCATGTTGTCGTCTGTGGCGCACGACGAACACCAGTGCCCCACGTTGCACCAACCGGATCGGACTTGAGCATCTCTGACCAGACGACGTCGGTGACGGCGGGATCAACTTGTGCGGGACATCCAACCTGTCGCTCCCAGTTGGCGTCGAAGTCGGCACGCGACTGCGTGTTGAAGACGACTCCATCGGCAGGCACCTTCGCCGGTGCCTCTCCTCTGCTCTCGCGCGTGTAGCCGGGCGCCAGGAACACGAGGCGATTGACTTTCTGTGGATTCCTCGCGGCGTAGCCTCCCGCGCGGGGACCGCCAAGCGACCATGCGACCAGACTCACTCGCTCGACCCCACGCAGCGCGCGGATGTAGTCGACCGCGGCACCGACGTCGGCCCAGTCAGACGCGATCGTCGTCAGCGCCTGGCCGTACGTTGCCGCGCACGGCGCTGGTATAAGACGCGGTACCAACGCTGCCTGCTGATTGGGTGCGAGGTTGCACGGATCGTTCATTGCGGCCGGGCGCGTCGATCGGCCGTAACCCGTCATATCGACCGAGAAGGCGTCGAAGCCGGCCTGCGCGAGGTAACCCATCCAGCTGTAGTCCTGATGCGGCACGTCGAAGGCCACTTCCGCAGGCGTGCCCGCGCCGTGCACGAACAGCACGACGCGATCGGCCTGGCGGGCGCCGCGCGCCAGCATCCCGGCCTGGACGCGCTCGCGGACATAGACCTGCGCCAGCTGACCCGACATCGCCGGCACCGACGACTGCACGCGAAGGTAGTGATCGATGGTGAGGATGCGCTCGCTGTCATCGCCCGCGAGAGGGACGACGAACAGCATGCCGACGAAAAGAATCGGTAGAAGTTTCATAGAAATAGCGGCGAGTCTTTGGGACCCGCCGAATGACTGGTGCAGTCGATTGACTAGTGCAGCGAGGTCCGGAGGTGCTCGCGGAGCAGGTCGCGCCCGAAGTCACCCCTGAAATCACGCCACACCGAGTGGACATGGTTCCCTTCGTTCTGCGTGTTGTCGAACTCGATCAGGAACGTCGGGCCCTGCACACGGTAGTAGTGCTTCTGGCCGCGCTCGATCGATCCGGCCCACGCGAACGAGATGTTCTCGATGCCTGCGATCTTGATCTTGGCCATCCGATCGTTGGCGATGTCCGGCGCCATCAGGCCGGCATAGGAGTCGAGGACCTTCGTCAGCATGTCGCGTTGCGCCGCCGTCATTGCCGACACCTTGATGCCGTCAGGCGAGAGCGGATTGATGTCGAGCGTGTTCATCGTGACGATGTCGTTGAGCGCGACCGGGTTGATGATGGCAGTCTTCCTCTGCGCCGGATCGAGCGCCGTCACGAGCGCGCGTGCGGTGTCCTCGAGCGCCCCGAGTGTCCGCTGTCCCTTCTGCGGGCCATCTTTGACTTCGGCCGGGTTCGCCCCTGCGAATGAGGGCGTGCTCGAAATCGCCGTACCGTTCACCACGGAGAAGTGCAGCGAGATGTGATGGAACTCGACGCGCCAGCCCCACGTGCCCTTGGGTGATGGCGTACCAAAGACAGAGAAGCGATAGTTCTCGGAATCACGGATCGGGCCCTTGCCATTCTCGAGCACCTTCAGGATGTTCTCGAGCTGCATGATCTGCGTGTAGGTCGTATAGCCACGGTCACTCAAGCCGGTCTTGAGCAGCTCGTGGGCGAGCTTCCGCTGCGGCTCGGTCATCGCCTTGATCATCAGGCCGTTGCGTTCGAACTGCGGGACGAAATGCCACCGCAGACGTTCGGGAGACTCGAACGTGAACGTCGCCTGCTGACGCTGATCTGGTGTCAGCGACGCCAGGAACTTCTCTGCCGCAGCAGCCATTGGGGCCGAAGACGATCGCTGCGCGTGAACGATGACGCCGCCCAGCGCCGCAAGCAGTCCAATCGCAAGTATCACGCGTGGAGAGAAATGACGGGCCATACGCACCTCGCGGGGGATGGTAGCACGAGGATTCGGCTTTAGGCTCTTGGCCTCAGACTCTCGCCAGAGCCCAAAGCCAAAAGCCCAGAGCCGAGTATCATGTAGCCGCTCAGGAGGCCTATCGTGGCAGATCCACAAGACAACTCAGGCAACGGCTCGGTCGACCGCCGTGATTTCTTCAAGGGCGCGGCCCTTGGTGCTGCCGGCCTCGTGGTCGGCGGGCAACCCGCGACCGCTGAGACACCGGTGCTCCCGCCCTCCGTCGAGCTTCCGGTCGCCGGCCATGACCTCTCGTACGCCATGCCGGCGCAGGCGAGCGGCCCGGCACCGGCGCGAGCGCCCGGGCAGGGCCGGCCGGCCTCTGACTTCATGGTCGATGTGCTCAAGAAGATCGGCTTCGAGTACGCCGCCATCAACCCGGGCTCGACGTTCCAGGGGCTGCACGAGTCCTTTGTGAACTACGGCAAGAACACGGCACCGGAGCTGCTCACCTGTCTGCATGAAGAAGCGGCCGTCGCGATGGCGCACGGCTACGCCAAGGCTGCCGGCAAACCCATGCTCGTCGTCGTGCATGGGACAGTCGGCCTGCTGCATTCGTCCATGGCGCTCTTCCAGGCCTGGGCCGATCGCGTGCCGGTGGTCGTGATCGTGGGCCATCATCGCAACCCGTCCGGTGTCATCAATCGGCCGCACAGCGCGCAGGACATGGGACTGCTCGTTCGCAGCTTCGTGAAGTACGACGATGAGGCGACGACGCTCGAGCGGTTCGCGGAATCGGCGATGCGGGCATACCGGATCGCGATGACGCCTCCAATGGGGCCGGTCGTGCTGACTGTTGCCGCGGAGTTGCAGGAGTCCATCGTCACCACTGAGCCGCGCGTTCCCGAACTGATCATGCCGGCGCCCCCTCAGGGTGATCCTGCCGCCGTGCGCGAAGCGGCGCGCATGCTCGTCGCCGCCCAGAATCCGTTGATTCAGATTGCGAAGATGGGAAGGACCCCGAAGGCCTGGGACCTTCTCATCGAGCTGTCGGAAGCGTTGCAGGCGCCGGTCGATGTCATGGGGTACTCGTCCTGGCAGAAGTTCCCGTCGTGGCATCCAATGTACGGAAACGGCGGACGTGGTTACACGCCAGACGTGACGCTCGGCCTCGAGGTCACCGACATGTCGGCGCCGGCGCGCGCCGCACGCGCCAACGGCCGCAAGACGATCAGCATCACATCGGAGTACCTGTTTCAGGGAAGCAACATCCACGACTTCGGGCGCTACTCCGACGTGGATCTGGCCATTGCCGCCGACGCTGAAGCGACGCTGCCGGCGCTCATCGAGGAGATCCGCAAGCAGACGACACCCGAACGGAAGAGCGCGATCGAGGCGCGCGGCTCGCGCGTCGCCGCCGCGCACAAGGAAGCGCAGCTCAACGCCATTCGCGACGCGAGGTACGGCTGGGATGCGAGCCCGGTGAGTGTGCCCCGGATCATCGCGGAACTCGGCGATCAGATCGCCAAAGACGACTGGGCGATCGTGTCAGGCCATCAGTTCACAGGTGACTGGCAGCGCCGGTTGCTGAATCACGATAAACCATACCGCTACAACGGTGACTGCGGAGGCTTCGGCATCGGCTACGACACGCCTGCTTCCGTGGGCGGCGCACTTGCGCACAAAAAGGCTGGCCGGCTTTCAGTCGCGATCGTCGGCGACGGCGATCTCAACTTCAGCCCGGGTGTGATCTGGACCGCCGCGCATCACAAGATCCCGCTCCTCTTCGTCGTGCACAACAACCGCGCGTATCACGCGGAGGTCATGATCATCCAGCGGATGGCCGGTGTTCGCGGACGCGGCAACGAGAACGCACACGTCGGGAACGTGATCACCGATCCGAACATCAATTACGCACAGATGGCGAAGGCGTACGGCATGTACAGCGAGGGGCCGATCGATAACCCGAAGGAACTGGCGGGGGCGTATCAGCGGGCGCTGGCGAAGGTACGCGCGGGCGAGCCTGCGCTCATCGACGTCATCTCGCAGCCACGCTGATCACGACCATGACTCATCGCCTCACATTCGCGGCGTTGTTGCTGTTGATCACGGTGGGCCCGGCTCTCGCGCAGAACCAATCGGTCCCTGCTCCACTCGCGGCGCCAACCGGCAACACGCAACGTGGCAAGGTGCTGTACGAGACGACACTGCGTTGCTACGCGTGTCATGGGTTCGATGGGCAGACCGGAACGCCGCGCCTGGTGCCGATGACACGCGCCGAAGATATCTTTCTCGCCTACGTGCGCAAGCCCGCAACGCCCGGCATGCCGACGTTCGTGTCGACACCCGAAGCAGAACTCCGGGACGTCTACGCGTACATCCGATCGATCCCGCAGGCTGCGCCGGCAGTGGAGAGTGTTCCGTTGCTGAAGGGCATTCTGGACCAGCGGACGAAGGCCAACTGACCACGCTCAGTACGGCGAGTCTGCCTTCAACTGCACTCAAGGCTGGGAAGACTCGCCGCTACAGGTCGAGAACCCGCCTCTACCGGGTCAGCAGCACTCCGAGCGCCACGACCGCAATTCCCCCGGCAATCGACGAGACAATCGGCACCGCCATGGTGACAAACGAACCGACGGCCTGAACCGTGTCGCCGTGCGCATTTCTCACCACTGCCAGAGCTTCATGAAAAGAACGATCGTGCAGCTTTCGAACCAGCGTCACGAAACCGATCCCTACGAGCAGGATTCCAAAAACGAGTGTTGCGAGGCTCATTGCTCCTCCCCTGTCTCTTGGACGGAAGGTTCCGCGACTTGGTTCGTGACAATTTGATGATCACGTCAGCGGTCCGAGGGAGCGAGGGGGCGGAGGTGCGACGGTCCGGTCCGGAGTCCGATGGTCCGGTCCGGAAGTTCGAGGGGACTATACTGGACCGTCGGACCACCAGACCGTCCGACCGGACCCTCGCACTCTCGCACCATCGCCCCACCGGACTGCAAGAGCCTCCGTTCACTCCGCCCGCAGGGCGTCGACCGGGTCGAGCGCCGCCGCCCGCCGGGCGGGTAGGTAGCTGGCCAGCACGGCTGCAGCCACGAGCACCGCGGACACACCGACATACGTCACTGGGTCGAGCGGGCTGACCTGAAACAGCAGTGACGCCATCAGCCTCGTCAGTCCTGCGGCCACAGCCACACCAACGGCGATCCCTATCCCGGCAAGGATGAACCCGTGCCGGATGAACATCCGTCGCAACTCCGCGTTGTTGACGCCGAGGGCCATCCGGATGCCGATCTCACGCGTCCGCTGGGAGACCGAATACGAGATCACGCCGTAGATGCCGATGAGACCGAGCAGGAGCGCCATCGCTCCCGCGATGGCGAGCATGACCATCGCGAACGTGGTACGCGCCATTGACTGTTCGTAGACGTCCTGCAAGGTCCGCACGAGTGCAACCGGGATGCTGTCATTCACCGACCAGACGGCCTGACGTACCTGTGTGAGAAACGCCTCGGTGCCGGTGCGTTCGCTTCGAAGCACGTACGTCAGCGAACGTGACACGAAGCGGTCGTTGCCCCAGAACTTCACCATCATGATCGGCCAGTACACAATGGCGGGCGCCGGCTCGTGGACGCCGTTGTCGTAGGCGTCGCCCACGACTCCGACGACTTCACGCCACTCGTCGACACTGGCAACGCGGATACGCTTGCCCAGCGCCGCCTGCGAGTTGCCCCACATCTCGCGCGCCATGTTCTCCGAGATCACGACCACGCGACGATCGTCGAACACGTCGGTCCAGGTCACATCTCGACCGGCAACGAGCGGCGTGCCAATGGTCTGAAAGTACCCGGGAGAGACGAACTTGAATCGGCGCACGGGTGGAATCTGGTTCGCCGCGTACGTCTTGTCCTCGGCCGCCACTGGATCGTTGCTGTTGAATCCTTCGAGCGGCGCCGAGCTCACGAGCGCGGCGTTCACCACACCGGGGATGGCGGTCATCGCCTCGAGGATTTCGTTGTGCAGGCGCACGACGCGCTCCGCCTCGGGCACCATCGTGACGGGGATCGACACTCTCACCATCTGCAACTGGTCGGCGCGGCTGAAACCGGGCTGAACGGTGCGCAGTGTCTGGAACGTGCGGATCATCAGTCCAGAAGCAATCAGCAGAACGAGCGCCAGCGCAACCTGCACGACCACCAGCGTATTGCGCGCGCGGTGCCGTTCACGGCTGTGACTCGCCGTTCGACTCCCCCGCAACGCAGTCACGAACCGAGGTCCGCTGTACTTCAGAACAGGAATGACGCCGAAAAGCAGACCTGAAAGCAGCGAAGCGGCCAACGCAAATCCGAGGACGACTGGATCGATGGTGATTTCATGGAGGCGTGGCAAGCTCTCGGGACCAATCGCGGCCAGAAGCCTGAGCGCGCCGTATGCCACACCAAGTCCAAGTGCACCACCGAACAAACTCAGGACGAGACTCTCGTGCAGCAGTTCGCGCGCGATGCGGCTCCACGCCGCGCCCAGCGCCGCGCGCGTTGCGAGTTCCTGCTGCCGGCCTTCCACTCGTACGAGCAGCAGGTTGGCGACGTTGGCACACGCGATCAGCAGAACGACCCCGATCGTGCCCATGACCACCCACAGGATGTCGTCGACCTCGCCCACGACATCTTCCTTGAGAGGTCGCAGTGCCGGCGACAGACGAGCGTTCTCGAACACCTTCGAGTCGAGCCCAAAGGGCGCGGGCCAGGCTTTCAGCCAGATCGGCAGCAGCCGGCCGACGTCCGCGTTCGCCTGTTCGATCGTCACGCCGGGTTTGAGACGGGCGACTCCCTGAAAGCTGAAGTTGCCAAGCACCACACGGCTGCGGTCGAAGCGCAGCGGAAGCAGCATCTCGGCATCGCTGTCGACGAACTGGAAACCGGCAGGCATGACGCCGATCACAACGCGAGGCGTGGAATCGATGCTGATGGTTCGTCCGATGACTGAGGAATCCCCCCCGAACTTCCGCTGCCAGTAACCGTGCATCAGGATGACGGTCTCAGGCGTCCCCGGTGTGTCGTCCTCGAGCGTGAACCATCGTCCGAGCGCCGGCGGCACACGCAGGACATCGAGCGCGCCGTGCGTGACCCGAAGGCTGCGGACCTGTTCGGGCTCGGCCAGCCCGGTGACGGTCGCGCTTCCTCCTGCCCAGAGACCAAGCGCCTCAAACGACCGCCCCTGCTCTCGAAAAGTAAAGAGCATGCTGGGCGAGACATTGAGGTCGCCTGAATTGAAGCCAGCCCCGGGCGCGGAATACCAGATGCCGATGAGCCGGTCCGCGTCCGGATACGGCAGTGGCTTGAGCAACACGCCGTTGACGACGCTAAAGACGGCCGTGTTGGCGCCGATGCCGATCGCCAGGGTCATCAGGGCGATCGCGGTGAACATCGGAGCACGCGTGAAGCGTCGAAGGACGGGCGGCATCGCCATATGTTGCTTACTTACGACAACGTTCGGGCAAGGTTCCGATGAACAGCTCAGAACGAGATCCGCGTGAACTGCTCGAGGATCTGTTCTTCTGACGGCGGGTGCCGGAGGGAGTTGGCAAGATTGTCCGCCTCAGGATAGTCGGTCGCCCGAATACGCTCGGCGGCATCCGCCAGATCATAGGAGGTATTGCGAAGATCGACGCCGGGCCCAAGAAGCACCCAGTCCGCCCCCGTTCGCCCGAACGGCATGCCAACGCTGCCGGAATTGACGACCCGGGTCGATCCGATCATGCGATCGAACTGCATGTGCGTGTGACCGCAGACGACAAGCGACGCGCCCAGCCCTTCGAAGACGGGCAGGAGGACGTCTTCCGGGGTCATGCGTGTAAACGCGTCGGTTTCGCTGTGCGGAGTGGCATGACAGAACAGCACGCTGCCCAGCTCGGGCATGTCGATACTGATGGTGCGCGGCCAGCTCGCCAGCACGCGTGTGTAGTCCGGCTGCACCTTCCGGGCGGTCCAGCGAATGACGTCGCGAAACGGTTCAGGCAGCGGGGCGCCGCCCGTCGTGCCCCAGTAGGTCACGGCGCTCGGGTCGGGCGCATCGATTTGCGCGAGGGCAGCCAGTTCACCGTTGCCGTGAATGAACTGCGTCGTTATGTCGAGGTGCAGGACGCACGACAGCGTCTCGCGCACCATGGGTCCCGGAATCACATCTCCGCCGAACACGATCAGATCGACCTCGGCCCGGCGAACCTCCTCGAGGACTGCGTCCAGGGCCGGCATGTTCGCATGCACGTCGTTCAATACCGCGACACGCACGATGTACGAATACTAACAGTCAGCGGTCCGAGGGACGAAGGTGCGGGGTGCGAGGGTCCGGTTCGATGGTCACCAGGGCCGGTCCAATGGTCACGTGGTCCGGTGCGACGGCCCCGCGCAGGCGTGCCGCGGAATGGTATCGGCGTTACGACTGTCCGTGTGCGCGACCCGTCCCGTCTGGTCAGTGATAACGCCAGGTCGATGTTGGCATTGCTCGCGCGGCAGCGCCCATAACTCGGACTATCGGACCGACCGTCGGACTATCGGACCACCGGACCGGACCGTCGCACTGTCGCACCCTCGCCCCTCCGGACCGCAAGACTCACCGTGCCGCTTTACGCTTCCAGAGATCCCACGCGCGCGAGTACTCGTTGGTGTCGCCCATCCGCAGCTTCGCCTCGTCTGCTTCGACGTAGGTGATCTTCCCGCCGAGCGCGATCGCCTGCGATTGAGCCCTGGCGTTGACATCGAGGTAGATGCTGCGGCCGACGACGTTCGGTATCGAGCCGGCAACGACAACGGCGCCATGACCGCGCATGAGCGCCGCGGGCTTCTGGCCGAGACTCTGCGCGAGTGCGCGGCCAAGCTTGCCGTCCCTGACGAGAAGGTCGGTGACGCCCCCAGCCTTCCGGATGTCCCAGACCGGCACCCCTTCAGCAACGAACGCGGCCATGTGATACATCGCGCGCAGTGGCACGTCGGATGCCGCGAACGGAATCAGCGACGGCGTGTGACAGTGCACGATCGCCCGGACGTCGGGCCGCGCCTTGTAGATCTCGCTGTGAATGAATCGCTCGAGATAGGACGTGCGGTCGCGCGCCTCGATCGGCTGCCCTTCGAGGTCGTACTCGAGGATGTCGGCAGACGTCACCAGCTCGGGCGCCATCGATCTCGCGAGAAAGAAGCGATCCGCCTGGGACGGATGACGAACGCTGATGTGCCCCATCCCGTCGAGCACACCTTCCATCGCCAGGATGCGATTGCCCGCTACCAGATCTGCGATGAGCGAATCGGGCGTCGCTGGCGCCGAGCCAGTCTGCGATAGCGCCGGCACCGCAAGGGCGATCACTGCGGACGAACACGCGATGAGGAACGTGCGGCGATTCGTCATGGACTTCTCCGCCGGGCCCTCAGAGCAGGGCCCGGCCTGCGCGTCATTTACGGAAGAGCGAATACATACAACGCGTTGTAGGCGCGATTCGGCTTGATTCCCGCCTGGTCCATGAGCCCGCCGCTCAGCGCGCCGCTGCCAGCGAGGACCGCAATGTACTGCTTGCCGTTCACCGAGTAGGTGATGGTGCTGTTCTGCACCGGCCCGCCAAGCGTCTGCTCCCACAGCATCTTGCCGCTCTCAGCGTCGAAGGCACGGAACTTCTGATCGAGATCGCCCCAGAACACGACGTTGCCCGCCGTCGTCAACACCGCTCCATTGCTTGGTGCCCGGCCGGTGTGAATTGGTTTCATCTCGCCGGTCGCCATGTTGATCTTCATCAGCCCGGCCCACGTATTCGGATCCGATCCCGGACGCGGGATGCCGACACGACGTTCTCGCGGTTCATTCCCCGGCCCTGCCGTCGTCATGTCGAGGCAGTTCTCGACGTAGGGGACGAACAACGAGTTGACCCCGGGGTGATACGCGGTGGGCCAGTAACTGCGCGTGTTCCAGTAGCAGATCACGCGACGGTCCGACGGCCCCTTGAACAGCTTGTCCTTGTTGAGCGAGACGCGCCCGGTTCTCCCGTCGATGTTCGAGATCAGGAAGTCCGGCGTGTCGAACGGAAATGGATGCCCCCACAGGAACTGACCGTTGCTGCGGTCGATCACGAAGATGCCGCCGCCCTCACCGACCATCACGGCCACATCGCGCTGCTCACCACGCTTCACGTCAGGATTGATCCACTTCACGAACTTCGGGTCGGGATTGAAGGTCGTCCGCAGGAGCGTGCGCTCGTTCGGGTAGTCCTCGTCCCAGTCGTCACCCGGCAGATGCTGGTAGTACCAACGCAGCTTGCCGGTGTCCGGATCGAGCGCGATCGTCGAGTTGCTGTACAGATCGGCGGGCGACTCGGTGGGAATCGCGTTCGTGTTGCCGCCATGTCGATCGGCACGCGTATTCGGCGTCGGGTTCGCCACGCCCCAGTAGATCAGGCGACGGACCGGGTCGTAGCCGCCGGGCAACGCCCACGTCGATGCCGCACGAGTCGCATCGGGTGCGCCGCCCCAGGTGTCGCCGCCAGGCTCGTTGGACGCGGCCGCGGTGTAGAAGCGCCAGACTTCCTTGCCGGTCTTCGCGTCATGAGCCGCGAGGTAGCAGTCCTCGCGTCGCGGGGCGCACGCGCGACCGGTCAGCACCTTCCCTTCCACGACGATGGCGCCGGCAGTGAGGCGTCCCGAGGACTTGGTCTCCCATCGCAGTTGACCCGTGCGCGCGTCGATGGCGGTGATGAATCCATCCGGCGTCGTGTTGAAGATCATGTCCTCGTAGATCGCGATCGCCTTGGAGCGCGTCGCTCCCGATGGCCTCTTGTACTCCCAAATCAGGTTACCGGTCGTCGCATCGAGCGCCTGCAGGGTGTTGCCAGGCAGCAGCACGTACATCACACCGCGATAGACGATCGGGATGCTTTCCTGCACACCGCCGGGCAGTTCTTTCTTGAATACCTCGCGGAGCTGGCCGACGTTCTTCGTGTTGATCTGCTCGAGCGGGCTGTGGCGCTGCGCGTCGTAGGTGCGGCTGAACATCAGCCAGTCGTTCGCGCTCGGCTTGAGCAACATCTCCTCGGTGACGGGAGGAAATGCGGGTGCTTGCTGCGCACGAACCAGCGACGCGGCGACGAGCACAGCAAGGACGAGTGCAGAAGCAGCACGCTTCATGGGGATTCCTCCGGTCCGGCTTCCACCTTTGCGCTCCGCGCTACGGTGGACAGGACGTCACAAACGTTGTCTATCGACGATCTGATTCGCGCCGATGTCGCGCACGCTCGTCACGCCCGACTGACGCATGATCAACAGGAACTCGCGGCGCAGGATATCGAGTACGGTCTCAACGCCCTGCTGACCGAACGATGCGAGGCCCCACATATACGGACGACCGACACCAACCGCGGTGGCGCCGAGTGCCAGCGCCTTGTAAACATCAGTGCCTCGCCGAATCCCGCCATCGACGAGAATCGGCGCACGTCCCGCGACACCGGCCGCGACCTCCGAGATGCATTGAACCGTCGCGCGAAGGCTGTTCTCCGCGCGGCCGCCGTGATTGGAGATATACACGCCGTCGACGCCATTCTGAATCGCCAACTCCGCATCCTCGCGCGTGACGATGCCCTTGACCAGCAGCTTCATGCCGGTCGCGTCCTTCAGGCGCTTGACGTAATCCCAGGTGGGCGTGCCAATCTCAGGCTGGGACGTGGCCGGCGCTGAGAGCGCATTCAACATCGGGCGGTTGCGCAGATCGGTCAGTGGCTGGCCGTTCAGATGACAGGTGCCGCACTGCTGGCGGTTGCGCTGAAACGCGCGATTGAACTGCTCCATGTTGCGCCCGCCGAGCAGATCGACAGTAAAGACGAGGGCCGGGCACCCGGCTGACTCCACGCGCTTGAGCAGCTGTCTCGTCTGTCCCCAATCGTCGCGCTGATACAGCTGAAACCAGACCGGCTCGCCGCGTGCGACATTCACATCCTCGACTGATGTCGTCGTCACGGTCGACAGCACCTGAAGATGACGCTTGGACTTCGCCGCACGCGCTGTCGCCAACTCGCCGTCGGGGTTGTACGTCCGATGCCCTCCAACCGGGCTCAGGAAGATCGGCGTCTCCCAGCTCTGGTCGAAGAGACGAACGGATGTGTCGACCTTGCTGACGTCAACGAGGCGACGGGCGCGAATCTGATAGCGATCGAACCCCTCCCGGTTCGCGTGCATCGTCTCGCTGCCATCGCCGCCCGTCGACAGCCACGCCCAGTGCCAGGGCGGGAGCTTGGCCTTGGCCACCGGCTCGAAGTCGAACACGGACAACGCCTCGGCCGCTGATGCGATCAGTTCGGAATCAGATGGAGTCGCGGATGACTGGGCCGACGCGCGCACGGCATCGGCCCAACCGTCAGGGAGTTCGAGGAATGGAACGAGAGAACTGGACGCGATCAGTTGAAGGAGCCGGCGACGGTCCGCGTCCACGATTTTTACTTTTCGTTCTCGGGTCCGTCTTTCGGCGCACCGGTGCCGGACGATCCCATGAACAGTCGCTTCCCGTCAGGCAGGATCATGTCCGCGCCGTTGGCGCGATTGGCACCGTTCTTTGCACGATAGCCTTCAATCGTGATCTCGGTACCCGCCTGCAGCGACGCCTTCGTGAAGCCACGGCGCACCAGGGTGTTCGGCGTCCCGCCTTCGATCATCCACTTGGTGACGGTGCCGTCCGGGTTCTTCACGTCGAGATGAATCCAGGTGTGCGGGTTGACCCAATCCATCTTGGTCACGGTGCCCTTGAGGGTCACCGGCTGGTTCGCGTCGAACTCGGCGGCAAACGAATGATGGGCGCGAAGCGATACCGACACACTCGCAGCGAAGATGAGGGCGGCGACGACAACTCGTGATCTGTTCATGGTTCGTTGATTCCCTGTTGGCAACGGCTGGCGATCAGCGCTCCTGCTTGTCGTCGGCCGGATCCGCGCCGCTCGGAGCCTGGCCCTTCGCGGCGGCCGCTTTCTCAGCATCACGCGCGACCTCGAGGATGTTGACCATGCTCAGGTTGTGCTCGTGACACGCATATTCGATCAGCTCGCCCTCGGTCGGCCGCATCGGGAGCAGCACCGTCCACGGCTTTTCCCACGTGGTCGGGTCGCTGACGGTCAGCCGCAGTTCCAGCCGGTTGTCCGCCACGCGCGTGTAGCGCTCGGTGAGGTGCAGGCCGGTCGTCGAACCGCGGTAGTTGTTCTTGCCGTTGAAATTCGTGGTCTCGACAACCAGTGTGTCGCCTTCCCACCGTCCGCGCGACGATCCGATCCAGGCCCTGACGTCCTTGTTCAACTCCGGCCGGCCATCGAGCGGCACGATCCGCGCTTCGTGAATCATCTCGTGCACGATCACGACGCTGTCCGGCGACTGCACGATCTGGATGTTGTTGTTGTAGAGCGTTGGCAAGCTGGCGCTGGGCAGCCCGTAGGTTATGCAGCGCTCCTGATTACCGCGGTCGAGCCACGATGCGTTCACCGTCCCGGCACGGTTCGGCGCACGTGCCTGCCTCGCCTTGCCTTCGGCCGTCACCGCGGGAATCCGACCGTCGGGCGGATCGACGATCAGCGACGTGCGGTAGCCGTCCGCAACGAAGCGTCCGGGATCAGTCGCGTACTGGGCGTGCGTGAGGCCAGGTTGAATCTTCTCCGGTGGGCCGTCCATTCGCCGGCCGGCACGGGCCTCGAGCGTCTTCTTTTCTTCCTCGGTGTAGAACTCACGAGTGCCCAGATCGCGCGAACGCTCAAGCGGTGTGATCGTTCGATAGTCCCACGTCCCCTGCAGGTCCGGATGGCCCCATGGGGTCTTCGGTACTGGCTTGGCTGTCGCGGCAGCGGAGGTCGGCGCGGCGCCGGGGGCCTGCGCCTGGGCGGTAGCCACGGTGAGCCCGAACGTCGCCGCGAGCGCAACGGCAACAGGGCCAGTAACCCGGATCCTCATGAGCGGTCTCCTTTCGAGCCTCCGGAAATCCTACATCGGCCAAGCGGACTTGAGAAATGCCAGATTCTGGGGAGCTCAGTGCGACCCTGCTGGCGCTGGGCTTCCCACAATGGCGTGCATCACGGCGTTCTCGAAGTCGAGCCGGACCGGCTGATCCGGTGTCTGCGTCATCAGGATTCCGACGATGCGTTCCTGTGGATCGATGAAGAAATGCGTGCCAAAGGCGCCACTCCAGCCGAACGTTCCGGCCGACATGAACGAGCTTCGCGCGATCGGATCGTTCACGACACGAACGCTGAGCCCGTAGCCTTCACCCTTCGGCCTGCCAGGCAGCGTGTCGGGCGCCGCCACCGACCTCATGACCTCGACCGTCTTCGAGCCAAGGAGGCGCTTGCCGTTCAGCTCACCGCCATTGAGGAGCATCTGCGCGAACTGCAGATAGTCTTCGGCGGTACTCATCAACCCGCCGCCGCCGGAGAAGTAGGCACCGTTCATGAAGTTTGGGTTGTTCTGTTTCTCGAGCCCCTTCTCACCGCGGCGATACAGCGTCGCCATCCTCGGGTTGCCCTCGGCCGGATAGAAAAACGTGTCCTTCATGCCAAGCGGGCCGAAGATGCGCTGACTGGCGAACTTATCGAACGGCATACCCGACGAGACCTCGACGATGCGCGCGAGCGCATCGAAGCCAGCCTGTGCGCTGTAGGCCCACCGCGTGCCGGGCTGGAAGGCGAGCGGCACGCCGCCAAGACGCGGCAGATAATCGGCGAGCGTCTCCTTGCCCTTCAGCGCGACCTTCTGTGCTTCGCGACTGCTGACGCCGCCGCTGACGAGGCCGGAGGTGTGCGTCAACAGATCGCGAACGGTGATCTCGCGTTCAGCCGGCACGGTATAGAACCGCTCGGGAGTTCCTGAAGCTGGTGGCGCACCGGTGGGCGGCATCGTCACAGCGACCTTGAGATCCTTGAGCTCGGGGATGAACTTCGAGGCCGGATCGGTCAGACGCACCTTGCCTTCCTCGATCATCATCAGCGTCGCGACACCGACAACCGGCTTGGTCATCGACATGATGCGGAAGATGGCGTCCTTCTGCATCGGCTTGCGCGACTCGATGTCCATCAGGCCCTGCGCCTCGAGGTGGACCATGCGGCCGTGGCGCGCGACCAGCGTGACCGCGCCGGAGAAGGTGCCAGCGTCGATGTGACGCTGCATCAATTCGTTGACCTTGCGCAGACGCTCGCCGGACAGTCCGACGTCCTCAGGGCGCGCCGTTGGTGTCGCCGCGGTAATCGGCCAAACGGCGAGTGAGCCGACCAGAAGGACAAGGGCTACGTAGCTGGCGTGACGAAGGTGTCGCATATGAATTCCTCGCGACGGGATGATACCAGCGTGGGGCGGGTCTTGCTTTCCAGACCCGGCGACGAGCCATGCGGGCTACCTCAACGAGTCAATCCCCCACCTGCCACGCATGCCCGCCGGCCCGGACGTCGCCGGCGCGGCGCGCCGGAAATCGGCTTTCGCTCGAGCTCGTTTGAATCGCGGCGAGTAGTTGCTGACACGCTGCACGATTTCCTGCTTCGCAGTAATGTCGCTCACAAGGGCACCGGTGGTGACGACGGCGCAACCTCGAGACGGCGCGATCAGCGCAGTGAGTAAAAACGCGCTGGAGGCTCCCCACCGGCGACGCGCTGCCACCGGGCAGGAAGATACACGTGTGCCTCCGATCAGCGGCCGGAAGCGCGTTTTTTCCGCGCCGACTCGCGGGCGCGCCAGAGTTACCGCCGGTGCCCGTGGTGAGATCAGTCCAGTGCTTCGGCGTTGAGCTCGATGACGTTGCCGTCCGGGTCGGTCACGTAGAGCTGCGCCCAGGGAGTGAGATTCGTCGGCTTCTCGAGCACGTCCACGCCGTGCGCCTTCAGGTGATCGAGCGTCTTGCGGTAACTGCGCACGCGCAGCGCGAGATGTCCATCACGATCGTCGATGTTGTTCGTGCCACGGAGCGTCAACGTCGGAGGATGCGCGATCAGGTGCAGCTGCCGGCCTTCGGCGAACTCGTACCACGCGCCACCAAACGGGAACGGTGGCCGCGCCACTTCGGCCATGCCGAGCACGACGCCGTAGAAGTGTTTCGCGCGCTCGACGTCGGTCACGCACACGGCCACGTGATGCAGGGCCTGGATTTCAATCACTGCTTTCCACCTTCCGGCGCTTCGCACCGTGCTCGACGATAGGCAAAGTCCACACGCCGGGCCTTACCATTGATCTCGCCGTCGATCCAGGCCTGAAGACCATCCGCTCCTTCGCGTTGGTAACCCACGCGCTGCGGGAAGTCGTGCTTCGCGTTCTCGAACACGACGCTCGTATCGGTCACAGTCTTGGACAGAAAGGTTGCCGACGGCTGCCCAGACGGATGCGCTTCATAAGCCAGGCCACCACCCTGCTCCTTGATCAGCACCAGCTCGTATTCGGCCGTTTTGCCTCCGCGAACCGTGCGACCCATGCCCAGCATCGTGCCGCCACGCGGCGCCATCCACTGCTCTTCGATGGTCGCCTCACCCCGCGTTGTCTGCCAGCATCCCTGCAGCCACTTCACGCGATCGACAGTCAGCTCCTGCGCCGAAGCAGTGGTGCCCGCACATACAAGCAAGACCACTCCGACCACGTGACATTGAGTACTTGGCACCATCACCTGGGACCCCGCACCGACACCTAATAGCCCTTTGACCTTCGCTCAGTGCTTCAACGCCAGATGCTGCCTGAGCAAGTCTTTGCCGTAGTCGTTGCCATTCGGTGTTCTGACAACGACATGTATGTGCTGTCTCTGCGGCAACTCCGGGTTCTCCGTCAGATGACGCAGATTGGCCGTTCGCTGGTGATCGAACTCGATCAGGATGACCGGGCTGTGAATGCGGTAGTAGAACGGGCTCGTCGGCTCTGTCCCGCCCACCCATGCAAAGCGCGTCTCCGCGAGGTGCCGCTCGACGTCCTGCATTTTCACGCGCGCGTGCCCTTCGGCCATGTTGTTGACGTAGAGCGACATCAGATCGAGCAGTCGACGCTGCTGTGCCTGGTTCATTTCAGCGGCACGCAGGCCTGCGTAGGGAATGACGGTGTTGTCCCTGAAGGCTTCGGTCAGGTTGTTGTTGCCGGTCTTCGACGACTCGACGATCGCTTTCTTCCGCTGTGTGTCATCGAGCGCGCGGATGAGCGCGAAGCCCTGGTCCTGTTCGTCCTGCAGGATCTTCGTGCCCGCGTACTTCCCTGATGTGGCGATCACGGGCTCGGATCCGACGAAGAGCGGCGTCATCACGACCTGATCGCCAAGCACGAAGTAGTTGATGATCGCGTGGTGGCCATCGAGCTGCCAGCCCCACGGCTCGGTCGCCGACGGCGTTCCCATCACCGTCATGTGATAGAGCCACTCGCCGTACTCGGCGAAGTTGTCGTTGTTCAACTCCGCGAGCGTGTGATTGAGCTTCATGATGTCGCGCGTCAGCTTGAGCCCCTTGGCGCTCAGGCCGGCGCCCACGAGCGCGAACGCCGCGTCGCGCTGCGCGTCGCTCATCTCCTTGAAGCTGATACCTTGCCGCACATAGAAGTGCTGGTTCATCCACATGCGCCACTCTGAGTCGTCCACCGCGAACGCCGTCTTCTGACGCTGCGCGTCGGAGAGCGATTTGAGGAACGCGCCCGCGGCGGAGCGGACGGGAGCCGTCGAGACGCCGGTCGATCGGATCGCGAACAAGCCTGGCTGGACTGAACCGTCGGCGGTGATGCCCGTGAATGGCTCCGCCAATCCGGTCTTCTCGGCCTGCCTGGACATCTGGGTGAAGCGCTCCAGAAGGCTCCCGGTTGCCTGCGCGCTCACCCGCACGAGCGCAGACGCGATCCAGACGAATGCGAGCGAGGCGGCAAGAACAAGTCTCGGTCGCACGCGTAGCCATCTCATGTCATCTTCTCCCGCTGGCCGGCTTGACCGGCTCGGTTGCTGCCAAATACGTTCAGTTCTGCCCGGTCAAGGCGGCCCGCCCCGCGAAGCGGGGCAAGCCAACGCTGTGACTCGCGAGGCGGTGTGAGGCATCGCCTCGCTAGTCATACTATTAGATCGCAATGGATACCAACAGCTCTCGTCGGGATCTGCTCAAGGCCGGGATCGCGGCCGCCGGCGGCATGGCTCTCACGCCACACGATTCGGCTTTCGCCCAGTCGAATGCCGCTGCGGTTGTGACCCGGCAGCGATTTCGCGGGTGGGTTTCGCGCGGGAACGGAGCCGGTCGCACCACGCTGCAGGACCTCACGCTCCGTCCGATCAGTGGACGACAGGTGGTCGTGCGCACCGAAGCCACCAATCTTTGTTACTCGAATATCGGCGCCGTGCTGGGCATCCAGCCGGCCGTTCCGCCGCCACCACCGCCGGACGCGACACCTGGCAATCCGCCACCGCCGGGCGCGGCCGCACCAACGGGATTTGGCCGCCTGAATCAGATGGCGTTGATCCAGGGTCATGGCGGCGTGGGCATCGTCGAGGCCGTCGGCCCTGACGTGCGCCGCGTGCAGGTCGGCGATCGTGTCTGCGTGTCCGGTACACCGCAGTGCGGGAGCTGCTACCAGTGCCTGCGCGGCCGCGCTGATATGTGCCAGTTCCTCGGCCGGCAGGGACCCGACGATCTCGTGGCGATCGCGGACATGAGCGACGGCACACCGGTCTTTGCCAACTCGCACATCGGTGGCCTCGCCGAGAAGATGGTGACGTTCGAAGAATGGGTCGTGCCCGTTTTCACCAGGGCGCCCGCCGTGGATCTCGGGATGGTGTGCAGTTGCGTCAGCGTTGCGGGGCTCGGCGCCACCACGTCGCAGAACGTCGCGCTGGTCGAGCCAGGATCGATCGTTGCCGTGGTTGGATGCGGCCCGCTCGGACTGAGCGCGGTCCAGGGCGCACGCATCTCGGGTGCGTCGACGATCATCGCGATCGATCCGATCCGCGCACGGAGAGAACTTGCTCTGAAGACTGGTGCCACGCATGCGCTCGATCCCAACGTCGAAGGCACACGTCTCGTCCAACGAGTACGAGAGCTCTCGAGCGGACCCGGCAACCGGCTGTGGGCAGGTGGCCGCGATGCTGGAGGTCTGCTCGGAGGCGCCGGGGCAGATTTCGTGGTCGAGGCGGTTGGCGCGGACGCCGTCCCGCCGAAGCTCGAAGCAGGTCCGGATCCGACCGGCATTCTTCCGCTGCGACAGGCCTACGAGATGACGGCGCCGGGCGGGCACATCGTCACCACGAGCCTGCCACGGGGAACCTTGTCGCTGCCCGCGGTGCTCTTCACGATCGGTGGACGTACCCATCACGCGGGACAGGCTGGCGGTTGCAATCCGATGCGCGACATTCCTCGCTTCGTCGAGTTGCTGGACAAAGGTCAGTTCAATGCGAAGGTGCTGGCCACGTCGGTTGTCCCGCTGGAGAAGATGCTTGATGGGTATCGGGAGGTCGCGGATCGGACGACGGTGACAGCCATCATGACCGCCTGATCCGGGCTGTTTCTTGCATCTGTCCGCCGCGAGGTGATTGAACCATGTCTCCAATGGCGAGAATGTCCGTATCGACTCTGGCTCTGACCCTGTTGATCTCCATATCCAGTGCAGCACCCGCGCATGCGCAAGGCTTCGTTGGTGGGATGCTCGGATACAACTTCGGTGGCGATTCCGGCTGCCCCGAGGTGACCAACTGCGAAGACAAGAACCTCAATTGGGCCGTGTCGGTCGGCGCGCTGGGAGGTCTCTTCGGCTTCGAGCTCGAGTTCGCGCAGATTCCGGACTTTTTCGGAGACTCGCCGACCTCCGAGTCGAGCGTGATCACTGTCATGGGGAACTTCATGCTGGCGCCGAGGTTCGGTCCGGTGCAGCCGTACGGCGCGGCCGGGCTCGGCCTGATCAAGACCGAAGCGGAATTGACCGGCCTGTTCAGTGATGACAACAACGCCTTCGGCTATAACCTCGGCGGCGGACTGATCGTGCTCTTCGGGGATCATTTCGGAGTCCGTGGCGACCTGCGCTACTTCCACTCTTTCACCGCGTGGGATCTCCTGGGCTTCAACTTCAACGAGGACGTCAAGATCGACTACGGCCGGCTGAGCGGTGGCGTGATCGTGAAGTTCTAGCTGACGGCCCAGGTAACTCTTACATCACCCGTAGGGTGTATTCGCCAGATGCCTGAGTTAGGCTAGTGTTGCGTTCAGGCTTTTGGTGTCATGACTCCCCCGCCG
>JALDXQ010000105.1:0-25240 GCA_032156805.1 Acidobacteriota bacterium
AGTGCTCAGCCACGATCTTGTACGGGATGCCGCGCGCGGAGCAGAAGCCGCGAATCTCCGCGAGGTTCATGTAGTTCAGCTCCTCGAGGAGCCGCGCTTGCTCGATCTTGGTCAGTTGCGACAGGAAATTCGGCATGCGAGCCCCTTCGCGCGCCGGCTCAGGACTGGGCGCCGGCTCAGGACTGGATACATGCCGCCATCGCGCGGCCGTCTTGGAGCTGGAGCTGGACGTTCGTCATCGCCGCCGGCACGACACAGGTCTCGCCACCTTTGAGGGTCAGCGCGCCATTTGCCCACGTCACCTCGAGCTCGCCCGACAGGCACATCAGCGCCAACATGCGCTCTCTGGCGGGCAGCGATGCGGACACTGACCCGGCGTATTGCTGAACGAACAGTTCGGGCTCGTCGATGAGCACAGACGTCCCGCGCGCGGCCGACGACGCTGATGCAGCGCTCCGCATCGAGCGGACCGTGGTGCCGGCGTCGCGCAGGTCCATCACCGCCAACGATTCGCGAATGTGAAGCGGACGTGCCTTGCCTGTCGGAGAGATCTCGCCCCGGTCGTCAAACGTTCGATTCCAGTCCCACAGCCGGTAGGTCACCGAACGGCGCCCTGGCCTGACCCGCTGCGGCTCCACGACCGTGACACCGGCACCGAGCGCATGCACCATCCCAGGGCGAATGACGAAGACGTCTCCGGGCTGAACGGCGATTCGATTCAGCAGCGCTTCGATCCCGCGTCCGGCCATCAGATCGCGTTCGACATCGGCCGACGTCACTCCATCCACGAATCCCAGATAGATTGCCGCGTCGGGATCGGCCTCGAGCACGACCCACGCTTCGGTCTTTCCGGATTCGTCCGGCGCGAGCATCTCGTGGTCCTCCGGGGGATGGACCTGGACGGAAAGCGTCGTTGCCGGATCGATCAGCTTGAGGAGGAGCGGGTTCTGCTCGTCGTACTTCTCCGCGATCTCCCGGCCGAGCCAACCCACCGCATCGCGCGCGATCGCATCGGCCAGGCGCTCGCCGTCCGCCAGCACACTCGGGAACGAAGGCTCGGTCGACACCTCCCACGATTCGCCGACCTTCGTCGCTGGGGCGACATTCAACGGCAGACCGGCCTTGTACTTCGCCAGGATCTTGTGCCCGCCCCATGGAGTCCGTTCGGGCGGCGTAAAGTTACCGAGCTTCACACGCCGCGGTGCGAGCATCGAACCTCCAACCGGCTCCAATTATAAACGTCACCTTCCCACTTGAACGTCTGCAGGAAAAGCCTGTGCGATCGACCTCTTGTTGATGCGGGCCACGACCCCGCCGAGCAGCTCGCGTTCGCCGGCGCTTGTCGACCCGATTCCTCGGGTCAGTAGCGGGCTTGGCGATCACATGGTGGTGCCCATCGCCATTCATCAGGGCGAGGTGGGGAGCGGAAACCATACCAACCACAGGGACAGTCCTGTATCATCGCGCAACGCATTTCCTCGGTCGTGCCGGTAGACGAAAAGCAGTGAACAGCTGAAGCAGCGGAGGACGTTGTGACACTACCCGCCCCAGGCCTCGGTTGGTTGGTCGCGTTCACGGGGCTGTGCATGGCTGGTCTGGCCGCCAACGCGAGCGCGCATCATTCCTTTGCGATGTACGATCAAACGGCCACCAAGACGATGAGTGGCAAGCTCGTTCGCCTCATTCCCGGTAGCAGTCATTCGCAAATCGTGTTCGACCTGCTGGATGCGGAGGGAAAGCCAACGTCGGGTCCCGATGGGAAGCCGGTGAAATGGCAGGTGGAGCTCGGGTCGGCTGCGAACATTGCGCGGCAAGGCGTGACGGTCAAGACATTCACCCCGGGGACGATACTCACGGTCACGCTCTTCCCCCAGCGCAACGGCGCGAATCAGGGAGCGATCGCCGGTCCGCTGGTTCTCTGCGGGATGACGATGCCAACGGGCGGCTGTACGCCTCTGACGGGCACCATCATGAAACCACCGGCGAACTAATCACGGCCTCAGCACACCACGCGACGTCGACGGTGTCGTACCCTGGCGCCCTCGACTCGCCGGTTCGGCGCCGCGGTTCATGCGGGTGCCTGGCGATCTCAGTGGGAGGGGTCACGATGAATCTGACACGTACTGTCGCTCTCGCGTGGATGGCGATCGCGTTCACCGTGGTCGCGGATGCGCAGCAGGATCAAGGGACGCGAGTGAGGGACGCGGCGCAGGAGGGGGGCGGCGGCGCTGTGCGGTCCACTACGCCTCCGCCCGGCGTCACGCCCCTGCCGGTGGACATGTTCACCACCAAGAACTTCTACCTCGATCGAAAGTACTGGGCGGACAAGCGCTACGCACGGTGCAATACACCGAACCAACTCTGGCAACACAATCTCGGCAACAATCCGCTCGGGTTCTGGGGTGACTGCAACGTCGACATCCCGATCGAGAAGATCGTCAGTCCTTACTCGTACAAAACCGCCGAGGAGCATTACAACGCACAGCTCGCGGAGACCCGCAAGGCCGGTGGTCCGACGACACATACCCCGCAGACACTGCCGAAATGGGACGGCTTCTACGTTCGCAGCGGACTGGACGATGCGTGGATCTATGGCAGCAAGATGAAGGCGAACACCTTGGTCCCGTTGTTGACCCCTGAGTATCAGAAGCGCTTCATCCAGCAGCAGTATCACGAGACCGTGAGCAACTCTCCGCAGTGGGCCGCGTCGTTCTGCTATCCGGAGGGGCTGATGCGGTGGTGGTCGTTGCCCGGACCGAGCGGCGTGTTCGAGGTCATGATGAACCCGAACCAGGTGCAGTTCCTCTCCGGGACGGCGGGCAATCTACTGCGCCGCGTCCTGATCGGACGCAAGCACGTCCAGCAAGTCCCACAATGGTTTGGCGAGACCGTCGGTTTCTGGAACGGCGACACGCTCATCGCCTGGACCGCCAACGTTCAGGGCTGGACGCTGACGCACAACATGTTCGAGTACAGCAACTCCATGGAGATCGTCGAGGTCTTCCGGCCGAGTGCTGACGGGCGCCGGATCACCTGGGAGGCGACGTTCTACGATCCGGAAGCGTTCGTGCGACCCGTTCACGCGGTCACGATTCTGAATCTCAACAAGCGCCTCGACGACCCCGAAACCAGGCACACCTACGTCGAGTGCCGCGTCGCGAGCACCATCGTCAACGGTCCTGACGGACGGCCCGTGCAGTTGACGTTCGGCGATCCGGGATTCATCGACTATTTCGGTCGGCCCTGGGCCCAAAACTGGGAAGAGCATTTCGAGAAGGGCTGGGAGAAACCCGACAACTAGAGCGGGAGTTCCTCTTCTCGGTCACACCTGCGCAACTGCTCGGGCCCGCCCCGTATCCTCCGGGCCTTCATTCGGTAATAGTCAACGAGCCACGTGACCGACGCTGAGTTTCAGGCCGTGTTCGACGAGCACAAGGATGCGGTCTACCGGTTTGCCTGGCGGATGTCCGGTTCGCCGGCCGCGGCGGAGGACATCACCCAGGATGCGTTCGTGGGGCTTTTGCGAAATCCGGATCGGTTCGATCCGGCCCGTGGGACACTCCGCGCCTTCCTGCTCGGGATCGCCCGCAACCTCGCGCTCAAGCGCTGGCGTAACGAACATCGATTCGAGCCGCTCGACGATGAGGCCGTCGTTGCCGAACCACTCGACCTCGAACGCGGCGTTGTCGGCGACATCGTTGGTCGAGCCGTCCGCGCGTTGCGGCCGCTACAGCGCGAGGTCGTGATTCTCGCGGAGTACGAAGGTCTGACGCTCGCCGAGATCGCGCAAGCCGTCGGCACGGACGTCGGCACGGTGAAGTCGCGGCTGCACCGCGCACGTGAGAACCTGCGCCGCGTGCTCGCGCCGCTGCGAAGCCGCCGACCGACCACCCAGGTGAGGACCGTATGGACGACCAAGAGCTGAATCGACTGCTGAGCGAATGGAGGGCACCAGATGCACCGCCGTATCTGCGTCCTCCCCGGCCGCGTCGAGCGTGGCCCGGCTGGTTGGTCACCGGTACGATTCGCGTGCCCGTACCCGTTGCGCTCGTCGCGCTGGTGCTGGCCGCGTCGTGGATCGTGTCGATGCTGGCGGGACCGACGCCGCCCGCACCATCTGGACAACGGCCATCCGGCGAGTTGGCGAGATACGCGTTGACGGGGCCTCTCGAAGGTTTCGACGCGGTGATCGTCGAGCTGAACTTCGGACCAGGCGTGTCGGCCCCGGAGCATCGCCATCCAGGCTTCGTTCTCGGCTACGTCGTGGAAGGACAGATGCGATCCGCCATCAATAACGAGCCGGACCAGATCGTGCCGGCAGGCGGCACGTTCTTCGAACCGTCTGGCGTCCTTCATTCGGCGTTCGGTTCTGCGAGCCGCGATGCGCCTGTCCGCATCGTGGCATTCCTGGTGGTCCCAAACGGCAGCGGGCTGACCACCCGCGCGGCGTTGCCGCCTCGCGCGCTCGACGAAAGGAGAGAACGATGAAGCGGCAGCCGATAGGCACGGCGAAGCCGCTGGTAGACACCGTGCTGGTGCTCGGGCTCATGGCCGGAACCGCCGTGCCGGCCCTCGCGCAGTCCGCACCGCAGCGGATGCCCTACACGGCCATCCATCAGCCGGAGTTCGTGGCGGCAGCAGAGGCGACGTTTCTTCAGGACGACGACATCCTGCTCGGCGTCGCCAGTGGCACCGTGGCCAAGGCGTTCCCAGCGGCCGACCTCGCTCAGCATGGCGCGGTATCCGACCAGTTACCCGACGCGCCCATCTCGGTCACATGGTGTGTGATCTGCAATACAGGCATCGTCTTTCGCGCCGAGGTCAAGGGGCAAAGGCTGCGCTTCCAATTCGACAGGATCGTGGCCGCTAACGAGGTGCAGAAGGATCTGGAAACCGGCAGCAGCTGGCAGCAGGCCACTGGCGAAGCAATCGACGGTCCGCTCAAAGGCACGCGCCTGACACTCTATCCGTCGGTTCGCACGACATGGGCAGCGTGGCGCACGCGGTATCCCCACACGATGGTGCTCAAGCCGTTGCCGGGATACGCGGAGCTCATGCCCGATCGGAGCAGGCGCATCAAAGCGATGACGCGGGTGGGCCCGGAAGGCGCGCCGAAGGGCGCGCTCAACATCGACCCGCGACTGCCAGCTCGGGAAACGGTCGCTGGACTCGAAGTGGGTCGCGAGACTGTCGCCTATCCATTCTCGGCGCTCCGCACCGCGCGCGTGGTGAACGACCGCGTTGGCGACCAGCCGATTGTCATCATCCATCAGCCCGCGTCGGATACGACAACGGCGTTCGAAGCCCGTGCAAGAGGCAACGTGCTCACGTTTCAAGCTGCGACTGAGGACGCCAGCTCGGTCATCGATCTCGGAACGCGCTCGACATGGAACGCGTACGGACTGTGCCTCGAAGGATCGCTGAAGGGAACGCAATTGAAACAGATCATTCTCGTCCCGCAGTTCTGGTTCGCCTGGTCACAGTTCCGCCCGGGCACGAGAGTCTTCACCCACGCTGAAAGGAAGTAACCATGCAGGATCGACGGACATTCCTTGGACTCGCGGCAGCGGCGTCATTGCTGTCGATCGACCTCGATGCGCAAACAGCACAATCACCTGCGTCGCCACGGGCCCCTGCTGAACTTGCGAGACACCCGTTGACGGGTCCGTTCGATGGATACGACGCGGTGCTGGTCGAACTGAACATCCCTCCAGGCCAGCGCAGTTCAGGTCCGGGACATCGTCATCCGGGGCCGGTCCTCGGATACGTCACGGAAGGGCAGATGCGTTTTGGCATCAACCACGAACCGGAGAAGGTCCTGCCTGTCGGCGGCACATTCTTCGAGCCCTTTGGCGCTGTTCACACCACCACGGGTTCAGCAAGGACCGATGGGCCGACGCGCGTGGTGGTATTCATGCTGGTACCCAAGGGCGCACCGCTGAGCGCTCCCGCGTAACGGCGGAGCGCACCGGTTACCGAAGGACCACGGCCGGCCGCCGCTCCTCGAGCGGCCTCGTGTTCCTTCGCGTACCGGCGGTAGGCATCAAACACTCAATCCAGCCGGGCTCTCGAGTCGATAGATCTCACGCTGGCCGCTCTCAATGAGGTCGTGGTAATCGGCCATCGTCTTCCGCAGTGTTTCGTTGGCCATGAGCTGTTGCTCCATGGAGAAAAAGTCATCGATTGCCGGTACGGTGATTTCAGCGATCACGGTCCAGAACGGCTCACCGGCGACATCCGTGAGCAGGCGCAGCGGCTCGTGACCCATTTCCGTCATGACCGTCGAGAGACACCGGAACTTTTCAACCATCCTGCGCACCTGCCCCGGCTTGCAGTGCAGGACCTCGCGTATCACGTACATAGCGCACTCCTCACATCGTCGTTCGGGCGCGTACCTGCGCATCGCCTGCAGCAGTGATGATCCGGCCGATGTTGTCCGGGTTCATGTACGCCGCCAGCGACCGGGAGCCGGTGATTGCCGAGAAGAAGTCGTCGGTGGCTTCACGGTTTCCGTGCAGAGCGGCAAACAGGTCTGGCAGCGGCGGGGCCGGTGGGTCCAGCGTTGCGAGCTGACACGTGAAGTCATACATCGGCTTGACGCGCCGATCGCGGCTCACGTGATAGTCGGCAAGGGCCTCTCCCAGCGGGCGACGTCCAGACCAACCGTCGTCCAACGCCGTGGTCAATGCCTCGGCGTCGATGAACGCGTCGCTGATCCCTTGCGCCGTGATCGGATCCTTGTCGTATCCGGCGTCGCCGACGAGTGCCCAGCCGGGTCCGTACGGCTGCCGGAAGTAGTTGGCGACGCCGGCCGTGCCGAACCACTTCGTTTCGCGTTTTGCCCCCTTCAATCGCTCCTTGACGCTCGGTGTCGTCTCATGCAGCTGGCGGGCGTGCCCCTCGATATCCGCGCGAAGTTCTTCGAATCTGCGGCTGGGCCACACCCCCGCGATCAGGGTGAAACCGTCGTGAGTCGGGAAACAACCAACACCTCGGTAATCGCGGAAGTGCTGCTCGATATCGTCGGCCGCGAAACCGCTGTAGTAGCTGTAGTAGTACGTGGCGAGTGGCGGCTTGGTGTCGTACTCGCGTGCGTTGACCGCTTCGGCTACGAGCGAGTGGACGCCATCTGCGCCGATCACGACTCTGGCACGCTCTTCAAGAGCGCCAGCATGCCGACTGGTGCCTTTGATACCCGTCACTCGATTGGCGTCCCACAAGAGCGCCTGCGCGCTGAACTCCTCTCGCAGTTCAACGCCGGCTTCCACTGCCGCGTCCACGAGCAGTTTGTCCAGAACGGTGCGGCGCGGGCAAAGGCCGCCACGCCCGCCGTTCGTGTCTGGCACACCGCCTGTCAGCGCGAAGGGCCCGACGTCAAAAATCATCCGTCGGGCGATCGGCGGACAGCCGCTGGCAGCCAATCGATCGAAGAGGCCCCAGCGATCCAGGATCGCTGCGCCGTGCGGCCAGATGATGTGCGTCGAGATGGTGTCGCTGGGAAAACTGGCCCTGTCCACCAGCAACACCTGGTAGCCTTTCCGCGCGAGCAGCATCGCGGTCGGCGCACCGGCGCATCGCGCGCCGACGATGATTGCGTCGTACATGTCTCGTCCCCCTCCCGTGGGTTGCTACTGAACACTGTGCGACGAACGTGACTGCGGGCGCTTCGGGGAAAGCACCCAAATGTATGGATGAGGAGATGGGTAGTTTCCGCCGCCGGGCGAATCAGAAGAGCTTGTGGTCGTAGGCGTACGCCGTGGCGGCCGCACGCGAGGGCACGTCGAGCTTGCCGAGAATGTTGCTGACGTGGCGATCGACCGTCCGCTCGCTCAGGCACAACTCATCCGCGATCTGCTTGTTGGTGCGCCCGTTCGAGATCAGCCGCAGGACGTGACGCTCGCGGGCGGTCAGCGGGTTCTTCGAGGAGAGTTGTGGCGCCATCGGCGCCTCGAGTCGAGCGAGATCAGGTCGTGCACCGAGCCGCTCGAAGACCGACCTCGCTGCCTGCTGCTCGAGCCCCGCCGCCTCGTCGTCGCCCAGCGCGTGACATGCCTGACCAATGAGCACGCGGACGCGTGCCGCTTCATACGGTGCCTCGAGTCGCTCCCATAGTTCGAACGCCCGTCGCAGCGGCTCGAGCGCGGCACGCGCGTGATTTTCGGCGAGAGCAATGGCGCCGTCGGCCTGCGCGACCACAGCGTGCAGGGCGTCGGCGTCGAACACCCGCGCCAGCCCGCGCAGTTCATCGCTGGCGCGTCGTGCCTCTGCAAGATCGCCAGTTGCAAGCATCACCTCGAGATGCGCCGGCAGGAACCGGGCGCGCCGTATCCGATCGCCGGTTGCGCTCATCAACCGTCGTATCGCCGCACACGCAGCATCGGTGCGTCCTTGCGCCAGCCGGAGAAGCGCGAATCCGGGTTGCGGCTCACGCCCCAGTTCGCTGGCCGAGCGGTAGGCCTCCTCGGCCTTCTCGAATTCGCCGCACAGGCGGTGAATCTCCGCCTGCTGATAGCGCGCGGCGGCCGACAGCCTGCGGTCGGTGCCGAGGGCTCGCTCACACGCGCGGCAGGCTTCGATCAGCGCCTCAGGCCATGCTCCCTGCAGTTGCATGATCTCGGCACGATGCACCAGGCAGGCGCCGTTGAACGCGACCATCTCTGGCTGTCGCTCGCACACATTCGAAAAGGCGGCGGTCCATTCGCGAGCGCGACCGAGGGCATGCACCTGCTGGCAGGCGTCGATCACACCGCAATACATCAGCCCGGTCATCATCGGGGACAACTCCCCGGCGACGACCGCGAGCATCGCCTCGTCGAGGAGCTTCAATCCGGTCAGTACGTCGCCCTGCAGGATTAGCGCGCGGCCTTGTGCCTGCCGGGCCTCTGCCCTGAGGTCAGCGTCAGCAAAACTCTCCGCAATCGCAAGCGCTTCGTGTGCGCTCGCCAGTGCCGCATCGCTTCGGCCCGACAGCAATTCCTGCGCGGCGACGACGACGGCGAGGTAGCCTCGCTCGACGCAGCCGACGTCGTGGACGAGCCGCTGTCCCCGCGCGAGCCACGCGTTTGCCAGCCCGGCCTCGCCGCGAAGCAACGACGTAAACGCAAGCCAGAACGCACTGCGCGCGGCGGGCCCGGGCTCGTTCGCCTCGACATGAACACGATGCAGGCGTTCCTGGATTCGCTGAAACTCCTCGGCTCGACCGGTCAGATACGCTGCGGTGGCCAGCAGCTCGAGGTCGTTGGGCTGGAGTGGTGTTGCTTCGTCTGCGGACACGAGCGACTGATAGGCTTCAGTCCACGCGCGACATGCGAAGTGCGCGCGCCCGTATTCGAGATGACCCATCGCCGCTACGCCTGAGCCTGGTCGCTGACTCACAGCCGTAGTCTGGCACGGTTGTAGATCAGACTGGCTCAACAGCTGGATCGCCGGACCGTCGCTCACAGCGGGGCTTCGAAGACAGTTCGCAGGTGTCGCGAGCACAGCCAGTACGGGCTCGTCAGGATCGTTTTGTAGAAGCACTCGCGGTGGCTCACGCGTCCGGCAATGAGCTCCGCGTAGCAGTCGTTGACGTACTCGTTTCTCACCATCCGGTAGAAGGCGAGCCTTTGCGCGCGAAAGAACATCCGGGCATTCATCGCCGAATAGGTGAGCTCTGGTTGAATCCGGCGTTCGACGAGGTGGCTGTAAGCGCGATCGGAGGGTCGATCGAAGGCGAGAGAAAACGCTTCCGCCGCAACGAGCGCGCTGCTGAGCGCGAAGTAGATGCCTTCACCGTAGAACGATTCCGCGAACCCCGCCGCATCGCCCAGCAGCAATACGTTGCTGCGCTCGAACTGGCGGCGCCTGTTCTTCAACGGGATCGCAAATCCAAGCTGCCTGACGCGGATTGGACGCTCGAGGATGTCGTACTGCGCCATGAACCGCGCGAGATCGGCTTTGATCGAGCTCGTCGGATAGATCGAGAACACGCCGACGTTGAGATGATCGGTCTTGGGAAAGATCCATCCGTAGCCGCGCGGCATCCCGCCGAAGTCGAAGAGCACGCGATTGCCGAGCCGTGCCGCTCTGTCCGGCGTGACCGACACCAGCGCCTCGACGGCCGGCGCGTAGCTCACGAGATCGCGTCCAAACACGCATTGTCGAACCGCGCTGAACACGCCGTCGGCGCCAACCAGGTAGCGCGCCTTGAACATGCCGCGTCCTGTGCGGACGGCAACGCCATCGCCGGTCGTCTCGGCGGAAACAAATGGTGTCTGACAGTGAAACGTGACGCCGGCGTCAATCGCCTTCTGCAGCAGAAAGTGATCGAACTCGGATCGAAGCACGGCGATGCCGCTGCGCTCGCCCATGTCCTTCACGACGGTGTCGCGATTCTGGTAGGTCAGGAAGGCGCCGGTCACGCGCCGCTGCACGACGGGGCTGATGTCGAACGGCAGCAACTCGACCGCCTTGTTCGACAGGCCGCCACCGCACACCTTGTCGCGCGGAAACGCCGCCTTGTCGATGATCGTGGCGGCGAACCCGGCACGCGCGAGCAGATAGCCAAGGAACGATCCGGCTGGCCCGGCGCCAACGATCAGGACATCCGCCGCGGCAGTCACTCCGGTCATCGTTCGCGACTGTTGCAGTTACCAGCGCGGCCGGCTCGACATCGCGTCTTCCCACGTGCTCCAGCCGGAGCCCATCCCGTACGGGACCTGGTGCAGCACCGATTCAACCGGACCGATCAATCCCTTCTCGATCTTGAAGAACTCCGCGATCTGCCACGTCCAGGGAATACTCGGTCCCGACACGACCTTGCGTCCATCGGCCAGCGTGCCGTTGCGCGCATCGCCCGCCGCGTTGTCGAAGAACGCAAAGGCAAAGACGATCCCGCGTTCGCGATCGACGGCCACGAAGCGACGGTCGCGAATGCGCGTCACGTAGTGAAACATCCCCGATTCGAACTGCTGCAGACAACTCATGCGAGCGCGGCTGGGCGGCGGCTGTGGTGCGCCCGGTATCAGTGCCGGGTCGCCGGCCGTAACGGCGCCATTCTCCAGGCGCGCGCACGTAGACGCCAGCGGATACACACTCTTTCCGTCGTTCAGCTCGATCCCCGAGAAGTACATGTTGGCGATGCGCACCAGGTCGTCGCGCGAGTGCTGCTCTGATTCAGGGACCAGTGCAGACCATGTCTGCCGCGGCGTTCTTATCGCATCGAGGCTCTCCGCTGCGCTTTGATTTCGAATGACCAGCGTTTCGATTTCGCTGATTCGTTGCTGTACAACCGCAAGCCTGAGCACAAGAATCGCCGGCGTCCCGGCCTCGCGAATCGTTCCCATGCTGATGGCCTGACCGGCCTCGACATCGGCCATGTCGAGACGGTAGTTCCCTTTGCCAGTCACCGTGTGCCACAGCCCGTCGCCGAGCGCGAGGCGTTGTCCGTTCTCCGTGAACTTCACCGTCGACGCAAGCGGCAATTGCGCTGAGCTTCGCGCGACGAGCGCCTCGACATATTGCTCGAGCAGCTTCACGAGGCACGCTCGATCGCAGCTCACACCCGCCTGTGCCGCAGCCGGCGACGCGCCGACCAACCATCCCATTGCGGCGATCCAACCCACGAGCACGATCCGCATCTCGCCTGACCTCATTGAACGCGCCGCCCGGATTGTAGAATACGCGTGACCAGGAGGACGCAATGGGAACCGAGTCGAACGGCAAGCGACGCCTGACGCGCAGACGTGTGCTGAAAGCAGGGGCCACCGCGCTCGGCGGCGGCGCGGCACTGTTGACCGGTGCGCCGGAACTCCCAGCGCAACAGGCGCAAGCCCCAGCCGTACTGACCGGCACGCAGACGGGCCGCACGTTCCGTGGCCTCGTGCGGCATGACAGCACGCTCGACGTCCAGCAGATGCGCCTGTTGCCGACCGACTCCCGGCAGGTCGTCATCCGCTCCACCGCCGTCGCGCCGTGCTACACGATCGTCCGCGGCGCGCTGAGCACCAACCCGATCAAGCGTGCCGAAGTTCCGAATCACTGTGGTTTCGGCGTCGTCGAAGCTGTCGGCCCGATGGTCAAGCGCGTGCAGGTCGGCGATCGAGTGGTGGTCGCTGGCACGTCGCAGTGCGGGCAGTGCTACCAATGCCTCCACGGTCGACCGGATTATTGCCAATTCACGTTCTTTTCGAACGCCCCCGGTGTGGAGCCGTTCGCACCGTTCGCGCAGCTTCTCGACGGAACGCCCGTGTATGCGCAGGCCGGCATCGGCGGCATGAGCGAAGTGATGACGGCGTTCGAAGAGTACTGCGTGCCCGTCTTCACCGATCTGCCCGCTGCGCAACTCACACTCCTCGGCGATCAGCTCGCGTCGGGCTTTGCCGCGGGTCACGCCGACATGCAGTTCGAGCCAGGCTCTGACGTCGTCGTGTTCGGTGCCGGCCCTGTCGGCCTCGGTGCCGTGCAGGCCGGCCGCGTCATGGGAGCCGGCCAGGTGATCGTCGTCGACCCAATCAAATATCGACGCGAGTTCGCGATGAACGTGGGCGCAACGACGACGCTCGATCCGAATGCGGAGGGTGATGGCATCGTCGAACGCATTCGTGAGCTGTGCCGCGGACCCAACGATCGACGCTTCGCGGGCGGCGTGAGCTGGGGCCGCGCCGCCAACGCGGTCATGTCTCGTGGCGCTGACTTCGTGGTGGAGGCAGCCGGCTATCAGGCCCATCCTCCGAAAGTTGAAACGCAACCCGACCCGACCAATGTGAAGACCGTGCAACAGGCGTGGGATTGCACGCGCGCGGGCGGACACGTGATGCTCATGGGGTTCACGCTGCAGCAGGTGTCGTTTCCGGGGCCGTCCCTGGCGATCTTCGGGCGCACGATTCACCCCGGTCAGCAGGGCGGACTTCACGTGATGCGTGACATACCGCGCTACGTGAAGCTGATCGAGAGGGGCGTCATCGACGCCAAGTCGGTCATCACGAAGACCTATTCGCTCGACGAAAGCCGGCAGGCCGTCGTAGACACCGGCGAGCGCACGATCATCACCGGCGTCATCGAATTCGCCTAGCGCGTTACCGCAAAGTCTCCCTACCTCCAAAATCCGGGCGGGGCCTCCGACGGGACGGAGGCCGCTGCGCTGCTGCCCTCGCGATTCGATCGGCGAAGGTGGCCGAAGTCTCAGGAAACCAGTCACTTCCGCTGCCCACGGTCGAGCCGGCCCTCAGGGTACGCACTCTGCTTGGGAAGCCCCGCTGTAGGTGTCTGTCAACTGACTTCCACCCTTGATATGAGGCGCATCGCCATGACATCAGAACAGAACGCCAAGAGCATCGTCCTGCTGCCGGACACCGAGCCAGCGGGCGCGGACTTACCAGCGGGCGTCGATCGCCGGGCATTCATGATGCGCAGCGCCCTCTTCGGCGCGACAGCCGTCATCACAGGGTGCGCCGCACCCACTGAGCAACAGGTGGCTTCGGCCCCTGCCGCTCCTGCGGCTCCCGCTGCACCTGCTCTTTCCGAAGACCTGAACGTGGTGAAGAAGGCCAAGGGCCCGGTGATGACCACGCTCGACGAGTTCTACAAGGTCGGACCCGGGCCTTCGAGCTCGCACACCATCGGCCCGATGCGCATCACGTATGACTTCTATCAGCGTTGCACCAAGCTTCCCGCGGATCAGCTCGCCAAGGCGACTGGACTGAAGGTGCACCTGTTCGGCAGCCTGAGCGCGACGGGTAAAGGACACGGCACCGAGCGAGCAGCGCTCGCCGGCGTGATTGGCAAGGAACCCGCGACGGTCGAACCGGAATTCCTCGACAGTCTCTCGGCGAACCCGGATCAGACGTTCCAGGTCAAGCTTGGCGACAAGACGCACACCGTCGGGATCAAGGACATCGTCTACGACGAAACCAAGGGCGATTTCCCTCACCCCAACACGATGACGTGCAAACTGATGGCTGGCGACACGGTGCTCTACGAGCTGGAGTACTACTCGGTCGGCGGCGGCTTCATCGAGTGGAAGGGCTACGAGCCGCCGAAGAAGGGCCAGCCAAAGTTCCCGTACTCCACCATGAAGGAGCTGCAGGCGCACGCGGATCAGAACAAGCTCTCGATCGCGCAGCTCGTGATGGCCAATGAAGTGGCGGTCTCCGGCAAGAGCGAAGCCGAGATCAACGCCTTCATCGACAAGATCCACACCGCGATGGTCAACATCGTCAAGGCGGGGCTGAAGGCGCCGGAGAGCACGCTGCCAGGGCCCATCAAGCTGAAGACGAAGGCGGGCGATGTCTACACGCGGGCCATGGACGACAAGTACGAACGGCAGCGTGGTGTTGGCGTCGTTGCGGCGTACGCACTCGCGGGCTCGGAGGAAAACGCGCGCGGTCACCTCGTGGTCACGGCGCCGACGGGCGGGTCGGCGGGCGTGATGCCGGCGCTCGTCTACGTGCTGGGAGAAGGCGGGCGCAACCTGCCGCAGGACAAGATCCGCAGCGGATTCCTGGCGGCTGCCGCCATCGGGTACCTGTGCAAACACAATGCGACGCTCTCGGGCGCCGAAGGGGGCTGCCAGGCGGAAATCGGCGTCGCATCGGCGATGGGCGCGGCGTTCATCGCACAGGCCCACGACTTCCCCCATCAGGTCGTCGCCAACGCTGCCGAGTCGTCGCTGCAGCATCACCTGGGCATGACGTGCGATCCGGTTGCCGGCTTCGTGCAGGTGCCCTGCATCGAGCGGTGCGCGTTCGGCGCCGTCAAGGCGTGGACGGGATTCATGATCGCCAGCAACGAGATCCCGACCAACCGCCGCGTCGACTTCGACACGACCGTTTCGGCGATGGCACTCACCGCGAAAGAGATGAACGCGAAGTACAAGGAGACGTCGGAAGGCGGGCTCGCGGTGTCGCTGGTGCTCTGCTAGCGCGCGTCGCAAACCGGCCATCGGCACACGACCAATGAACCGCGCTCTGAAGACAGCGGCGATCGCCTGGCTCATCACGGCGGTGTACTACTTCTATCAGTACACGCTGCGTTCGGCGCCAGCCGTGATGATGCCGCAGCTCTCGGAGGCGTTCGGCCTCAGCGCATTGGGCGTCGCGTCGATGGTCGGTCTCTTCTACTACGGCTACTCACCCTTCAGCCTGGTCGCCGGCGTGGCGATGGATCAACTGGGGCCGCGCAAGGTCATCCCGGTAGGCGCGGCGATGGTGGGCATCGGCGCCCTGCTCTTCGGCACAGGTAGTAACGAGGCCGCGAGTATCGGCCGACTCGTACAGGGTGCCGGCGGTGTGTTCGCGCTCGTCGGTGCCGCCTATATCGCGACGACGAACTTTCCAGCGTCCCGCGCGGCGACTCTCATCGGCGCCACACAGATGTTCGGCATGGCCGGCGGTTCGGCAGGACAGGTCCTCGTTGGACCCGCGATCGCATCCGGTGTGTCGTGGAGCGCCTTCTGGATCGCGATGGGCATCGCCGGTTTGGTGATCAGCGTGGTGCTGTTCCTCCTTCTTCCCGAACCGGAGAAGAAGGAGCGCCGCGCTGACTGGCTGACAAGCGCAGCGGGCGCGATGAAGACGGTCTTCCTCAATCCGCAATCGATCCTCTGCGGGATGATCGCGGGCCTCCTTTTCATCCCGACAACGATCTTTGACATGGTCTGGGGTGTCCGCTACCTCGAGGAGGCACGCGGCTTTGACTACGGATCGGCCGTGATGCGGTCCTCGATGGTTCCACTCGGCTGGATCATCGGCTGTCCGCTGCTCGGCTTCGTCTCGGATCGCATCGGCCGGCGCAAGCCGGTCATCGTCGCGGGCGCCGTGGTGCTGTTCGTGTGCCTCGCCTGGATCCTGTACGGCCGGGCGGACGTGTTTCCTCCTTACAGCGTAGCTCTTCTGGCGGGACTGGCCTCGGGCGCGGCCATGCTGCCGTACACCGTGATCAAGGAAGCGAACCCGCCGGGCATGAGTGGGACCGCGACGGGCGTCGTCAACTTCCTCAACTTCACGTTCAGCGCGCTGCTCGGTCCGGTCTTCGGCTGGCTGCTCGTCACGGCGAGCGGCGGCTCGTCGCGAATGACACTCGACCACTACCAGATGGCGTTCCAGCCGCTGTTGTACGGCGTGGCGCTGGCCATCGTTCTGACACTTCTCCTCAAGGAAACGGGACCCGCGGCACGCTCCGTGTCGGCGCCGCTGCCCGTTCCACATCGCGAGGCAATATGACGCGAGAAACGGGCACCGGAAAGTACGAGCAGGCACTGGCACGGTGCCGCAACCTCGAGCCAGTACCGACCGCCGTCGCACACCCCTGTGACGAAACATCGCTGGCAGGCGCGTTCGAAGCCAAGGCTCACGGCCTCATCATCCCGATCCTCGTCGGCCCGACCGACAAGATTCGTGAAGTCGCCGCCCGCCACGGAATCGACCTCGGAAACACCCGCATCGTCGACGCAGCACACAGCCATGAGTCCGCCGCCAAGGCCGTGGCGCTGGTCCGGCAAGGCGACGCAGAGCTTCTGATGAAGGGAAGCCTGCACAGCGACGAACTGCTGGGCGCGGTCGTGGCGCGCGAGACCGGGCTGCGCACCGCACGCCGCATCAGCCATGCCTTCATCATGGACGTGCCGACCTATCACAAGGTCCTGCTCGTCACCGACGCGGCGATCAATATCGCCCCGACGCTCGAGGACAAGGTCGACATCTGCCAGAACGCGATCGATCTGATGATCGCGCTTGGCAGACACGACCCGAAGGTCGCCATCCTCGCCGCCGTCGAGACCGTCAACTCGAAGATGCCGGCCACAATCGACGCGGCGTGCCTGTGCAAGATGTCGGAGCGCGGACAGATCACGGGCGGGATCCTGGACGGCCCGCTCGCCTTCGACAACGCGATCAGCAAGGATGCGGCACGAATGAAGGGCATCCGTTCGGAGGTCGCCGGCGATCCCGACATTCTGCTGACGCCCGACCTCGAGGCCGGAAACATCCTGGCCAAGCAGCTGACGTTCCTCGCCAACGCCGATAGCGCGGGCATCGTGCTCGGTGCACGCGTGCCGATCATCCTCACCAGCCGCGCCGACAGCGTGCGATCGCGCAGCGCCAGCTGCGCCGTCGCCGTGCTCGCGGCGCACGCGCGACGCAAGGCGACGCAGGCGACTGTCTAGGCCACCAATGAGCCTGCCATGGACGAGTACGCCGTCATCATCAACGCCGGCTCCTCGAGCCTGAAGTTCTCCGTGTTCCGTCGGCCGGACCGGGACGCGTGGCGGCTCGAGGTGCGCGGACAGATCGAAGGCATCGGTACACGGCCACAGTTCTCGGCAAAGAACGAGTCCGGGGAGCCGGTTGCCGACCACCAGGTCGATGGGCCGATGAAGGACGGCCGCGCGGCGCTCGCCTACGTCGCTGACTGGCTGCGCGAACGCTATGGCGGCGCGCGGGTGCGCGGGATCGGCCACCGTGTCGTGCACGGAGGCGCTCGCTACACGGGCCCGACGATCGTCACGCCGGAAGTGCTCGACGACCTGCGCACACTGATCCCGCTGGCGCCGTTGCATCAGCCCTACAACCTGGCGGCAATCGAAGCGGTCTGGGAACGGCTACCTGGCGTACCGCAAGTGGCGTGCTTCGACACGAGCTTCCATCGCGGTCAACCGGCCGTTGCCGAGCTCGTTCCATTGCCATCCGAGTTCCGCAGCGCGGGGGTGCAGCGCTACGGCTTCCACGGGTTGTCGTACGAATACATCGCATCGGTGCTGCCATCGGTCGCGCCGGACATCGCGAACGGGCGCGTCATCGTCGCGCACCTCGGTAGCGGCGCAAGCATGTGCGCCCTGAAGAACGGCAAGAGCGTGGACAGCACGCTCGGCTTCACGGCGCTTGACGGTCTCTGCATGGGCACGCGGCCGGGCGCGGTCGATTCCGGCGTCATCCTCCACCTGTTTCAAGGCCTCGGCCTCTCGGCCAAAGAAGTGGAGACGATCCTTTACAAGAAGTCCGGGCTGCTTGGCATTTCCGGAATCAGCAACGACATGCGCGCGCTGCTCGCCAGCACCGAGCCCGCGGCTCGTCTTGCCGTGGACTACTTCGTGTATCGCGCCGCAAAGGAGATCGGCGCGCTGACCGCGGTCCTCGGCGGCATCGACGGGCTCGTGTTCACCGCGGGAATCGGTGAGAACTCTGCCGAGGTCCGCATGCGGATCTGTCAGGCATCGGCGTGGCTCGGCATCGAGTTGGATGACGAGTCGAACGCGCGGAAGGGGCCACGCATCTCCACCACTGCCAGTGCGGTATCGGCGTGGGTCATTCCGACCAACGAGGAACTGATGATCGCCCGGCATACGGGAATCCTGCTCGGCCTGATCGAGCAGCGGGTCTAGTCGAGGAGAACGACATGGCGGCAACGGTTTCGCGGGATCAGATAATGGCGGGATCCGTCTCACCCTGGAACGGATTTCGAACCGGTCTCTGGCAGAAGGAAATCAACGTCCGCGATTTCATTCAGCAGAACTACGAGCCCTACGACGGTGACGGCTCCTTCCTCAAGGGAGCCACGGTGCGGACCGAACACATCTGGGACATCCTCAAGCGGCTGTTCCTTGAAGAGCGGAAGAAGGGCGTCCTCGACGTCTCCCAGATACCAAGCTCCATCACCGCGCATCCGCCCGGTTACATCGACAAGGACAACGAGATCATCGTCGGCCTGCAAACCGACGCGCCGCTGAAGCGGGCGATCATGCCGAATGGCGGCTTCCGCCTCGTCGTCAACGCGCTCAAGACATATGGTTACGAGCCTGACCCGGCGGTGGTCGAGACCTTCAGCAAGTATCGCAAGACCCACAACGATGCCGTGTTCGATGCCTACACCGCGGACGTCCGCCGCTGCCGGAGCTCGCACGTGCTCACCGGGCTGCCGGACGCCTACGGGCGCGGCCGGATCATTGGCGACTATCGACGCGTGGCGCTGTACGGCGTGAAGCGGCTGATCGAGCGCAAGCACGAGGAGAAAAACAGCCTCGACTCCCAGCAGTCAACCGACGACATCATCCGCGACCGAGAGGAACTGGCCGAACAGATCCGGGCGCTCAAAGAGCTGCAGCAGATGGCGGCCAGCTATGGCTTCGATGTATCGCGTCCGGCCGTCAACGCACGCGAGGCCGTGCAGTGGCTGTACCTGGGCTACCTTGCCGGGGTCAAAGAACAAAACGGCGCCGCGATGTCGCTCGGGCGCACCTCGACGTTCCTCGACATCTACTTCGAACGCGATGTTGCCGCCGGGACGCTGACGGAAGAGCAGGCACAGGAGATCGTCGACGACTTCGTCATCAAGCTCCGCATCATCCGCTTCCTGCGGACGCCCGAGTACGACGATCTGTTCGCAGGTGATCCGACGTGGGTGACCGAATCGATCGCAGGGATGGGCGATGACGGGCGGCCCCTCGTGACGAAGACCAGCTTTCGTTTCCTCCAGACGCTCTACAACCTCGGCCCGGCGCCGGAGCCCAACCTGACCATCTGGTACTCGCCGCAACTCCCCGACGGCTTCCGCCGATTTGCGACGCAGGTGGCTATCGACACGAGCTCGCTCCAGTTCGAGAGCGACGAGATCATGCGGCGCACGTGGGGCGACGACGGTGCGATCGCGTGCTGCGTGTCACCGATGGTCGTCGGCAAGCAGATGCAGTTCTTCGGCGCACGCGCCAACCTGGCGAAGTGCCTGCTCTACGCCATCAACGGCGGCCGCGACGAAATCAGCGGCGATCAGGTTGGACCGCGGTCCGAGCCGGCCACAGGAGACCTGCTCGACTTCGACGACGTGCTCGAGAAGTTCGACCGGATGATGGACTGGCTCGCCGGCGTGTATGTCAACGCCATGAACATCATCCACTACATGCACGACAAGTACGCCTACGAGCGCCTCGAGATGGCACTGCACGATTACGCGCCGATGCGAACCATGGCGTTCGGCATGGCCGGCATGTCGGTCGTCGCAGATAGCCTCTCGGCGATCAAGTTCGCGCAGGTGCGCGTGGTCCGCGACGCAACGGGGCTGGTCACCGACTACCAGACCGAGGGAACGTTCCCGATGTTCGGCAACAACGACAACCGCGTGGATCACCTCGCCTCATGGGTGGTGTCCACGTTCATGAGCAAGCTGCGGAAGTATCCGACCTATCGCAACGCGCTCCACACGCAGTCGATCCTGACGATCACCTCGAACGTCGTCTACGGCAAGGCAACCGGTAACACGCCAGACGGCCGCCGGCAGGGCGCGCCGTTCGCCCCGGGCGCCAACCCGATGCACGGGCGCGACAGCCGCGGCATTCACGCATCGGCCGCGTCGGTTGCCAAGATCCCCTATCGCGACGCCGCCGACGGCATTTCGCTGACGGCCTCTCTCGTGCCCCAGGGGCTCGGACGCGTGGCGGAGGATCGCATCACGAATCTCACCAGCATGCTCGATGCGTTCTTCGGCAGCACGGGATACCACATGAACGTCAACGTGCTCAATCGCGAGACGCTGATCGACGCGATGGAGCACCCGGACAAGTACCCCAGCCTGACGATTCGCGTGTCAGGCTACGCCGTGAACTTCGTGCGGCTCACTCGCGACCAGCAAATGGACGTCATCAACCGGACGTTTCACGGAGGCGATCAGGGCGCCTCCCACTAGACCGCAGGTTGGACACGAGCGCGACACACATGGAGAATCCCACCCCGGCGACCGCGCCCCTCGAGGCCCGCAACCCGTTCGAGCTCCGGGTCAACCTTGGAAACGGTGTCCCCGAGTCCGACGTTCGAACCGCGCTGGCCACCGGCGACATGGGATTCCTGCACTCGTTCACGACCGGGTCCACGGTGGACGGCCCGGGCGTGCGCGTCGTCGCGTGGACGGCCGGCTGCATGTGGCGCTGCCGCTATTGCCACAACCCCGACACCTGGACGATGACCAACGGCATCCCTGTGACCATCACACAAGCCGTGCAGGAATTGCGAAAATACCGCCAGGGACTGAAAGTGATGGCCGGCGGGCTCACCGTGAGCGGCGGCGAGCCATTGATGCAGCATCGCTTCGTGGAGAAACTCTTTGCCTCCGCAAGCGGGATGGGCATTCACACGGCGCTCGACACTAACGGCTACTTCGGCGACAAGTTGAGCGACGCGGCACTCGACACGGTGAGCCTCGTGCTGCTCGACCTCAAGTCGTGGGACCCTGCACGGCATCGCAGCCTGACCGGCATGGACAACGCGCCGACGCACGCGTTCGCACGCCGGCTGGCGGCGCGCCGAAAACCGATCTGGGTGCGTTACGTCCTCGTGCCAGGGCTGACCGACGACCCGGCGGACATTGCCAAGACCGCCGCATTCGCTGCCGAACTCGGCGTCGTCGAACGCGTCGACGTGCTTCCGTTCCACCAGATGGGGCAATACAAGTGGAAGAAGCTTGGGCTCGAGTACACGCTCGACGATATGGCACCACCGAGCAACGAAGTCGTCGAACGCATCTGCGGCATCTTCCGTGACGCCGGGCTCAAGGCCGTCTAGTCACTCGGCGCGGAAACCGGTGACAGAGGAGCCTGCGCCGGACCCGAGATGACCTCGCCTTCTGCCGTGAACCGCGAGCCGTGGCAGGGGCAGTCCCACGTTCGCTCCGCATCGTTCCATCCAACAACACATCCCATGTGGGGACACGTGGCGGAGCAAATCCTGAGCGAGCCATCGCTGCGACGGAAGGCGGCAAGCCGATCGCCGTTCTCCTCGATGATCTTGCCCTGCCCGGGCTTCAGCGATCGCAGGGACCGCCGTTCACCGGGGGCGGCACTGCCCCGCATCATGTAATACGGGTAGTCGATGTTCTCCTTGATGTAGTCCCACAACCCGTGTCGAATCGCCGCTCGATCCGGATCGAACAGGTCGGCCCATGGATTCTTCCTGCCCTGAATCGCGTCGGCGATCATGATCGCCCCCAGCGTGCCGAAGGTCATGCCGTTGCCGCCGAATCCCGTCGCTGCGTATTGATGGTCGGCCATCCTGCCGATGTAGGGGAGGCCATCCGGAGTCTCGATGACCTGACCCGACCAGCGATGACTGAGGACCACTTCGGGAATCCTCTTCAGAAGCGATTGTTCCAGCCGGACATAGCACTCATTGGTATCCGATACCTGCCCGGTCTTGTGGTCTTCGCCGCCGAAGATCACGAGGTCGTGATCGCGCTGCGGATCGATGCGCAGGTACTGATAGGGATTGGCGGTGTCCCAGAAGAGCGCGTCGGGCACTCGTCCGCGTCGGACGCGCCCGGCGATGACGTAACTCGTGTAGAGCGCCAACTTCGTCTGGAACAGGGTCGCGCGCAGAGCCGCTGCCAGGCCCACGATCGGATTGTGCGTCGCGATCACGACGTCCCCGAATCTCACTCGGCGCGAGTTGGCCTTGACTCGTAACGGATCCTCGAGAAACTCCTCGGCACCGCTGTCTTCGTAGATGACTCCGCCTTTGGCGCGGACGGCGCTTGCCAGGCCCGCGAGGTATTTGAGCGGATGAAACCGCGCCTGATCGAGGAAGCGAATTCCGGGACCGCCTGTGAACGGGACGCGCTCGACGAAAGCGGCATTGAAGTCGAGGTCCTGCGCCAGCGACACCTCGTTCCTGAATTCGTCCACTCGTGGTGCATCCGAGTCGCCGTTCGGCGCGTGCAGATACCCATCAACCCACTCGAACCCGCAGTCGATGTCGTTTTCGGTGACGATGGTGTCGATCTGATCGATGGCGGCAAGCCCGGCATCCCACACTGCCTGGGCGTGCGAACGCCCGAAGCGACTGACCAGCTCACTCAGCCGTGTGTCGGTCACCATTGTCATGTGCGCGGTCGTATGCCCTGTGTCGATCGACGCGCATCTGGCGCGCTCGAGAATCGCGACTGACTTACCCGCCGACAGCAGCAGATACGCCGTCGTCAACCCGGTGATGCCTCCGCCAATGACGACGACATCCGCGTCGATATCGCGATCGATCTTGCCGAAGGCAGGAAGAGACGCTGAGTCAGCCCAGTACGGCAGTGTTCCGACGTTCAAGCTTGGACGTTTCGTCATAACACGTGTCATCGAAGCAAATGCCCGGCCACGGATAACGGCGAATGGCTCAGCACATGGCCTGTGACGTAGTTGGGTTGGCGACTGATTTGCTTTACATCCGAGGACCCGATGGCCGCCACTCTTGCAAGTCAGGTCACCGCCTTTTTCAGGTCGACGCGCGGCACAGCAGGTCCACGCGCTCTTCATCGATGTGAACGAGCTGACCGATCGGGCGGTAAACGCCTTGAAGGTGGCTGGCTGCGAACTGCGCTAGCGTGCCTGTGCGAGGTCCTGCGTGCCCGAGCGAGACAGCGCCAGGCGCTGCCGGATCGCCGCTGACTCGAACGGGTGCAGAATCCAGTCATCCGCGCGCTCTCCGATCAACTCCTCCCGCGACCAGAGTTCGCGCATCAGGCCCGATGCACCGTGCGTGTTGGTTGCCAGCAGGAGGTGTCCCATCTCGTGAGCGATGGTTCGCCCCAGCAGCACGCGCAGATCGATCTCGAGATTCCGCGCAAGATGGAGAACACGATCGACATAGACCGTCGCCATCACGCCTGTTCGCTTCTGCATGTCGATCAGTGCTTCTCCGAGACAGCGGGTGTCGAGGTGCCGGCCTCGTGAGTTCACGAATCGAACGATGAGCTCTGTGGGCGCTGGCGGAGTGTTGCACTCGGATGGCCCGCAGATCTTCCAGGTAACTTCTACCGCACCGACAGCAAACGCAGAGCGTGCCACATCGAGGGCAGCCCGCAGCGTATCACCGGGAAGATCGGGGGAGACGTACACACGCGCAGTCACGGCCTCTGGTGCGCCGAGCTGCTCGCGTAGCGTGTGGGTGACGATCACCGGATGGCCGTGAGTTTCTTCCATCTCCGGCGAGACGTCAGGCGGCGCGCCCTCCGCCATCGCAGCGCCTGGAACCAGCGAGAAGCAGCCAACCCACACGACGACCAGCCACGGGTGAACTCGCATGTCCACGATGGAAACATCGGGGCCGTCCGCGGACAATGCGCGCGGGAGCGATCAGCGCAATTGGTATCAACGTCTCGAGGGAGGGACGAGTCCTGACGTCAATGCCACGGGACTCGGACGGCCGGGGACCACGGCCATGACGATGGCCGCCGGTCCCCGGACTCGTCACCGGAGAATGAGGCGTCAGAACGTCAGGGTGACGTTGAAGCGCGCAAATCGCGGCGGCACGATCGACGTCGGCTGCAACCAGCTCGCACCCTGGGTCGCGTAATCGAACGCCTGCTCATAACCGGCAGGATCGTTGGTGTTGAACAGGTTGAGGAGATCCATTCCGACATCGATTCGTCGCCCACTGAACCGGAATATCTTCGCGAACCGCATGTCGATCTGTGTCACTCGCTCGCCGTACACCTGCGCCGGTTCAACGAGGTTGACGATCGTCGTGCCATTGGCATTAGAGCCCGACGGCAAACGTCCGAGCAGCGTCTGAACCACGGTGTTGGGCACGTTGTAATTGGCCGACAACGACTGTCCGTTGGTGGCCGAGTTGTTCGCCTGCAGGAACGGGATCGTGGTGCGAAGTGATCGGAACGCTGCGCTGACCAGCACGTCGACCTTCGGCACTGTGTAGCTCGCCAGCCCGCGGACCGCGGTAATCCACGGTTCGGTCACGGCGCATCCGCGCGGATCGGGGCTGTCGATCTTGACGACGGTCTCACAGCGGTCCTGCACCCCGCGGCCGGTGCTCGTACCACCCTGGAGCACCACCCCTCCGGTCAGCCGTGCATTCACACTGACGTCGATGCCGTGCCAGTACCAGGTACGCGCCGGACCGAAGTTGGTCTCAAACGTCTGGAAGTTGCGCGCGCCTCTGGCGAACGCGGCCGGCGTGGGGTCGTATGACGTCACCGGATAGCCACCACCACCCGGAAGATCCGGGTGAGGCGGCGCCGTCAACGTCCACGGTTGATAGTCGTCCGGCCCGATGAGCGTGTTGTCGGTCACGAGGAAGTTCTGAAACCAGCGCCGGTTGTAACTGACCTCGACGCCGACGCGCGGCAGCACTTCCTGCTGTACCGAGACGCCGAACTGCCAATCGGATTCCCGCACGCCCCACCCTTCGAGGATCGCGGAATCGATCGTCGTCAGATTTGGATTGGGGTTGCCGAAGTTGAGATCGTTTCCACCAAGCGCCGCGCAGCGGTCGCCGTCGCAGCG
>JALDXQ010000106.1:0-25227 GCA_032156805.1 Acidobacteriota bacterium
CCGAACTCGCTCTGGGTGGTGAACTACAACGGCGTCCTGACCAACAAGCTGTTCGGCAACTTCCAGTGGTCCAAGAAGGACTTCGGTTTCCGAAACACCGGCGGAACGAGCACTGTATTGGCGGACTCGCCGTTCATCACGCGAGGGAACACCGGCGTTCCCGTGAACCGCCACTACAACGCACCGTACTTCAGCTCGAACGATCCCGAGGACCGCAACAACGAGCAGTGGGCCGGCAGCGTGTCTTACTACGTGACGAACTCCGCTGCGGGACGGCACGATCTGAAGGCCGGCTTCGAGCACTTCAAATCGTTCCGCAACGGTGGGAACTCGCAATCAGCCACGGGTTACGTCTTCCGCACCGACTACCTACTCGGCCCTAATACCCAGCCACTCATTGCCGACGGCGAGCCTGTGCCGGTATGGCGAGGCAACGCCGCCGTACCGGGGTCGGCTCTCACGCGGCTCGAGAACTGGCTCTCCGTGCCGGGTGCGACCATCGACATCAAGACGATGTCGCTGTACCTGCAGGATCGCTGGACAGCAGGAGACAGCCTGACACTCGACCTCGGCCTCCGCTATGAGAAGGTCCGGAGCGACGCCACCGGCGGCATCGTGGGCGCCGACACCGACACGTGGCTGCCACGAGTGGGGATGAGCTGGGACGTCCAGGGTAACGGTGTCATGATCGCGCAGGCGACATACGCACGCTACTCGGGCCGCTTCACCGAGCGCTTTTTCGGCCGCAATACCAACGTCGGGACCCCGAGCCTCGTGAACATGGCGTACATCGGGCCCGATGGCCAGGGGATGAACTTCGCACCTGCCTTCAACCTCGCCAACTACGCGATCATCGGCGGCAACTTCCCCACCGCCAACGTGTTCTTCGACGAGGGGCTGTCATCACCGAAAACCAACGAGTTCACCGTCTCGCTCGGTCGAGAGTTGCCGGCGACCGGCTACGTCAAGGCGGTCTATTCCTTCCGGAGAAGCAGCGACTTCATCGAGGACGTCATCGCCGACCCGAGCGCCAACGGGAAGGTTACCGTCGAGCAGGGCGGCCGCGTCTACGGCATCGTGGATAAGGTCCTCTGGCAGAACACTGACGTGCAGAAACGGCAGTACCAGGCGCTCCAGTTCATGTCTCGCGTCCGTGTCATCAACACGATGAATGTGGAAGGGCACTGGACAATCCAGCTCCAGAACCACGGCAACTTCGAGGGAGAGCAGGCGAATCAGCCGGGGAACGGCTCGATCTGGCTGGATTATCCCGAGCTGTTCAACGAGGCGCGCTATTACCCCTACGGTCCCCTGGACGAGTTCCAACGCCACAAGGTGCGCATCTGGACGACCTACGTCCAGAACCTTGGCCGCTTCGGAAGCATGGATATCTCCCCGCTGTGGCGCATCAACTCTGGCCTCACCTACAGCCTGTTCACGAACAACGTGGCAGTGTCGGGGGCGCAGATTGCGCGGAATCCCGGTTACCAGCGGAGCGCCGCAACCGGCACGGCAGCCACACTCTTTTACGGCGAGCGCGGCACCGAGAATTTCGCCGGCTACGGTGTTCTCGACCTTGCGATTACGTACGGAATCCCAGTCTGGAAATCGCTGAGACCCTGGCTGCAGCTACAGACGTACAACGTGTTCAACAACCAGAAACTCGTTCAGTGGGACACCACGGTGACGCCCGATCCAAGCAGTCCTCTCGACGAGCTTGGACAACGCACCGGCTACGTCCAGGGCGCGAACTTCGGCAAGGCGACGGCAACGTCTCACTTCCCGCGCTGGTCAACCGGTGAAACCGGCGGCCGTACGTTCCGTGTGGCCCTGGGTGTCAGGTTCTAGGAGCGCACGACTGTCAACTACCAACTTCCAACTCCCAACTTCCCAAAAGCGGCTCTTGGGCGTTGGGAGTTGGAGGTTGGGCGTTGACGCGGAGCGTTACGTGTCGATCTGCGCGCGCTGCAGCTTGCCGCTGAAGTCCACGTAGATCGACTTCCACTCCGAGAACACATCGAGCGCGGCGGTCCCTGCCTCGCGATGCCCGTTGCCGGTTGCCTTGGTGCCGCCGAACGGCAGGTGGACTTCCGCGCCAATGGTCGGCGCATTCACATAGAAGATCCCGGTGTACAGATCGCGCATCGCGGTGAACGCCTTGTTGACGTCGCGCGTGTAGATCGACGCCGACAGGCCATAGGCAACGCTGTTGCCGATCTCGATCGCCTGATCGAGCGACTGACACCGCATCACCGAGACAACCGGACCGAAGATCTCTTCCTTCGCAATCCGCATCGACGGTTCGACGTCGGCAAACACCGTCGGCTCATGAAACCATCCACGCGCGTACTCGCCTGACGTCAGGCGCTGTCCACCGGTCACGAGCCGGGCACCTTCGGCGCGGCCGATCTCCACGTACTTCATCACCGTCTCGAGCTGCGACTCGCTGACCGATGGTCCCACCTGCGTTCGATCGTCCAGCCCATTGCCGACGCGGAGTGCGCTGGCGCGCGCGGCGAACTCGTTCAGGAACTGGTCGTACACCTTCTCATGCACCACCACGCGACTGGCCGCAGTGCATCGTTGCCCGGTCGTCCCGAAGCCACCCCACAGGCAACCCTCCACCGCCAGCTCCAGTTGGGCATCGTCCATGATCATGACGACGTTCTTGCCGCCCATCTCGAGATGCGTCTTCTTGAACGTCGATGCGGCATGCTGATTCACGGCACGGCCAACCGTCGTCGAGCCGGTGAACGATACGACCTTCACATCGTCGTGCGTGGTCATCAGCTCGCCAACGGCGGGCCCTCCCGTCACGAGGTTGACGACGCCTGGAGGAATGCCCGCTTCCTCCAGGACTCTGACGAAGTTGACCGCGGACAACGGCGTGAGCGTCGCCGGCTTGAAGACGACCGTGTTGCCACAAACCAGCGCCGGTGCAATCTTCCACGACGGGATCGCCATTGGAAAATTCCAGGGGGTGATGATCGAACACACGCCCAGTGGTTGACGTACCGACATCGCAAACTTGTCGCGCAGTTCCGATGGCACGGTCTGACCGTACTGGCGGCGCCCCTCGCCGGCCATGAAGTAGGTCATGTCGATCGCTTCCTGCACGTCGCCACGCGTCTCCTCGAGCACCTTGCCCATCTCGCGCGTCATGTCACGCGCGAAACGTTCTTTTCGCTCGGCGATGATCTGCGCAGCCGCGAAGAGCATCTCGGCGCGCTTGGGTGCGGGGACCAGACGCCACGAGCAGTACGCACGCGCTGCGGCATCGACAGCAGCTTCGACATCCTCACGGCTCGAGTCCTGAAATAACCCGATCAGGTCATCCCGATCGGCTGGGTTTCGGTTCTCGAACGTCCCGCCGGAGCGGGACGGAATCCACGATCCATCGATGTAGTTATCAAAGGTCCCCACGTCGTCCCTCCGTCCACAGACTGCCGCAATATGGTCACATCGACAAGCAGTCGAGCCAACTCGACCTGAAAAACTCGGGAGAAGTTCGCGGCAGACACGAATTGAGGTCAATTTTCGGCGCCGGGACTAAACCGCTGTGTATTAGACATTTATGCCGCGATCGCTCGAATGTGCGCCGCGACGGGGGTATGTGGAATGTACGGAAACGGACGATAAGACGGGTAGCCCTGGCAGTCTTTACGAGCCCGCCCCTGTGGCACGGATCCTGTATGAGATGGAGCCAGAAGGGCGGGTTACGCCAATGACTGAGCCGAACCAATTCAACGCTACGCCAGTTCAGAAGGTTGTCGTCGTCAACGGCAATACCGACGTTCTGGGCATGCTGGAATCGGTGCTCGACGCCGGACGCTACGACATGGTGTTCGTGGAGCCCGGAGATCGTGCGTACTCGCAGATCAAGAAGGTGCTGCCAAACCTCGTGATCCTCTGCACGCGTATTGAGCGTCTCGAAGGATTCCAGATCTTGACGATGCTCAAACTGGATCCGGATACGTGTGACATTCCGGTGCTGACCTACACCACCGAGTCCGAAGGACAGGACTTCAGTACAGTGCTCTCGCAGTGGACTGACGAAGACGAGACCAACGTCTTCTCGAACCGCGCAGCACTACGGATGAATTAGGCGATATTTCCGACAGATGTCCGAGGAAAAACGCGACGGCGCTCGAGTCGCCATGATCAGCCGACTCGAGGGCGAGGTCATGGTGTTTCAACCGATGGTGATCAGAGAGATCAGCCTTCGGGGTGGACTCGTCGAGACTCGCTTTCCTCTCAACCTCAATTCACTCCACGATCTCAGGCTCGAGTTGGGTGAACGATCTGTCGTCGTGAAGGGGCGCGTCGTGCACTCGCAGATCGCCGATGTCGACGACGACGTGTTGGTCTACTGGAGCGGAATCGAGTTCGTCGAACCCTCCGAACACGTCTCGCTCGCGATCGCGGAATTCCTCGACTCACTTCGCGCCGAACGCCGATAAACACGCTGGCTCGCGTGCTCTCATAACCGCGGGTCTGAAAGACTCGCCGCTACCCATTCTTTGGTAGAGCCACTGTCGTTCGATGAGACGGGATTTACGACCCGCCGCTTACATCAGCGACCTATCAAGTGTTCCAGGTAGTCGCCTGACGCGATGCGCTCTGCGCGGCCGAGCGGAGCGTTATAAAAGTACGCGGAGGCGTAGACAATCGACCCATCTTCCATGGTTACTGGGGTCAGGCGACGGGTGTAGAGACTTGCTTCCGGCTCACTGGGACGATACCCCTCGAGCTCATCGAGCGCCCTCAGTACAACTACTGGTTGGCTCATCTCGTACACTTCCCCCCAGACCTGTCCGTCGGGGTCGGGCACGGCAGCCGGATAGATGCCCAGATCGAAGAGCGCGGCCGTAATCGTGCCGCGGCCTTTGTACACGAGAAGTTGGTCGATTTGCAGGCGCCCCGTTCGGTTGAAGGGCGTCATCAGCGTGCCATAGAAGAAGACCAGCTTCGGCATTGTGGATGGTAGAGGCCTGACGTCTACCAACTACGAGCCGGATGTACGGGACATTTACCGACGCATCATGCGAGACGCGTCGGTTCAGGAGCGTGAGAAAAGCGGGCGCTACAAGGTCGGGACGGCGTCGGGTCGCGGCGCTGGGGCCGGCTCCGGCCTGGGTTTGGAGCGCTCAGCCCTGAGGGCGCCAAGAACGTCGATCATCTCCGAGGGCAGCGAAAAAGACAGCGAGACTGTCTTGCCTTCACCCGCGAGCTGGACGGAATTCAGGAATTCAGCAAACTCGGGATGCTGGCCGGTTTGCAGGCGACCGAGCGCCATGAATCCGCGAATGACCTCCTGGAGATTCGTCGCGGAAGCCTCGTCGCGCGTTTCGACGCGCAGCTGGCCCTCGAGGCCGGTTCCAATGAATCCTCTCGCGGAAAACCAGTTGATTGGGGGAAGCTGGCTTGCCACCTCGGCTGGCAGTCTGTTGCCACCCGTCAGGGCATCGAATTGCGCGACGACCCATGCGTCGCCGTCGTCGATCTCTCGCACGAGACGCATCACTTCGTCGTTGCCGGTGACGTTCGATCCGGCCGCCTTGGTATCGATTGCCCGGCGAACCGCATCGGGTCCACCGAACGCCGCGAGACCGGGCTCCAGGAACACAACGGCAACCTTATGCTCGTCGTTTGCAAGGAGCAGCCGGGACCCCTTGTAGTCCTCTACCGTGCCCCCCTGCTCCCGGACCAGTCCCTCGATCCGGACCTCGTCGAACTTGCCGCGCGCGAGCACGAGCGGGGGCTCCCTCTCCGTCGGTCCATCGCCCGCTCGGGTGAATGTCGCGACGATGTGATCGATGTCGGTCTCGAGATCGATGCCGGTCTGCTGCTTGAACTTCTCGGCGCCGGCGTGCGTTCCGGGCTGCGCGTCCGTCAGCTTCCGACGCACCTCGGAGTCCATCACGTCGCGCACGTTGGCGTAGGCAACGAAATGGGCGTCCGCGGGCACGTAGGCGAGTTCCGCGGGGCCGTCCCCACCAATAATCGTGAGGTTCTGGAATCCGCCGACGTAGGCGGCCAGAAGTCCTGTGCCGAGGCCGATCATCAGGATTCCTGATGCAACCGTGAGAAACAGCCGAGTCCGCTTGGTCATCTACACTGCTCCCACGGTCAGTATACGAGGCTTGCCCTGGGCATGTTCCCGGCCGGCAGTTTCCTGCGAAAAACAGGCCGTCCTGCCGCTATTGCTCGAGGATGTACTCACGGTGTTCGACCACCCGGACCGCCAGCACCAGTGACACGGCAATGGCAACCGCGAGCCAGGTCAGGCTGCCCGCGACCGACGGTGGATCTCTGAACACCGCGCTCTGAAGCAGGGACACGGTGTCGCCGCTTGCAGGCATCGAGTGCGGCACCAGCGGCTGAAGGTAATAGGCCAGGGTGAAGCGTTTCAGATATCCCGGGATGACGAGCGTGACGAGCTCCCAGCCGAAGATGAACACGAGCCCGATGACAAGCGGGCGCTTGAGAGCGGCGCCGATCAGGGCGAAGAGGGCTCCATATGCGGCGAGTCCCAGACCGAGCACTCCGAGATCGATCACGAGCGAGATGAAGGTACCTGGAATCTGACTGAAGGGCACCATCAGGAAGTACACGATCATCACCGACGGCAAGACCACGAGCGACGTGCACAACAGATACGCGAGGTACTTCCCGACGACCACGGCTCCGCGACGTACCGGCCTCGTGAACAGATAGGTGATCGTCTTGTCATCGACTTCATCGGCGATGAGCGATGTGCCATAAAACACACCGAGCACGGGGACGATGAACCAGAGAAACAGGATCCAGATCATGGCGCCGAACATGCTCATGGCGTCAACCTGGACCCCGTTGACCCGAAGCGGCGCAGTTCCCATCGACTGGACGATCCGCGCAACGAACGCCACGATCACCGGGCTTCCGACGACCAGCACCATGAAGATCGTTCGCCGCGACCACAACATCTCGCCGACGGAGAGGCCGAACACGCGCATGGCGCTGGTCAGAAACGACTCGGAGCGTCGCGCTGTCGTAGTGGTCATTGTTTCACCAGGTACTTGAAGACCGCCTGCAGGTTGTCGTCAGGCGACGTCACTTCATCGATGACGCCGGCTTCGCCCGACGCGGCCATGTCGGTCAAACGCGCATAGAAGGCGTCGGGGCGTCCTGTCTCGACGACCACCGCACCCTGCTCGAAGCGGAGACTGATCACTCCATCGTCCGCCAGCAGCTCGCGCGCCAGCCGCTTTGGATCGCTGGCGCGGATGAAGACGGTGTGCGGATGCTCGTCAATCAGATCCCGGATCTGGTGGACGTTGCCTTCCGCCACGATGCGTCCATTGTTGATGAGCAGGATGTTCGACGTCATCGACTCGACTTCGTGCAGGATGTGACTCGAGACCAGCACGCTCTTTCCGGATCGTCCCCATTCCTTGATCAGTCGAATCGTGCGCCGCCTCATGATTGGATCCATGCCGCTCAGCGGCTCGTCGAGAATGAGCAGGTCCGGATCGTGGGCAATCGCCTGCGCAAGTTTCACGCGCTGGCGCATGCCCTTGCTGTAGCCGCCGATCTTGCGATTCGCGGCGTCGAGCAGGTCGACGATGCCAAGCGCACGGTCTGTCGCCTCGGCTGCCTCCTTCTCAGAGTAGCCATTCAAGCCAACCAGCGCAGTCACCCACTCCGCCCCGGTCATGCGATCGTAGAAAGCATCCTGCTCGGGGCAGAAGCCAATGCGGCGGTAGAGCTCGTGATTGCCCCAGATCGGCTCGCCCAGCACGCGAACGGATCCCTTGCTCGGCTTCAGCTGCCCGGTCACGAGCTTCATGAAGGTCGACTTGCCGGCGCCGTTCGGTCCGAGCAGCCCGGTAATGCCGGGTGGCACCGACACCGTCACGTCATTCAGCCCCGAGACCTGGCCGTACCACTTCGAGAGGTGCTCAGTGGCAATGGCGGTCACGCGACCACCTCCACGGCGCGAATCCGCCGCTCGAGTACCCAGAACGACGCCGCGATCAGAAAGACGATCACCAGGGCGGCAGCGAAGACCGGCACCGGTGGATTCCCTCGAATGCGGAAGATCGCGTCGGCCAGGACGTCCATCATGTCGCCCGGCGAGATCGCGGCCCACGCGCGGCTGCCGGTGATCGTTCGCAGCACCTGATACATCGCCGTCGTAAAGAAGATCAGACCGGCATACATGATGGAGACGAACCGGCGGCTCTTGGACAACGAGGAGAGCGCCAGGATCGTGGACGACGAGAGGAGCGCCTGCGTGAACGAGACGAGCGTGATCGCAGGCAACAGGAACAGGTTCTGCCCGATGAAGGCCGTGCTCCCGGAAAACGCAATCTGCAGCAAGATGAGCAGCATCGCCGGGACGAACGTCACGCCGAGCAGCACCCCGAGCGCGGGCACGAGACGTCCGATGATGTATTCCGAGCGCGTCAGCGGCTTCGAGAGATAGAGCTGCAGCGCGTTCGCGCGTCGATCGTCGGCAATCGCGGCGCCGAGCGCGATCGTCACCAGGAATACGAAGAGGCCCTGCTGATCGAGGAAGTCACGGAAGGTCTGTGGCGTCGCGGCCAGCATCGACACCTGCTGCAAGCTCGACGACAGATACAGCTGCACCCCGCGTCCGACAAACGGAACCCACGAGAACACCAGCAGCACGACGAACGGGCGGTACTTGAGCGCTGCGAGGAACTGTGTCCGCGCGATGATCCACCAGGCGCGTCCATGTGCGGTCCGCTTGCCCTCGTACCGTCGATAGCCCTGGTCGTGTATCGGCACTAATCAACTCCCAACGACCAACTCCCAACTCCCAAGGTGCTCACTCCTCCCCTACCGCCTTTGCAAACACGTCCTCGAGCGTCGGCACGCTCGCGCGCAGATGCCTGACCTGCACCCGCTGCTCCGAGGCGAGCCGGAACAGCAGCGGTGCGCCCACGTCGTCCGGCACGAACACGCGCATGACGTCCTCTTCCGTCGCATGACACTCGAGGCCGGCGGTGCGCAGCACACCAATGAACTGCGGCGTGTCTCCCTTGATCCTCAGCTCGAAGACGCGGCCGCCCGGGCCTTTCAGACCGGCAATCGGGCCCGACGTGGCAATCGTGCCCTTGTCGAGCACCACCACGTGATCACAGGTGTATTCGACGTCCGGGAGCAGGTGCGACGACAGGATCAGATTCATCCCCTTGTTGTGCGCGATATCGCGAATCAGCTCCAGCATCTCGTCGCGACCCTTCGGATCCATGCCGTTGGTCGGCTCATCGAGAAACAGCAGATCGGGATCGTGCACCAGCGCCTGTGCCAGCTTGATGCGCTGCTTCATGCCGGTCGAGTACTGGTCGATCATGCGATAGCGCGCTTCGCCCAGACCCACGTAGTAGAGCACTTCGTGCGCACGCTGCATGGCGTCTGCGTGCGGAAGTCCGGAGAGCTCGCCGCAGTACGCCACGAACGACACGGCGTTCATTTGTGGAAAGTGCGCATCGCTTTCCGGCATGTAGCCAATGCGCGAGCGAATCTGCATGGGCGACCGTCGGACGTCGAGGCCAAGCACCCGCATCTGCCCACGGTCCGGCGTCAGCAGCCCGAGGACCGACTTGATCAGCGTGCTCTTGCCGGCCCCGTTGGGCCCGAGCAGGCCGACCGCGCCGGCAGGAAACGATGCATTGACGTCCCGGAGTGCCCAGTTCTTCGCGTAGTGAACGTTGACGTTTTCGAGCTCGACGACATTCGGCATCACGGGAGGTTCGATAGGTTCACTGGGTTCCGCGCGTTCAGAAGACCCTGGCTCACGAGGTTCAATACGTGCACGGATGCTCAAAAGGTTCCCCGCAGTCCGAGGTCGTCAGCCTTCTCCCGCATGAACCGGATGACGTTGCCGGCGTGCTCCTCGAGCGATATTCCCAGTCCTGCAGCGCCATTGCGCAAATCGTCCCGCGACACGGCACGCGCGAATGCCTTGTCCTTCATTCGCTTGAGCACGGATCCGGCTTCCAGATCCAGCACGCTTTTCGAGGGACGCACCAGCGCCGCGGCCGTCACGAAGCCGGCCATCTCGTCGCAGGCAAACAGCGTCTTCTCCAGCAGGCTTTCACGGCTCACCCCGGAGTAGTCGGCGTGCGAGAGGATCGCGCGCGTCACCCACTCGGGGTACCCGCGGCGACGCAGTTCCTCACAGCCCCGAAACGGATGATCGGCGGATGTGGGGTACCGCTCGTAATCGAAGTCGTGAAGAAGCGCGACGAGTCCCCAGTCGTCCTCGTTCTCCCCGTACGAGCGTGCGTACCCGCGAACAGCTGCCTCGACGGCGAGCGCGTGCTTCCGCAGACTCTCGCTCTGCGTCCACTCCTCGAGCAGCGCCAACGCCTCGTCTCGAGACAGTGTCACGTCTGAAGTCCCCGGCTCTCGCGGTCGAGCTCGAGCGCTCGCGCCACGACAGCCGTCGCTTTGGTCGTCAAATCGTACTGAACCAGGTCGCGCGGGTCGGCGAAACGCACCTCCGCCACGTCCGAGCTGGCACACAGCGTACCGCCCGTCGGCCAGCACAAGTAGTCCACCAGCACGAAGTGATACATTACGCGACCCTCGGCGTCGTGCGTTATCCGATCGAAGACCTCGATCACCGGGCCCACGCGAACCTCGAGCCCGGTCTCTTCGAGCATCTCGCGGACGAGACAGCCTTCGAGCGTCTCACCGACTTCGACGGCGCCGCCTGGAAGGCTCCATTGACCGGCCAGCGGTTCGTACTTCCGCTTGACCAGCAGCACCTGCCCACCCTGCACGATCACAGCGCCAACGCCGACGAACGGACGATCTGGATATCGACGCCTGTCCGCCGCCTGAATGCTGTCGGTCACTCGCCCATCACCTTGATGACGACACGCTTCTTCCGTTGTCCGTCGAACTCAGCGTAGAACACCTGTTCCCAGGGCCCGAGATCCAGCTTGCCCGCGGTGATCGGAAGAATGACCTGGTGCCCCATCAGAGTGCGCTTGAGATGGGCATCGGCATTGTCCTCACCGGTCTGGTGATGTCGATAGTCCAGCCCGGAGGGCGCCAGCTTCTCGAGCCAGACCTGAAAGTCGTCGATGAGCCCGCCCTCCCAGTCGTTCACGTAGACAGCCGCCGTAATGTGCATGGCCGAGACGAGAACCATCCCTTCCTTCACGCCGCTCTTCTTGACGATGGAGGCGACCTCGTCGGTGATGCGGATGAACTCCTGACGCTTCTTCGTGTTGAACCACAGATACTCTGTTGCCGTCGTCATAACGTTCCCAGCTTGAGCGCTGCCTCGGCATTGAGATCCCAGCTGGCAGTCGTGCCTGCCCGGTAGGCGCGCAGCCCGGCAGCGGCAATCATTGCCGCATTGTCCGTCGAGAGGGCCAGACCGGGGATGAACACCGGCAGTTCACGGGCCTCACCGCGCGTGCGTGCGTCAGACCGCAGCCGGCTGTTGGCGGACACGCCGCCCGCGATGCCCACGCTGCGGGCGCCATACCATCTGGCCGCATCGAACAGGCGATCGACAAGGACCTCGACGACCACGCGCTGGAAGCTCGCACAGATGTCGTTGATCTCCTGCGTCGGAAGCGGACCGTCCTCACTCAACCCGAGCGCACTTCGCCGCGAGGTGACATAACGCAGCACTGCGGTCTTGAGCCCGCTGAAGCTGAAATCGCGCCGGCCGGGAAGGTCAGGCGCGTTGCGATCGGCGTGGGTCAGACGCGTCTTCGGAAGGTTCACGGCGCGATCGTTGCCCTCACTCGCCAGCCGATCGATGACCGGACCGCCCGGATAACCGAGGCCGAGCAGTTTCGCGACCTTGTCATAGGCCTCCCCCGCGGCATCATCACGGGTCCGCCCGATCAACTCGACCGCACCCGGCTTGCGCACGAGGTACAGGCTGGTGTGACCACCCGAGACGATCAGCACGACCGCGGGCAGTGCCATCTCTCCGTTCTCGAGCACGAGCGATTCGACGTGACCGGCAAGGTGATGGACCGGGATGAGCGGCACATTGCTCGCCCACGCAAGCGACTTCGCGAACGCCACACCGACCAGCAGCGAACCGACGAGCCCTGGTCCCTGCGTGACGGCCACGGCATCGTAACGGGCGTTGCCGCCATCGAGCAGCGCACGCTCGACGACACCGCAGATGTCGCGGATGTGCTGTCGCGCTGACAGTTCCGGCACGACACCACCCCACTCCCTGTGAATCGCGACTTGAGAGGCGACGACACTCGACCTGAGTCGCCACGGTCGTGCGGCATCGCCGGTCTCCTCGACCAGCGCAGCCGCCGTTTCATCGCACGATGTTTCGATGCCGAGAACGACCATGGTGGTGCGGACTACCGCCTACTGCCCGGGATTGAATAGCAGCGGAAGCGACTCGCTGTATGGGGCGCGGGCAATGCCGCGCTCGGTGATGATCGCGGTCACGTACTTCGCGGGCGTCACGTCGAAAGCCGGGTTGCGAATCTGTGCCCCTTCAGGCGTCAGGCGCGCGGCGCCGACGTGAGTGACCTCGCGACTGTTGCGTTCCTCGATCGGAATGCCGCTGCCATCGGCTGTCTGCAGATCGATGGTCGAGAGCGGAGCCGCAACATAGAAGGGGATCCCGTGTTCCCGGGCGAGCACCGCAACGCTGTAGGTGCCAATCTTGTTGGCCACGTCACCGTTGGCCGCGATGCGATCGGCGCCGACCACTACCAGGTCGACCCGACCGAGCCGCATCATCGCGCCAGCCATGTTGTCGGTGATGACCGTCGTATCGATGCCGTCCTTGACCAGTTCCCAGGCGGTCAGCCTCGCGCCCTGAAGAAAGGGACGGGTCTCGTCGGCCAGCACGGCAACCTTTTTCCCCTGCTCCGATGCCGCGCGAATCACGCCGAGCGCCGTTCCGTAGCCAGCCGTCGCCAGCGCACCAGCGTTGCAGTGCGTCAGGATTTTCGCCTCATCGGGAACGAGCGACGCGCCGTGCGCGCCCATCGCCCTGCAGCTTCCAACGTCCTCGTCGTGAATCGCGCGTGCTTCAGCTTCGAGCTGCTGCGCGATCTCACTTACCGAGCCGCCACGCTGCGCCGCTGCCGAGAAGGTGCGCTTCATGCGCTCGATGGCCCAGAACAGGTTCACCGCCGTGGGCCGCGTCGCGGCCATCAGGTCGCATGTCTTCTGAAACTCGGTCGTGAACTGCTTCGTGCCGGTGGCGCTGCTGCGGCGCATGCCGAGCGCAATCCCCATGGCGGCGGCCACACCGATCGCCGGTGCGCCTCGGATGACCATCGTCGTGATTGCTTTCGCGACCTCCTTGGCCGTCTTGCATGTCACGTAGACCTCGGAAGCCGGCAGCTTCCGCTGGTCGATCATCACAACCGCATCGTCTTTCCAGTCGATCGTTGGCAGCATCTGTTCTGGATGATATCAGGCCGGTGTGAGCGCATACGGTCCGAAGGGGCGCCGGTGCGGGAGTGCCTTCGCACCGTCGCACCTCGCTCCGTCGGACCGTACGATCGAAACAGTGCAGCTAGAGCAACCGTGCGTCGAACGGGAGCGGCAGCAGATCCTTGAGCTGATACCGCCCGGTCTCGCGCCGGAGGTCGGCGAGGATCACCTCGAGGTCGCCACCAAATTCCCAGAGGATCTGGCGGCACGCGCCACACGGCGGCGTCGGCGCCTCGGTGGCAGCGACGACCGCGATACGCCGGAACTTCTTGTGTCCGTCGGACAGTGCTTTGAACATCGCGACACGCTCGGCACACATGGTCAGCCCGTAGGTGGCGTTCTCGATGTTGCAGCCGGTGATGATCGTTCCGTCACTCGCTTCGAGCGCGGCGCCGACCTTGAACGACGAGTAGGCGGCCTGTGCGTGGCGACGAGCGCGGCGAGCGGCGGCGACGAGCTTAGAGGCGCTCAATGATTCCCTCGAGCAGCGAAATGAACGAACCGCGAACGCGCCGCGCTGTCTCGATCACTTCGTCGTGCACGAGCGGTTGAGGCAGTACGCCTGCGGCCATGTTGGTGATACAGGAGATGGCGAGTACCTCCATTCCCATGTGGCGTGCCGCAATCGCCTCTGGTACGGTGGACATGCCGACCGCGTCCGCGCCAATCGTTCGAAAAGAGCGAATCTCGGCCGGCGTCTCGTAGCTCGGCCCGTGCACGGCGACATACACGCCATGCGTCACAGCGATCCCCTTCGCGCGCGCGGCTTCATCGGCCATGCCTCGCAACCGTCGTGAGTACACCTCGCTCATATCGGGGAAACGCACGCCGAAGCGCTCGTCATTCGGCCCGATGAGGGGGTTGCTCCCCATCATGTTGATGTGATCGTCGATGACCATCAGCGCGCCCTTGGCAAACCCGGTGTTGATGCCGCCAGCAGCGTTGGTCAGGATCATCTGCTTCACGCCGAGCCGCCCCATGACCCGCGTCGCGAAAACGACGGCGGCCATGTCGTGGCCTTCGTAGAAGTGAACCCTGCCTGAAAGCGCCGCGATCCGCCGGCCATGGATATTGCCGATCACGAGACGCCCCGCGTGACCGACGACACCAGAGGTCGCCCAGTGCGGCAGAGCCGTGTACGGCGTCACCACTGATTCCTGCAAGGTATCAGCGAAGTCGCCGAGCCCAGACCCCAGGACGATCGCCGTCTCGGGCAGCGACCGGCCGCAGAGGGCGCGCACTCGCGCGGCCGCCTCCTCTACGCGCTCGTAGATTTCAGCATTCAGCATTCTGAATTCAGACTGACACGTCCTTTACAGCAACATGGAAGCGACGCAGGCGTTGATCAACGTCGCAAGAAATCCGGCCAGCAACGCGCGGCCACCGAGACGCGCGAGATCGGCCCGGCGTCCGGGTGCCATGCCACCGATCCCTCCCAGCTGGATGCCAATCGACGCGATGTTCGCAAAGCCGGTCAACGCGTACGTCGCCAGGACGTAGGAACGGTCGCTGATCACGCCGCGATACTCGCTCGTCAGCTTGACGAACGCCACGAACTCGTTGGCGACCAGCTTGGTTCCGAGCAGATCCGCGAGCGGACCGACATCGGCTGGAGGTACACCCATCAGGAACGCGACGGGTGCGAACACGACGGCAAAGACGCGGGAGAGCGTCAGTCCCTCGTAGAGCGCGCCCAGCAGAAAGTCGAACAGTGCAATGAAAGCGAGAAAGGCGATCAGCATCGCCGCCACGTTCAAGGCCAGCTGCAGCCCGTCCGACGCGCCCGAGGCGGCCGCGTCAACAGCGTTGACGTGAAGCTTCTCGACGCTGATCCGTGCGGCGCCGCTCGTTTCCGGCTGCTCGAACTCCGGCAGCAGGAGCTTCGAGAGGTACAGGCCGCACGGCGCCGCCATGATGCTCGTCGTCAGGATGGCGATCGGGTCAGCTCCCAGTGAAATGTAGACCGCCATCACGCCGCCCGAGATCGTCGCCATGCCGCCCACCATCATCGCCAGCAGTTCCGACATCGTCATTCGCGGTACGAAGGGCTTCACGATGATGGGCGCTTCGGTCTGGCCCATGAACACGTTGGCGGCCGCCGAGAGCGTCTCGGCACCGCTCGTCCGCATGAGGTACATCATCGCCCGCGCCATCATCCTCACGACGAACTGCAGGATGCCGAAGTAGTACAGGACCGTGAAGAACGACGAGATGAAGATGATGGTCGGCAGCGCGCGGAATGCGAAGACCAGCCCGTTCTCCACGCCAAAGGTCTCGCCCATCTTCGGCTGGTTGGCCAGCACCCCGAAGACAAACGTAGAGCCCGCATCGGTGAACTCGAGGAATCGCCCGACGCCACGGCCGATGGCGGCAAACACTTCGTAACCCGGGCGCTGTCCACCAATCTCGAATTTCAGAATCAGCAGCGCGAACCCGAGCTGGAGACCGATGCCCCAGAGAACGGTTCGCCAGTTGACTCGCCGCAGATCCGGAGAACAGGCGGCAACGACGGCGATGAAACACAGGGCACCGGCCGCCGCCTGGCCGCGAAAACCAATGACGTCTCTCAGGAGCCAGGCCAGCGCCGGGAGGAGTACGACCACGGCAATCGCGATCGCCCGCAACCCTCGTGCAGACAGCCCGGTCTCGGGCGTGCTTTCCGTCGTCATGCGTCTCCGTCAGTCAATGAAGTCGAGGACGAGCGGGCGCGACACCGGTGGCTCGTCCCCGATCACGATCGCCCGCGCGCAGAGCTCCAGCGCCGCGTCAACGCCGTGCCCTGCGCGATGACGCAGCTCGAACACCGTCTCGCCGGCGCGCACCTGGTCCCCCGGACTGGCTCTCGCCACGATCCCCACACCGTAGTCGATCGACTCACCGACACGACTGCGACCGGCGCCGAGGGCATGTGTCGCGCGCCCGATGGCTTCGGCTCGCATCGCGGTGACATATCCCGAACGAGTCGCGCGCACAAGCTCGCAGTCCGGCGCGGACGGCAACAGGGAATACTCGTCGACGACGCGCGGATTACCACCCTGCCGTTCGATCAGCCTGGCGAAGATCTCGAGCGCTCGCCCCGATGACAGGACGTCGTCGACTCGGCGCGTCGCTGCGTCTGTGTCTCGCTCCAGTCCGGCCAACATCACCATTCGCGCTGCCAGCACACGGACGATTGCTGTCAACTGCTCGGGACCGGATCCCTTGAGCGTCTCCAGGCACTCAATAATCTCCAGCGCATTTCCTACCGAACGCCCGAGAGGGGCATCCATGCTCGTGATCACGGCTTCGGTCCGCACGCCTGCCTGCGCCCCGATCGCTACCATTGATGTCGCCAGCGCGTGGGCCTCCTCCAAGTCCTTCATGAAAGCACCATCACCGCACTTGACGTCGAGCACCAGGGCACTGCTCCCCTCAGCGAGCTTCTTGCTCATGATCGATGCTGAGATCAGCGGAATGCTGGGAACAGTAGCGGTGACGTCGCGCAAGGCGTAGAGCTTCTTGTCCGCCGGCGCGAGCGCGGATGTCTGACCGATGATGCTGGTGCCTACCTCGCGCAGGACCTGCTTGAATTCCTCGATGCTGAGGTCGAGGCGATAGCCGGGGATGGATTCGAGCTTGTCGAGCGTTCCGCCCGTGTGGCCAAGCCCACGCCCCGACATCTTCGGGACGACCACTCCACACGCGGCCGCCACCGGTGCAAGGACGATCGAGACTTTATCGCCCACGCCGCCGGTGCTGTGTTTGCCGACTTTGATACCGGGCACATCTGAGAGATCGACGCGCTCGCCCGATCGAGCCATGGCGCCGGCCAGCCACGCGGTTTCCTCAGCGTTCATGCCCCGGATGACAACTGCCATCAGCAACGCCGAGGCCTGATAGTCGGGAATGGCCCCGCTGGTCACTCCGTCCACGAATGCGTCGATGTCCTCGCGCGAGAGAGCCCGCCCGTCTCGCTTGCGGGCAATGACATCGACGAAGGGCATCCGGCGCAGTATACGAGAGGTAGCTCAGTAGTACGCAGCCGCCCGTGGGCGATAAGCAGTAACTGCCGCCATCTCAGTAAAATCGGATTCGAATGCGAGCTTCGCGCGGCTAGGACCGCTATGCCGAATCCACAACGAGAACGAGATTCGCGCTCGACGCCCCCTAGCGGTCCAATGGCCATCGAGCAGAGTGTCCTGCTGGCCGATTTCGCTCGAACGTGCAAGGCGGCGGCGCGAGCAGTCTCGCTCTATCCGGGCACTCATCCCGCAATCGGGACTTCGTTGTCGCGCCTGGTCGCGTCCACCGCGCGGCTGGCGCGCGCCGGGTCCGTGAAGCTGGCCGTCCAGCGCGAGCTGCTGACCATCGACGGCCGTTCGCCGCTTCGCCCCGATGCGTCCATTGGTGAGCTCGCCACGCTGCTCCACGAGCGCCTGATCGGCCGCCTCACGATCCAACCCCAGGCCGACGCCGAGGATTGGCGTGCCCTGTTGCTGTTGCTGGCGCGCACGCCGGATGACCTTCGCGCGGAAGGCGGTATCGGTAAAGCCTGGACGCTGACCGGGCGCGCCCATTTCGAGATCGACGAGATCGACTACGCCGAGGTACTGCGTGAACGCGGCGGCGGCGACGGCGCCGACTGGGATCGCATCATCGAATACTGTCTTCGCGGGGAGAGCGGTGCGCTCGACCACAAAGCTGTCGCATCGCTGCTCGATGCCCTCAGCGATCCTGCGCGGTTCGCGAAGCGCTTCGAGCAGCTCCACGAGGCGAGCGGTCCCGATACAACCAAGGTGGCCGCACGCGTGGCGGCGCTCTTCCGGCTGATGCGAGCCGCCATCGAGGCGGCAGGCCCGCATGGTCAGGAGGAAGTCGATCGCGCCATCGGCACCATTGCCGCCGCCTGCGCCAGCCTGACCCCCGACACGATGCTGGGGATCCTCGAGCGGCGCACCGGGACGAACCAGGAAGACGCCAGCCTCGTGTCGACGGTGGTCGAGCGCATGACGGATGGAACCATCGCCACGTTCATGGCGCGCGCGGTTGCCGCTGAACGCGGTGCGAGCGAACGCCTGGCGCATGCTCTCCAGTCGCTCGCGCCAGAGCAGGAGCACAAGGGACGAATCGTCGAACTGGCGAAGCTGGAGGCAACGCAAGGCGAGCTCGGCGCCGACCCCGGCTTCGAGCAGCTGTGGCAGAACGTCACTAACATGGTGATGTCTTACTCGATGGCGTCGTACTCGGACGAGTCGTACGTATCGGCTGATTACGCGAAAGAGCTGTCGAGCACGAAGCAGCAGGCGATCGAAGTCGAACGCATCGCGGACGACCCGCCCGAACGCGTGTACGCATGGACGGCAACGGTATCCGAGCCGGCCCTCGACCAGCTCGATCTCGAGCTGCTGCTCGACCTGCTTCGAATCGAGGACCAGCTCGCGCAATGGGAGCCGATCGCCAGCATCGCGGTAACCGAGATCGAACGACGGGCGCTGATCGGCGACAGCAATGGCGCGCGCGCGCTGATCGAGATGCTCGCGCGCGAAACCCGCGGAGACGGCCGCGCCACGCTGGGTGCGGTGTCGGCGAAACTTCTGGACCGCCTGGCAGGTGGGCCGCTGGCGCGACACGTTGCGCTGCACTTCCGGACCATCAGCGACGCAGAGGTCGATCAGTTCACCGAGATCTGTCAGCTGGTCGGGCCGAACCTGGTCAGGTCGCTGGCCGACGCACTGACGCGCGAGGAAAGCGGCATCGCCATCCGGCGTCTCGGCTCACTGCTTCTGAGCTTTGGGGCCGCCGGTCGTCGTTCGGTCGAACAGCTGAAGAACTCGCCCAATCCCGCCGTCCGGCGCACGGCCATCGCGCTGCTTCGGCGGGCGGGTGGACAAGAGGCGCTGCTGGAGTTGGCATCGATGCTTGGCGATACCGATACCGAGGTGCAGCGCGAATCAATTCATGCGATCGTCGCGATCGGCAACGCGAATGCGTTCTCCATCCTGCATCGTCTGTTGCTCGAGGCCGACACCCCACGCGAGACTGCCCTGCGTGAGGTGCTGAACATGCGTGACGAGAAGGCGGTGCCCCTGTTCAGCTATGTTCTGACGAGGGGTGAACCGCAAGGAAAGCTGGTGGCGATTCACCTGTCGATCGTCGAGGCGCTCGGCACGATGAAGCCACGCCCCGAATCTATCCGTGCCTTGCAGCAAGTCCTCCTCCGCGGGAAGTGGTGGGCGCCATTCCGCACCTCGACTCAGCGACAGGCTGCGGCCGCATCTCTACGACGTCTCGGAACACCCGAAGCGCTCGCCGTCCTCGAAGCGGCCATCACCTCAGGCGGGCGGGCGGTGAAACGCATCGCGCGCGCGCAGGTTGCGGCGTTTCCGCGCCGGGAAAAGAGCAGGACATGAGCGTACCGCAACGCTCTCGTTTGTCGGACGAGCTCTCGCGTCGCCTCGCTGGTGCGATACGGGGTGCGCAGCTCTATGCCCCGGGCCATCCGCTCGTCATGCGCAGTGCCAAGGCCCTCGTCGAGACTCTCGAGCTCGTTCACCAATCGACCGGGTCGGTCGCGATCGGGATCGTCGGCGAAGAACTGGTCATCGGCGATGTTCCGGTCCCGCGCGCTGCCGAGACGATGAGCGAGTTGATGCGCCGCCTGCGGCAGCTTGGCATCGAGCGGATCGTCATCGACCGGGGCGTCCAGGATTCCGAGATCGAGCAGTTGGTGACTGTCATCGCACGAGCGGAAAGCCGCGATGCGACGTCGTCTCTCGCCAATCTTCCGCACATCCGCGTCGGCCGGCTGGAGGTCGACGAACAGGTCTCGGCGTCGAGCGGCGACATCGCAACGTTCCGAAGGCTTTACACCGAGGCGGTGAAGGTCGCGGGGGATCTCTGGGAGAGCGCGAAGGTTGAAGGCGCGCCGGATACCGACGCGGCGCGGGAAATGGTGGACTCTCTGGCACAGGCGGTTGCGCAGAACCGGACCGCCCTGTTGTCGCTGACCGCGCTGAAGAACTACGACAACTACACGTTCACGCACATGGTGAACGTGTCGATCCTGACGATGGGACAGGCCCGTGGTCTGGGCATCGATGGCCCGCTGCTCCGCGATTTCGGGATGGCCGGACTGATGCACGACATCGGCAAAGTGCAGACGCCGAACGAAATTCTCAACAAGCCAGGGAAGCTGACCGATGCGGAGTTCACCATCCTGAAGCGACACACCGTCGATGGCGCACAGATCCTTCGCACGACTCCCGACATGCCGGCGTTGGCGCCGGTCGTCGCCTTCGAGCATCATCTGCGGGCCGACGGGACGGGATATCCAGCCGCGGCCCGACCACAGTTGAACCTTGGAACGGCACTGGCTGGTATCGCGGACGTGTATGACGCCATGCGATCGAAACGCGTGTATCAGAATGCTTCCCCGACCGAGCGCATCCTCGCGGTGCTGCGGGAGAACGACGGGGCGCAGTTCGATCAGAATCTCGTTCGACGGTTCGTGCAGCTGCTGGGCATCTATCCCGTCGGGAACCTGGTGCGCCTCGCGTCCGGCGAGGTCGCCGTGGTGCGCAAGGCCTACGCCCCCGATCCGTATCGACCGCAGGTTCGCATCCTGTTCGGCACCGGCGGCGAGAAGCTTGCCCGGCCGGAGGACCTGAACCTCTGGGAAATCACTGACGGGCCGCCTCGTTCGGTCCAGTCGCCCTTGGACCCGGCCGACTACGGAATCGATCCGTTGATTCACTTGTGAGCTGCCGCGTGAACGACAAGTCGCCGAAATCCTTCAGGCATCGCGTCCTGGCAGCCGTTCGACGGATCCCCCCTGGCCGGGTATCGACCTATGGCGACATCGCCGCTCTGGCGGGATCGCCGAGGGCCTGGCGCGCCGTAGGCACGGTCATGCGCGAATGTCGCGACCCGGGCACGCCCTGTCACCGGGTGATTGGCTCCGGTGGCGCGCTTGGGGGCTATGGCGGCAATCTGCAGCTGAAACGCGAGCTCTTGCGGGCCGAGGCAATCGAGGTCGGTGTGAACCGGGTGCGCAATTTTTCGTCGATCCGATGGCAGGGCCGGCGAACCTGACACGTATTTCCCCCGTCTTCTCACTGTGTGCCGGGAACCCGTGCGCCTGACCAGCCCGTCATGACCAAGGCCCCCGGGCAACCCGGGCCGACCACCCGCCCGTCTAACCCTTCAGGAGATGTGAGAGCGGTCGACCTCGAGCTGGCGCAGCGCTGCCGGCACGGCGACGCGGCAGCCTTCGAGGAGCTGTATCGCGCACACGCCGGACGCCTGTATAACCTGGTTTTCCGGATGGTAGGGTCGGCGCAGGAGGCCGAAGATCTCCTTCAGGAAGTGTTCCTGACCGCCTACCGGAAACTCGGGAGTTTTCGGGGTGACTCGAGCCTCGGGACGTGGCTGTATCGTCTGGCCGTCAACCAGTGCCTCGATGTCCTGCGGGGCCGGCACTCGAAGATGGCCCGCGTCACCGATTCGCTCGATGAAGAGGGGGCGAATGAGCCGGTGGCTGTTGCTCCGATGGTGCCGACGGCAGTCAGCCGTCTCGACCTCAATCGGGCAATCGCGAAACTACCTCAGGGGTGCCGCGCCGCATTCATCCTTCATGATGTAGAAGGATTCGAGCACAACGAGGTGGCCAGGCTCCTTGGGGTATCGGAGGGTACGTCGAAGTCGCAAGTGCACAAGGCACGCATGAAACTGCGTCTGATGTTGGGCGGGACCGGGGAATGAGCTGCAAGGACTACGAAATCGCGCTCGGTGACTACGTTGATGGGACGCTCGACGAGCGGGCTCGAGTCGAGTTCGAAGCCCATCTTGCCTCGTGCGAGCAATGCCGCGCCCTCGTCACCGACTTTGCCGTGATCCGTCAGGCCACGCTCGCGCTCGAGCCTGAACTGCCATCCCCGCAGGTGTGGACGAAACTCTCGGCCGCGTTCGAAGCCGAGCGCGGCTCGACGATGCGCGGGTGGGGCCTGGCGTGGCAGAGGCTCGCAGCATCGGCCGTAGCGATCGCGCTCGTCGGCGGCCTCACATGGATCGGAAGCGGCCTCTCTCGCATCGACGGCACATCCGGGCGCCTCGCCTCCACGGCGGTGAGTCAGCCGGCGCCGATCTCCGTCAAGGCGGAGTTCGACCTTGCCGAGGCGCAGTACACCAGCGCCATCGCGGGGCTCGAGTCGATTACGCAGAGCGAGCAGTCGGCGCTCGACATGGAAACCGCCGACGTGCTCCAGGCGAACCTGACGGTCATTGACGGCGCCATCAGCGAGAGCCGCGCCGCCCTGCAGACCGAACCGGACAATCCGACGGCCCAGGAAAGCCTGTTCGAGGCGCTGCGCAGCAAGCTCGAGTTGCTGCAGGACGTCGTCGCACTGATAAACGAAATGCGCAAAGGCAATCCTGAGGGCGCCGCACGCATTGTTTCCGGATTGAATCAGCCAGGGGCTCAGTAAAACATGGTCCAGAGAATCGTCGTCTTCGCCCTCGTTCTCGTCGCAGTGCCGCGACTGTCGGCAGCACAGTCGGCTGACTGGGAAAGCTTCGCCGAGGACATCGCCCGGCGAGTCGAGCGTCAGGCCGAACAGTTCGCACGCCAGGTCGAGCGTAACGCCGACAAGTTCGCGCGCTACTTCGATCAGAGGCTCGATGCGCAGGGGCGGCGCGGGTTCGGGCGCGGCCCCGAGCACACCGAGGCATTTTCACGGACGGTGCGCCTGGGACGCAACGGAACGTTCGATCTTCAGAACGTCAGTGGCGACATCTCGGTGGCCGGCGGCGGCGGGGACGATGTGCGCATCGAGGCGATCAAGCGGGTGCGGCATCCCAACGAATCAGAGGCCAAGACCCTGCTGTCGGAGCTCACCATCGACGTGCAGGAACGCAGCGGCCGTGTCGATGTCCGGGCGGAGTATCCACGCCGCCGCAACTGGGCGGGCGGGGTCGACTTCACCGTCTCGGTGCCGCGCGATGCCACCGTGAACCTGCGAAGCGTGTCGGGCACGATCAAGGTGACGAATATCAACGGCGAACTGCGCGCAGAGACGGTCAGTGGGGATGTCATCACCAATGCCAACCGGCGATTGCGCACGGTGAAGACGGTCTCCGGCGATATCGAGATCACTGATGCCGAGGCCGAGGAATTGAGCGCCAACAGCGTCAGCGGTGATGTCACCGTCAGCCGTCTCAAGGCGAGCGGCTTCGATGCGCAGACGGTCAGCGCCGACTTGCGGCTCACCGATATCGAGGTCGATCACTCGTCGCTGCGATCGGTATCAGGAGACATCGACTACTCGGGGAGGCTCCAGCGCAACGGCCGCTATCAGTTCCAGTCGCACTCCGGCGACATCCGGGTGACGCCCGCGGATGCGAGAGGATTTACCATCGAGGGCTCGACGTTCAGCGGCGACGTTCGATCGGACTTCCCGTTGACCTTACAGACCGGGCCGGGCAACTCTCTTACGGGTGGTCCGGGACGGAACCGTTCCGTTCGCGGATCGTTCGGCGATGGTGGCGCCACGCTCTCGCTTCAGTCCTTCAGCGGCGACATCGTCATCGTCAAAAGATGATCTGACGCGTGCCGTTCACGGTTCCGGGTTCGAGGTTCGCGCTCGTAGTGTCCGGCTTCAGCCGCACCAAACGTGAACGTGAGTGCTTCTTCGTCCTGCCAGTCCAAGAGTGAGCATCAATCATGCTACATTCGCGTGCATGATGCGATTGAGACAACTCCTCTGTATCAGTGCAGTACTCAACTGTCTGTTTCTACTTCCTGCTTCAGCTCAGACGCCCGACACTGGCCTCATCGGCGTCGGCGCGGACATCGGTGTCTTCTTCCCAGATGAGGCGTTCGAGAAGACATTCACCTTTGATGGGTTCGGTGAGTACTACCTCACGCCGCGGATAAGCCTGCGTGGAATGTTCAGCTATGCGAGTCCCGGGTTCGAGAACCGGACCGAGGATCATTTCCGCCAGTCCAGGCTGATGTTCAATGGCGTCTACAACTTCGAGATGGGGAACCTGCATCCGTTCGCCACGGCTGGAGCTGGAATCTACTGGGTGCGCGAGCTGCTCGACGGCGCCAATGATCCCGACTCCGACACGCGCGGTGGCCTGAACTTCGGTGGAGGGCTCGAGTACTTCGTGGGCGAGCGGTCTGCCGTCAAAGGCGAGGCCCGCTGGGACATCGTCAGTCAGCCGGCGGGGTTCCCGGATGCCACCGGCTTCTCGCTGACGTTCGGGTACAAGACCTATTTTTAACAGCTGCCTGGTGGATAGCGGTTCGACCACTATCCACCTCCACTTCCTATCCCGTCACTCTTACGCGACTTGCTACCCGATCGCCATCAGGTCGAACTGCTCGTGGTGCAGCTGCGCATCCGGACGCAGCGCGATGTCGCGGCCGAGTGACTGCTTCAAATCCTTGAAGACGGCGCGCTCTTCGTCACGGAACGCGCGCGCGATGTCGGGGTTGACGCGCAGCACCAAGCTCTGCCCGTTGAGATCGCCGCTGATCTTCTTTACCTCGGCGAGGATCTCGTAGCAGATCGTCGAGGCCGACTTGATCACCGCGCTCCCCGCACAGTACGGACACGGTTCGGTGAGCACGCGCTCGAGGCTCTGCTTGACGCGCTTGCGCGTGATGATGACGAGACCGAAGTCGGACACCTGCAGCGCCTTCGACGGTGAACGGTCCTTGCGCAGTTCCTGCTCCACCGTCTGGAAGACCTTCTGCCGGTTCTTCTTCTCCTCCATGTCGATGAAGTCGAG
>JALDXQ010000107.1:0-25205 GCA_032156805.1 Acidobacteriota bacterium
CAAGGCGCAGACGATCACGTCGTTTGCTCTCGTCAACCTCCCGCGTACGCCATCGAAGCCTTCGCTGTTTGCCGCCAACGCGCTCGAGCAGCGTCCCGGGCTGATCGTACGAGGACGAACCGGCTACATGGCACCGCTGCGGAACGAGCGACCAGCCGACCCGCCCAAGCCGGCCACGAATGTCAGCCTCGCTGTTTCCGAAGCGCTCCGCAGCACGGTGGCCGTGAACGGCCTCCCATTGCGGGTCTTCGCCGCGCCGTTCAAAGGGTCGGGGCGCAACGCCACAGTGGTCATGGCGGTGGAGGTGGATGGCTCGCAGCTCGGGCTCGTGGAAAAGGACGGCGTCCATGCCGGTGCATTCGAGGTCAGCTATTTCGCCATCGACATGCGCAACCAGATCTCTCCCGGTCAGACGCAGACCGCTCGTCTCTCGCTCAGGCCCGAGACCTATCAGCAGGTGATGACATCCGGGATGCGGATGCTGCTCGAAACCGAGCTGGCTCCCGGCCGTTATCAGCTGCGCGTTGCCGCCGGCAACGGAGGCAGCAAGGCCGGCAGCGTCGTCTACGACATCGACGTGCCCGATTTCTCCAAGATGCCACTGGCCTTGAGCGGCGTCACGATCGGATCCCTGGAGACGTCACGCATACGCACGATGAATGCGAAGACCGTGTTCGCCTCCACGCTCCCTGGCAACGTGAGCGCCACGCGCGAATTCGCCGTAGGAGACGTATTGGGACTCTACGTCGAAGCCTACGAACACCTGCCGAACGCGACGCCGCACACGGTGACCTTCAACGCCGAATTGCGAGCTGAAGGAGGCACCGCCGTCCGCACGGTCGCGGAGGAGCGGTCATCGACCGAGCTGCAGGGGAAGCGCGGCGGCTACGGCTTCAACGCGTCGCTTCGTCTCGACGATCTCGTGCCGGGACTGTACGTGATTCATGTCGAGGCACGTGCGAACGCCGGCGAGCGGCCGACCGTCGGAAGGGACATTCAGATTCGAATTCGTTAGGTGCCTGAGGCACGCGGCACTCTGCGGCAGGACCTGCAACGCGGCGACCACTGGCAGGCTGCCAGTCCGAGATAACACACTCCTTGAGCGCATCGAAAACCACGCGCCGGGGCTCAGCCCGACACGTTAGCGTGCTGAACCACCTTGTCTCGCCAAGAGTCCAACACCAAGCCACTTTGACGACAAAGAGTGGCGGTGGCGGTGAAGGCTGGTTCGGTGGTGCGCGGCGACGTGCATCTGGTCAGATTTGATCCGACGGTCGGGAGCGAAGTCCGGAAAACTCGCCCCTGCGTGGTGATATCCCCCGACGAACTCAACGAACACCTGCGCACCGTGATCGTTGCGCCCATGACCACGGGCGGCATGCCTATCCGTGGCGCGTGCCGTGCCGGTTTCAGAACCGTTCCGGGTTCGTCGCCGTCGATCAGGTGCGTACCGTCGACGGTGAACGTCTCGTCAAGCGGCTGGGTCGGTTGTCGCCGGCCACCACCACCACGGTCTTGGAGACGTTGCAAGAACTGTTCGAGGAATAAGGTCACGCAGGCTAACAAGGCGAAGGAAGGCGAGGCGTTCTTTATCGCAACCGGCGACGAGCTTCCAGGAAACGACGCGCGTCCTGACGGAAGCGTCGATCTCCGGAAGATCGATCACCTGCGCGGGTTGAAGGAGAACGTGACGATGGGACGGCTGATTCCCACCGGCACGGCTTCGAGTGGTATCGCCATGGTGCGGACCCGGCGGACGAGTCGCCGCCGCCGGTGCCGACGGAGGACGAGCTCGATCGGGAAATCGAACGCGCGCCGCGCGAAGGTGGCAGCCGGACCCGTCCACTTTTGTTGTTACCCGCGAACGGACATCCCTCATCGAAAGTCGTCGAGGCGCATGAGGTCGGAATCGAATCGCTCCATCTTGGTGGCCAACACCCAACGGCCGTCGCGAGACGCCGTCATATGTGTGTAGATACCAGGTATCCGAAACCCCAGCCGTCCCACGCGGACCGTGCGCTGGTCGCTGAATCGATAGACGTCGATCGCATCGAAATCCGGCTCGCGCGTGATGAACACGATGCCGGTGTCCGTGACCGTCCAGAGAAACGGCCGAACCCGCTCGAGCAGCCGTTCCGCATGCCCGCCGGCGACCGGTACGCGCATCAGCCGGGCCTCGATCGACGCACCTGCAGGCGTACGGTCGAGATAAAAGAGATGCCGGCCGTCTGGAGACTCACGCGGTTCGAATCCGAGGTTCCGTGTCAATCGGATGGGCTCGCCCCCCTGAGGAGACATCCGCCAAATATCAGGAAGTGGTCCTGCGCGCGTCGACGCGAAATAGATCCACTGCCCGTCGCGCGACCACGCGGGAACGCCATCCAACGAGACCTCGCTCGTCAGTCGGCGCGGGTGCCCGCCATCCGCTCCGACGAGATAAACGTCTGTGTTGCCGGCCACCGCCGCCTCGAACGCGATCGTCGTACTGTCGGGGGACCAGTCACCGATCATCACTCCGGTAGCGCCAAGCGTCGTGAGCTGCCGTGCCCCGGTTCCATCACGGTCGGCGACCCACACCTCCGGGGCTCCTGAGCGAATCGACGCGAACGCAATCTTCGTGTTGTCTGGCGAAAATCGGGCTGAACCCTCGTGTCGAGTCGAATTCAACAGGGGACGCGACTCGAGCGCATCGTGCGAGAGGGGCGCGTCGAGATCGATCAGCTGAAGGTCGACGTCGAGTGTGACCGTTTGAAACGCCAGGCGCGCCGGCTGGCCCGGCATTGGCCTCGAAATCGAAGGATACATCGCTGACGCAGGGATGCCGGCAATCGGGGTTCCTCGAGAAGGTACAGGGGTGCTTACTGGAATTCGCCAGAGCCGACTCGCTGTCGGCTCGTTGACCGAGAAGACAAGCTCCCGGCCATCTGGCGTCCACGACAACCCGTCGATTTCGTCGTTCCAGTTCGTGAGCCGCCGCGGTTCGCCGCCTGCCATGGGCGCGGCGTACAGATCCGAGACTCCGTTCTTCTCGTAGCGTATGAATGCCAGCGTGTTGCCATCTGGTGAAACTTCGAACCGGTAGTCTCCGGAAGCGACCGGCGCCTGCGTTAGCTGCCGACGCTCCAACGTGTCGAGGAACACCTGGTAGATGCCATGCGGACGTGTGTCTGCTTCCCGGTCACGAATGAGCACCGACTTCGAGTCACCCCCCCAGTTGACCTGAGTGCCGGAACTCGATATTCGACGTTCGACGCCGCCGAGTTGCGACATCGTGAACACGCCTTGCCCAGCCCGGACGAAGGCGATGCTGTGTCCGTCAGGAGACCAGGCGGGGTTGGTTTCTGAGCTCGGAGTGGCTGTCAACTGTCGGAGCGCTTCGCTGCCAACGGCTTTCACATAAATGTCCGTGGGGCCTGCGGCGGCACTTCCTGACCACGCGAATGCGACAAGGTTGCCATCGGGGGACAACGCCGGCGCCCCTTCCGAACCGGGGTACGACGCGAGCGGGAGCACCTGCACAGGCGGGCTCGTGGGACCCGCGCGTGCGCGCCAGGCAAGCGTTGCGGCGACGACCATCGCGATCACCGCCAGCGCGCCGAGGGCGATCCTCGCGCCTCTGACGTTCTGAATCGGCGCCGGACTGACGACCGGTACTGTCTGCTGGGGCTCCGAAGGAAGAGCCTGAGGAGCCCTATGTGAGGTGGAATTCGCTTCGAAGTGCGGTACGTAACTGCCCTTCGGCAGTGAGATGACGACGGGCTCGGTCCGGCCCTCGTAGTACTCGCGCAACTTGTCGCGAAGGCGTCTGGCATCGACGCGAACGACGGGATCGGCACCGCCGTCGAAGTCCGTCCCTTTCCCGTACAGCTCGTGAGCGAGGACTGATTCCTTGAGCGTCTGCCCCTGCCCGGCCAGTCGTTGCTCCACGATGAACGAGAGGAAGCGGCGCAGCTGCTGGGATCGAGCGAAGACGTCGCTCGCGAGGATTTTCGCGAGCTGAACGCGGACAACGGCGTCCGGCAGGTCGCGCTGTTCCGGCACGCTGGTGTCGGTTTCCGCGGGCATCGGGCGATCCGTGCGAACGGACCGGAGTGTACATCGGGGTGCATAACCCTTCATCACTCGATTTCTTGCGGGTAATACACCGTAAAGATCTGGCGCCTCCCCGCGACGAGTCTCAGAGTTCGTTTCGCAAGGAGGCTCCATGGCTCGAACCCCACGTCAGCGTGCCGCGTTGGCAGCTGCGATGATCTTGTCGCTCATCAGTAGCAGCAACCCATCCCTTTCACACTCACAAGAACTTGCCAAAGACGAGCTGGATATCGAGCTCGATGGCAAGAGGCTCTTCGATAGGGAGACGTTCGGTGGCAATGGGCGGACGTGCGTCACGTGCCACAGCAAAGAGACAGGCACCCTGAGCCTTCGGGACGTTCGTCGGATCATCAAGGAAGGAGATCCCAACAACGCGTTCCTGACCTTCGACGCGCTGGACGAGGACGGAGGCACGACGCGGGTCCGGAGGCACGCAACGATCCGCGTCACCGTTCCGCTGCCGCCGTGGCTCTCGTTGGCCGATGACCCGGGCGCGACGCACGTCACGGTCTTTCGGGGCATTCCAACCACCCAGAACACGCCTGCGCTCGACCCGGTTCTCAACTACGACGGACGTCCGCCCACGGTGCAGGAGCAGGCACGAGCCGCAGTCCACGGCCATTACCAGAACACCGTCGAACCGACCGAGCCGCAGCTCGACGCCATCGCAGAATTTCAGCAGACGGCCCCACGGTTCTTTTCCTCGCGCGCGCTCCGGAAGTTCGCCGCCGGTGGACCGCCGCCCCAATTGCCTCCGGGCAGGACACGAGCCGAGCGCCGAGGACGCGAGTTCCTCGTCGACGCGCCGTTCGCCCCTCCTTCCAAGAAAGGCATCTGTGCCCTGTGTCATAGCGGTCCAATGCTGAACGCGATCAGTCAGGCGCACTCCGACTTTACCGGCGGCGTTCCACGTCCGGGAGTTCGCTTCTTCAACATCGGTGTGGCGATCGTCAACGAACCGGAGAATCCGATTCGAACGTGGATCGTCAACGACGGAGTCAACCCGGCGGTGATGTTCCGTTCGCCCGACCCCGGTCTTCTTCTTCACCCCAATCCTCCGACTCCGCCGCCGGCCGTGCTGCCCCGCGCGGTCATCATCGAGAATTTCAAGATCCCGACACTCTGGGGCGTTGCAGACACCGCGCCCTACTTCCACAACAACGGCGCCAAGACGCTGCGCGATGCCGTTGCGCACTATCAGCGGTTCTTCAACTTCACAGAGGCAGTGGACCCGGTTGGCTCGGCATCCCTGGGCGGTTTCATCGAGCTGACCGACGAGGACGTCGACGACATCGTCGCGTATCTGCAGCTGCTCGGTCCGAATCGGCACGGCAGGTAGGAGAACTACCATGGCAGCCTTCACCTACGTTCGGGATCGGATCGAGATTGGCGACGCACTCCGTGACGAGCTTGTGGCGGAGATGAAGTTCCGGAAGATTGCGGGAGGTACGACGGTATGCCTGCTGGCGCGAGAGATCGTGCACGCCTCGCAGTACACGTTCGCGCTCTCCGGACATCCCTTGATCCTCGTCGCCGACACCTACCACGGTAATGGTGGCGCGATCGACACCACCACCTTCAACTTGTTCGGGCCGGCGAATGGCGCGCCCGCGCACGACACGACTCCGGGCGGCAATGGCGGGAATGGGGCCAGCGCGTCGGCCATCACAGTGATTGCCCAGAAAGTCGTGAACGCACGGCTCGTGGCCCGGGGCAAAGCCGGAGGCAAGGGTGGGGATGCCGCCGATGGCAAAGACGGTAGCGACGCGAGACGCCAGAAAGTCGGGGGGAGTTCTGAATGTTTTCCCGGTGTCAGTGGTCGGGACGGTGCGCGCGGCGGTAACGGTGGAACCGGTGGAAATGGTGGCGAGGTCGCAATCTATTTCGTCGCCAGCCAGGGTGACCTGGTGATTGACACCAGTCCCGGTGCGGGCGGGAAGGGTGGAGCCAAAGGGACCGACGGCCAACGCGGGGCTGACGCAGGGGGGCGCGGCTGCCCCGGCGGCGAGGGTGGCAATGGCGGCGCTGCCGGGACTGACGGCAAGACGGGAACCCGCGGCGCGGTCACAAAGCTTGACGTCAGTGATGCCGACGCCTGGTGGAAGCTGGTTGTGGACCTTGCGGGAAAAACCGCCGCAACTCAATGGAGCCGTTATCGCACACGGGTTGGGGAGTACATGTTCCGGTCATATGTCCCGGCGACGACGAGGACTCCCGGCCCGAGCCAGGCTATCCGAACGTTCGACGTCGAATTCGAAGACTACTTGCCGCTCCCTATCGACAAGTCGATCTTCCGGCCGGTGAAGGCAAGCGTCCTCGCGAAGGCCCGCAGAGAGTTCGAGTCCGCCCTGATCCTGATCGCGAAGGTAAACGGGCGCACCGTGCGCACCATCTACACCCCGTTCTCTGTGAACAACACACGCGCGAGGGTCCTCCTCGAATACATCAACCAGGGCGTGACCCCGATCGGCATCGGCTATCAGCACGACCTGCGTCCGGACTTCGAGTTCTACGAGGAGTTCATCACCGATTATCAAGGGCACAAAGATTCACTGTTCGGAAACACCCTGGAGACCTTGCTCAACGTCCAGAGCACGGCCGACAAGAGCAACCTGGCCAAAGCCGCAAGAGACCACGCCCAGGGGATGGCGGGCGCAGCGCAGATCGATGCCACCCTCGCTGAAAGCCAGCGACAAGCCGCCGAAGTGGCTTGGGAAAAGGCAAAAGGCCGTCTCTATTCGATTCAACAAGCGCTCGTTGCCGTCAAAGAGGCGCGCGCGAACGAGGCAGATATCAGTTTCGGCGACGTCGTCAAGGGAATCGGTGTTGTGGTCGGCGCGGTGATCGCAGTCGTCGGTGCGGTGCAAAGCGCCGGGACGACGGTGGCCGCTTGGCTGGCTGCAGTTGGCGCACTGGCGTCCACAGCCTCGGCGGCAGGCGCGGCTGCCGACAACCTCGGGACCTGGGTCGATTTGAGTAATCCTGCGGATCCGAAGTTGACGGCTGCGGGTAAGAAGGTGAAAGGCTCGCTGACGGACGCTATCGACAAGACGGTGCAGCTGGTCGACAAAGTCGAGGCGGTCGCTCAGCTCTTCGCGGCGCAAGGCGACGACGAGTTCGATGAAAAGGAACGGCAACTCCTGATCGACGCGTTCGACGCGGCGTACGAAGTGAACATGCGATTCATCGACCACGAGCACGCCAAGCTGGCGGCCGAGAGCGCGCAGCAAAAGGCAGCAACATACGCTGCTGACACTGAGACGCTCAGCACGCTGGCAGCGGGCTTCGAGGAGGACGTCGACACCGTGGCCAGGGTCGCCAGGATCTTGATTCGTCAGTTCCAGGACTATCTCGACTACTTCCTGTGGTACGGCTTCCGGCGAGACCGAGCGTTCGACTTGTACACGCTTGCGGTTCCCCCACGGGCGCCTCGTTTCCGCTTCCATTACGGTTACCTCCACCCTGATCTCGAGGAGGATGCGTTCTTTGCGCTGGGTCGCAGAGATCCGGCAGGGGTCCTCGACCTGGTGGAGGCCTACGTCAAATCACTGGCGTTGTTCGACCCGGCGGCGTTGCGCGAGGAGTACGACGACTACTGGAACCATTTGGGCTTCGAAGGCCATCTTGCCGTGCCCGTCACCGATTCGATTGCGCTCGAGGGGTTGAAAGGTTCCAAGACAGTGTCCTTCGACGTTCCGATGAGCGCATTCTCGCCAAGCACCGAACTCAAGATCGGGAGGGCCGAGGTCGCACTCATCGGTGCGAAGGTCGATCCAAACCATAACTGGGTTCAAATCGAACTCGAGCACTGTGGAGACGCGACGAATCTGCGCCAGGACGCGACCCCGGTTGTGATCAAAGCTCCGCCCCGTCGCGAACTCTCGCCCGCACAGGTGCTCGGGATCAACCCCGATGACCTCGACGAGAGGTCCAAGCAGCAGTTTTGGGGACGCAGTCCGGCAGCACGCTGGCGGATCCGGATCCCGGAGGAGGACGCCGCCGCTGCCGGCCTCGATCTCAGCGGCCTCAGTCAAATCCAACTCGCGATCAAATACAGCTACTACGTGCGTACCCTTGCCCGAGACACGACCGATGCTATGACACACACGCACACGGCTTCGCCGTCGAGCTGAGTTCACGCTTCCTATCGGGATTTCGTGGGTCTGAAACGCGCTGCCGTGGCGCGCCGTCGCCGGGTCGCACAGGCATGACATCGCTCCAGGACGGGACATCGTACAATACACGACCTCTCCCCGAGGTTGTTCCATGGCCGATCGTCTTCGGCATTCTCTTGTTCCGGTTGTTCTGGCGCTGGCCGTTGTCTCGTTGGCGGCAGCCCTGCCGGCCGGTGCGCAGACGGTTGCTGCGCCGCGATGTGGCGCTGGCGTCCACGAGTCGGAAGCCAAAGGCACGGTGGGTTTTCCCGAGGATCAGATCTTCTGCCCCCTGATTGCCGACCCAAAGGAGTCCAGGTCCTTCGTCAGCTTCCTTCGTGGCACGTTTCGTTCGCTCGACGATCCGACGGGAGAAGGGACCTCGATTGCCTCAGTCGGCTTGGGCGACATCTTCGGCCTGCTGCGCGTTGGTGGTCCCGACGCCGGCGAAGGCTTTCAGTTGGATGTGGTGGGGAGCATCTTCGCCCAGTTCGACCTGGGTGCGCCCTCGAACGATCTCATCAACGCCGACTACGTCATCGGCATCCCGTTGACGTTCCGTCGGAACGGCTTCAGCATTCGCGCGAAGCTGTATCACCAGAGCTCGCACCTCGGCGACGAGTACTTGCTCCGCAGCGAGGACATCGTCCGGGAGAACCTTTCGTTCGAGTCGGTGGAACTGCTCATCTCACAGGAGATCGGCGCGCTTCGCGCGTACGGCGGTGCCGAACGCATCTTCCGCCGTGAACCCGACGCGCTGCCAGACTCTCTCTTTCACGCCGGCGTCGAGCTGCGCACGGGCCGGGCGCGGAAAGTTCAGATGCTGGCTGGCGTCGACCTGAAGACGACGGAGCTGCATGAGTGGTCGCCTGCGATCAGTGGACGCGTGGGACTCGAGCTGGGACGACCCGGTCCGGAAGGTCACCCCGGTCGTCTCATCTTGCTACTGTTCGAGATCTATGAAGGTCCGTCACCGTACGGACAGTTCTTTCAGGACGACATCTCGTACATCGGCGCCGGCATTCACTTCGGACTCTGATCGCGCGAGCCGTACCGCCGATTAGGGGCCTTGTCAACCTGATGCGACCGCTGATAAAGGCAAGTACAGTCACCGCCGGGCTCTAAAGAGGGGTGCTCCAGTTTCTGGAGTGTGCGTCCTGGCTCAAACATCGCGCGATTCGCCGAAACCTTCGTGGTAACGTTCGCGCATGAGTTCGCTCACATCCGATCAGGCAGCGTTCATGCTTCACGTGCTAGGACTTCCGGCGCTGAAAGCAGAGCACTCGATGACGAGCACTGTCATCGCAGCGATACCTCCTGAGCGTGCTGGTTATCGACCACACTCCGACTCGCGCAGCGCTTTCGATCTGGCGTGGCACATCGTGTCGACCGAGATCAAGTATCTCGACGCCATCGCCACAGGCGTGTTTCCTCATGACCTGAAGCCCGCTCCCGATGGCGTCCGTGAGCCGTCTGACGTCCTTGCCTGGTACACCGAGCGATTCGACCCGGCCGTGAGGCGCCTTGAAACGACTAGCGGCGACGAGCTCCTGCGGATGGTGGACTTCTATGGGCTCCGGACGTTTCCGGCAATCGGTCTGCTGCAGCTGATTCTCAACCACACCATTCACCATCGCGGACAGTTGTCGACATATCTACGGCCAATGGGCGCGAAGGTGCCATCGCTCTATGGTCCTTCGTATGACGCGGGCGGGTTTACCGGAGGGACCCTGTCTCGCGTCAGTAGGTGACGGCCCAGCGAGCCCGCGCATGGACATCGTCATCAGACCCGGCGCGGCAGTCGATGCGACACCTCTTGCCGAACTAGCCGCCCGAACGTTCCAAGAGACCTTTGCCGCCGACAATCGGCCGGAAGACATGGCGGTCCATCTGGCGAGTGCCTACGGAACGTCCCAACAGCGGAGGGAACTCCTCGACCCTGACATCACAACACTGTTGGTCGAGGTCGATTTGAAACTGGCGGCTTACGCTCAGTTGCGTTCGGGCGTGGTTCCGGACTGTGTGACTGGAGAGTCGCCCATCGAGCTATGGAGGTTCTACGTCGCTCAGTCGTGGCACGGGCACGGTGTTGCGCAAGCGCTTATGCAGAGAGTAGAACTCGAAGCCTCTCGACGTGGCGGGCGGACGTTGTGGCTTGGGGTCTGGGAGCGCAACGTGCGAGCGAAGGCGTTCTACCGTAAGAACGGCTTTGTGGATGTAGGTGCACACGTGTTCATGGTCGGGACTGACGCGCAGACCGATCGCATCTTGGCTCGGCAACTCTCATAGCGTAAGCTTCGGGCCATTCCGCGCCGGACCGCGCTCGACTCTCCTGATGCCGTCTCTTTTCGCGCCGCTCGTCTTCCGTACCGGTCTCACCGCCAGGAACCGCGTCGTCCTCGCTCCCATGACCAACATGCAGAGCCACGCCGACGGCTCGCTGGGCGCTGACGAGTTGCGCTGGCTGTCGTCGCGCGCGGAAGGCGGCTTCGGAGTCGTGATGACGTGCGCAGCGCACGTCGCCAAGGACGGTCAGGGGTGGCAGGGCGAGCTTGGCGTGTTCGACGATGCGTTGGTGCCGGGGCTGACGGGTTTGGCGACGGCCTTGCACGGCCGGGGGGCCACGTCGATCCTGCAGGTATTTCATGGCGGCCTGCGAGCGAATGCGGCGCTCACCGGCGTGAGTCCGTGGAGTGCGAGCGAGCATGACGGTATCCGTGCCGCCACCAGAGACGACATCACACGCGTGGTCGGGCAGTTCGCCGATGCCGCGGCGAGAGCGCGAGCTGCGGGCTTCGATGGCGTGGAGATTCACGGGGCACACGGCTATCTGTTCACGCAGTTTCTGAGCGCCACCCAGAATCGTCGGGCTGATGAGTGGGGAGGGTCGCTCGACAATCGCGCGCGCCTCCTGCGGGAGACGATGAGGGCTGTGCGCGCCCGCGTCGGATCGTCGTTCACCGTCGGCGTCCGCTTGTCACCCGAGGATTACGGCAATGCGCGCGGTCTGGATCTCGACGAGAGCCTGCAGACGGCGCGATGGCTGGCCGATGATGGCGTCGACTTTATTCATCTGTCGTTGTGGCAGTCGCTGGCCCACACAGTCAAGCGCCCAGGCGTTCATGCAATACCGCTGTTTCGAGCAGCGCTGCCATCCGACGTTCGGGTTCTGGCCGCCGGTTCCGTATGGACGCGGGGCGAGGCCGAAGAGGTGCTTCGACAGGGTGCCGACGCCGTCGCGCTCGGGCGGGCGGCCGTCATCAACGCCGACTGGCCGCTGCGCGCAGCGGATCCCGAATGGACGCCGCGTCGCCCGCCCGTGACGATTGACTGGCTGCGCGCGGGTGGCCTGAGCCCGGCGTTCGCCGAATACATGCGCCGATGGGAAGGCTTCGTCGTGCTTTGACCTGGGGCCGACTCGAATTGGCGTCACCGTAATTCGCAGTGTCTCGAGGAGAGTGTATGCGCGAGCGATCACGCCCGCCATTTCGTGCCGACCACGTCGGCAGCTTGCTGCGGCCGCACGCGCTGAAGGCCGCGCGCCGCGATCATGCGGCAGGCCTGCTCGACTCTGCGGGACTTGCCGCGGTCGAAGACCGCGAAATCGAGCGCGTCATCCGACGACAGGAGGAGATCGGCCTGCGTGCCGTCACCGATGGCGAGCTGCGCCGCTCGTGGTGGCATCTCGACTTTCTCTGGGGGCTGGCCGGCGTGAACCCGCACGTCATGGAGAGCGGCGTGGCGTTCGTGGGCGCCACATCGCGCAACGCCGGTGTACGGGTCGACGGGAAGATCGGGTTCTCGGGTCACCCGATGCTGGCGCATTACGCATTCCTTCAGCAGCACGCCCGGTTCACCCCAAAGCTCACGATTCCATCACCATCGGCGCTGTACGGACGACCCGTATTGCCGCCGATAGATGCGACGATTTACCCCGACCGCGACGAACTGTTCGCTGATCTTGGCAGTGCGTACCGTGCCGCCGTCGGGGCGTTTGCTGCCGCGGGCTGCCGCTATTTGCAGCTCGACGAGGTATTCATCGCGATGCTCTGCGACGCGAGCTACCGGCAGAAGATGGTTGCGCGCGGCGATGATCCCGACGAGTTGTTGAAGCGGTATGCCTGGCTGATCAACGAGGCGGTCGCAGACATTCCGGACGACATGACGGTGACGCTGCACCTATGCCGCGGCAACTTCAAGTCGACATTCATGGGGGCGGGTGGCTACGAGGCCGTGGAGGATGTGCTGTTCAACGCCATCAATGTGCACGGCTATTTCATGGAGTACGACGATGAACGCTCCGGTGGCTTCGAGCCGCTCCGGCTGCTGCCGAAGGGCAAGGCCGTGGCGCTCGGCCTCGTGACGACGAAGCGTGCCGGCCTCGAAGCCGGGGACGAGATCAGGCGGCGCATCGACGCGGCGGCTCGTTTCGTCGATCTCGATCAGCTGTGCCTGTCGGGCCAGTGCGGGTTCGCGTCCACGGAAGAGGGAAACCTGCTGACCGAGGACGAGCAGTGGGCCAAACTCGCCCGCATCGTCGAAGTGGCCCAGGCAGTTTGGAATTGACGTTCGTGAGATTCGGAGGGTGCATACCAAAAGAAAGGTATGCCCACGGATGTGCTCGCGCGGCGCGTTGATTCACACTCCTCCATCCCTTATATATAGCTCTCCCGAGGAGGTGTGCCGTGCGTTCTGTGACGTTGACCCTCTCTCTCGTTGCTCTCTTCTTACTTACGACCATAGCCGCGCTCTCCGCGCAGGTGACCACTGCAACTATCTATGGCGTCGTTCGTGATGCGACGGCCTCTTCCCTCCCTGGAGCGACTGTGAGTGTCGTACACCAGGGAACAGGCCTTGCTCGTGAAGCGGTGACAGACGTGAGCGGCGAGTTCGCGCTCACAGCGCTGCCGAGCGGTCGCTATACGCTTCGGATCGAACTGCAGGGCTTCAAGACGTACACGAACGACTCGCTCGAACTGCTCGCGGGCCAGACGGTGCGACAGAACTTTACGGTCGAGGTCGGGCAGCTCGAAGAGACGATCACGGTTTCGGAGCGCTCACCGCTTGTCGAAACGGCATCGGCCGCACAAAAGGAATCGATGCTGGCCACCGAGGTACGGACGCTGCCGCTCTCGCGCCGGAACATCACCGGCCTCCTGACACTGTCGACCGGCGTCACCGAGGCGTCGACCGGCCTCGCGGGCGGCGGCAACATCCGATTGAATGGCGTGGCCGAGGGCGGCACTGCCATCACGGTGGATGGGACAGACGCCACGGCGAACAACGAGACGCGCGGCCTGAACTCCTATGGCGCGCAGAACCAGATCAGCGTCATGAGCATCGAGGCCGTCGCCGAAGTGCAGGTGGTCAAGGGTGTGCTGCCAGCGGAATACGGCGGCGTGGTGGGCGGCCAGGTGAACATGATCACGCGCTCGGGGACCAACGACTACCACGGCTCTCTCTTCGAGAACTGGCAGAACGAGAGCCTGCTAGCCCGCGACCCCTTCCTGCCGGCCTCGCAGCCCAAGCCCGACGTTCGCTTCAATCAGTTCGGCGGCACGCTGGGCGGCGCCGTCGTGCGCAACCGCGCGTTCTTCTTCGGGGCGTACGAGGGCTATCGCGAAACGTTCGGGGTCACCGTGAACGGCACGGTGCCCACGCAGCTGACACGGGATCGCATCCTGGCCGCGCTCCCGATGCCCGAGACGGTCGCCGTACTCGACGTGACGCCGCTGCCGAACGAACCGATCAACGCGGAAATCGGCCGCTACCGTGCGGCGCGGCCGCGCACGCGCAGTGATGACACGTGGCTCGCCAAGGCGGATGTGAACATCGCCCGCGGCAACCTGTCGGTCACCTACAGCCGGATGCGGCCCGAGACCGTGAACCCGTCGATTTACATCGGCAGCGGCAACGATCAGCGATTCCTGAACGAGCAAGACCGGATTGCCACGCAGTACGTACGGGCCGGCGGAACCTGGGTGTCGGAGACGCGCTTTGGATGGAACCGCAACTCGCTCGATCGACTGAACGATTTCTGGCTGCAGACCAACCCGGCCGTGACCGGAGACGCCGAGTTGACGGATCCGGGGCCGCGCATCCCGCAGTTCACGATCGCCAACGCCTTCGCCACGCCGCTCGCCGAGATCCTCGCGATGCGAGGGCGGTCGTATAGTGCCGAGCAGAAGGTGAGCCGTTTCTTCGGTTCGCACAACCTGAAAGCGGGGTTCCGGTGGTCGCGGGAGAGTGGCAACAAGACGAATCCCCAGAACCCGAACTACAGCTTCCAGACGCTCACCGACCTGCTCTCGAACGTCCCCAACTCCATGAATCTGCAGTCGGGCCAGCCGCCCCACGATTCGCACATCGACAGCTACGGGGTGTTCCTGCAGGACGATTGGCGCGCGACCCCGCGGCTGATGCTCAACCTGGGTGTCCGCTTCGATTTCTACCAGGCCTTCCACGTGCAGGCGACGAGCGATCGCCCGGCGGAGATCGTCAATCTCGAATCGCCGACCGATCTCAACAAGATGGACTTCGGTTCGCCGCGACCACCTGACGACATCTATAACCCCGACATGATCAACATCGGGCCGCGCGCCGGCTTCGCGTGGACGCTCGACGAAGCGGGAAAGACCGTCGTGCGCGGTGGATTCGGCGTCCTGTTCAGCCCGATCATGCTCGCGCTGATCCAGAACAACGTCGCGGACCCGTTCATTGGCGCGGCGACCAATTACAACCGCACCGACCTGGCCGCACGCAGTCTCAAATGGCCCGATTACGCCGAGGAGATTCAGGATATCGTTCGCGCGGACAACGGGGGGAAGAAGGCGATCTACTCCCTCATCGACCCCGACATCCGCGCGCCGTACACCATCCAGAGCATGATCAACGTGCAGCGATCGTTCGGCGCAGCCTGGATGGCCGAGGCCGGATACATCCGGACGAACGGGTGGGACTTCCCGCTCAGCCGTCCGTTGGCCAGCGCGTTCGATCGTCAGACTGGTGCGCGCCCGAATCCCGCCCTCGGCACGCCGAGCGGCGTGTATCTCACCAGCGAGCAGACCATGGTCTACGACGCGCTGCAGACGTCACTCCGGCGGCGCTTCGAGGACGACCTGGGGCTCGGATTTCACTACACGTTCAGCCGCGGCTTCGCCGAACAGGGAGGGTCGCTGGCTTCAAACTTCGTCAACAGCGACTACTTCGTCACGCAGGACTTTTTCGATCCGTTCTACGACCGCAACCCGTTGTCGCAGGAAGCGCGCCATCGGATCGCGTTCGACGCGATTTACCAGCTGCCGTCGCCTGACGGTGCCGTCCTCTCGCAGATCCTCGGCGGCTGGCAGATCTCCGGCATTCTTTCCGCACGCACCGGCGTACCGCTGCGCGTGACGCAGCCGTCCGGAATTCCCAACAGTCGGCCCGATCTGCTTGGTGACGAGCCAGTGCTCGACGACTACCGCGAGACGCGGCTCTACCTGGACCGCGGCCAGTTCGCGCTCGTGCCGGTTTCCTCGATCACCACGGCCACGTTGCGGCCCGGTGACTCGAATCCAGGCCTGATTCGCGGCCCGGGGAACTGGTCCGTCAACCTGTCGGTGACCAAGGGCTTCCGCTTGACCCAGACTGTCCGGCTCGACGTGCGGATGGACGCATTCAATGCGTTCAACCGGGTCAACTACAACAACCCGAACACGAACATCACGTCACCAGACTTCGGGCGTCTTCTGACGTCCATGTCACCTCGTACGGCGCAACTGGGCGCACGTTTGAGCTTCTAACGTGGGTCGCACGACCAGGTCAGGCGCTTCTGGTGCATCGGTCTTCATCAACGGGCGCGCAGTTGGCGTCACGCCCCTCGCTGTCACACGTCAACAGGCTGGCTCTCTCGCGCTCCAGATCACGCGTGAGGGGTTCAAACGGTGGGAGTGCGGCCGTAGCAGATACGTTCCGGCTTCTCCACTGAAGTCAGTGCGACACTTTTGCCAGACGATCCGTAGTGGTGGGGCTACCGTGAGGAAAGACACGCTGGATGGCTACAACGGCGACCTCTCGGTCGCCGTTTTCGAACATTCGAGCGTCGTTGAGTTATCGAGGCGCTAGCCGTCGACGCAACCCCAAGGCGGCGAACCCGCTCAGGAGAAGGAGAGTGCTCGGTTCAGGGACAGTCGAAGTCGGGGTGTCGGTAATCGTCAGACTCCATCCGCCAGCAATCGTTCCTGTGCCGCCTTCAGAAGCGAAGTCGACCACGTAAAGCGACCACACACCGTTAGGATTGGAGCCGTCGAACACCGAGAACGACTTGGCCCCAATCGTTGTTGGGTTCACCCCTGGTACCGCGGGTGCAGGCGCCGGAAAGTCATCGTCGGGGAAGTACGACCTTGGCTGAAACGTGCCGGACGAAACAGACCCAGAGCCAGGCCACAGGGCTCCGCCGTCGGCGAACGTCAGGTTGGCGTTGACGATCCCCGAATCAGTTCCGCCGTCGAAAACCACTTGTGCAATGCCTGACGGCCCGACGAGGAGCACACCGACATCGTTCACAATAGAATGAGAAAAATCAATCAACGATACGGACAGGTCCAGGACGAGATCCATTCCTGTTACCGTGATGCTGCTAGGGTAAGTAGTCGCGGTTCCGAAATCTGGAATCGAGATCGACGTCGCGTTCGAAAACGTGATGGTGGAGGCGTAACCTGTCGCGGGCAACAGCCCGAACAGAACTGCCAGAATCTGGAACCGTCGAAGGGAACCCATATCCAATCTCCTTGACCTTAAGCGCCGTTGCGCCTTGCCCGGAGCACATTTCTGCGCGAACGGTAGTGTATCAGCGCGGAATCCCAAGGCCGAGTAAATTTCTTCTAGCTGATGAGGACCGCGCTGGCTCAACCATCCAGGTTCGACTAAGTTCTCCCAATTCTTGGGGTTAACCGAGAACTCTCCACCCTTCCGGCTTGTTCGTGATCCAGCCGTTGGTAGCGCCCGGATACGGGAGGTCTCCCCTACCTTCGTTAAAGGGAAGCTGAAAAAGCGCCGGCCTGAATGCAAGGAGCCAACGTGTCACGGGATCGTCGAGCTTGATCGCGCCACGCTCGGCGAGTGCCATTGGGTGATGGTTCAATCGATGAGCTCGTTGCTCGTCTCGAGGCGTCGCGTGAGCCGCGTGACTTTGCCGGCTGCCGGTCCCCACAGCCTCGACGGCAACCCCGGATATGATGCCCGTGGAGAGGCTGTGCAAAGTCCGCTGACCAGGGAGCGCGAGCGCGTTGTCACAGTTTTCTTCTACGGCGTCGTCCTGCTGCTCGGCTATTTGTTCCTGCGAATCCTGGCGCCGTTCTTCGCGCCGCTTGGTTGGGCAGTAGTTCTGGCGATCTTCGTGTACCCGTGGCATGCGAAGTTGAGTGGGCGATATGGCAACACGCGCGCGGCGGCGCTAAGCACCCTCGTCGTCACCCTGTTCATGGTTGGCCCCGGACTCGTGGTTCTGACCTGGTTCGCGCAAGAAAGCCGGGCGGCCGTGTCGGCCGTGGATCGAGATGCTTTCGCTGGACAACTTGCGTTGCTGGAACGCGGATGGGACTGGCTGCGCGCATTCATTCCAGGCGCCCAGGCCGTTGACCTGCGGACGCTCATTGACGACGTGATTTCCAGGACTGGAGGATTCATCGCCGCTCGCGTCGGCGGATTGCTCGCTGATATCGCGATCCTGTTCTTCCACTTGTTCGTCACTCTCTTCGCGTTGTTCTTCTTCCTCCGTGATGCGGACACGATTATGTACGAGGTCCGACGATCGTTGCCTTTCGAGGATCTTCGCCGCGAGCGGATGATCCGGCAGACGCGTGATCTTGTCTACGCGAGCATAGCGGTTGGATTGGTTATTGCGTCGCTCCAGGGACTCGCGGGAGGACTCGTCTTTGCAGCTCTCGGTCTGGCAGCCCCAGTCTTCTGGGGCGTCATGATGGGGTTTCTCGCGTTGTTGCCATTCGTCGGCACCTGGGTCGTCTGGGTGCCGGCGGCGATCTGGTTGCTCGCGACCGAGCAATTCGTGAAAGGCGTTGTTCTCATCGTTGTGGGGGTCGCCGTCATCGGCAGCATCGACAACTTCGTGAGGCCAGCCATTCTGAGCGGCCGGGCGCAGATGAACGGGCTGCTGATGTTCATCAGTCTTCTTGGCGGAGTCAGTGTGTTCGGCCTGCTCGGTCTGGTGCTCGGGCCGCTCATCACCGCCATAGTCATCGCGCTCTTCGAGGCGTACGCCGGACCGGCAGAGATCATCGGCGTGTCCGCGGCCGACGACGCAACGAATCAACGTGACGTGAATCGAATCGTGTCCTGACGGGTGGGCGGCTGGGGTCGGTCGTAAGGTGGATTTGAAAAATCTGCAAGCTGTGCTTGCGATGACGCCCGAATGCTCAGCAAATCGATGCGGCACAGTTTCTGCTGAGTCTCTGGACGAGAAAGCACGCTCAGCAGCTGTGCTGGGCAAGGAGGGAGATCGTGCTCTATTACGCCTTGGTGTTTCTCGTTGTGGCGTTGATTGCCGGTGTGCTCGGCGTGTCTGGCGTTGCCGCTGTCGCAACCAACATCGCCTACGTGCTGTTCGTCGTTGCGCTCGTCCTGTTCGTGGTACATCTGATCACGGGACGCCGTTCGATTGCACCCTGAGTTGCCGATGATCTCCTGAACCCCACCGCATCGCCTCTCCGGGTGCGAGCTGCTATCACAGCGTTCTGCGCCCGCTCGAGGTGATCGCGGGCAGGGGTCTACTCGTCCATGTCCTCGTCCTCCACTGGAGGCCGGATATGGAGTCGCTGTTGGTGCGACTGCCGCCGTGGGGCGTGGCGATCGTCACGCGATCGATCACGGCCCGCCACCCGCTCCGTTACTCCGGTGGTGCCGACGTCAGCTCGAACAAAGCCAGCCGCAGGTCTGCAAGCTTGGGCGGCTTGTTCAGGACACGATCGACGTGGGCTGGCACGTCCTCGTCATCGCGGAGCCGCTGCCCCCATCCCGTCAGGAGGATGACCGGCGTTGCCGCGGCGGTTTCCTTGATCGCGCTCGCCACCCGGCGCCCGTCGGTGTGGGGCATCCCGAGATCGGTGATGACGACACGGAACGAGTGACCTTGACCGTGCGCTTGGCGAAAGAGGGAGATGCCGAGATCGCCGCCATTGGCGGCCGTGACAAGATGGCCGTCTCTCTCGAGTACGTCGCGCAACGAGTTGAGTAGCAGGGGATCGTCGTCGACGATCAGAATCCGGAGCCGAGGCGGCCTCGGAGCCTGTGTCGGGTGCCGAACGACGTTGTCACCCGATACACTGGGCGCCACAAATGTGAGCCGCATCGTCGTTCCCTGTCCGAGCTCGCTTTCGACCTCGATTTCGGCACCGTGCCGCTGCACGATTCCGTAGACCATCGCCAGCCCGAGACCGGTGCCGCGTTCGCCCTTGGTCGTAAAGAACGGCTCCAGACAGCGCACGCGTGTCTCCGAGTCCATGCCGACGCCGGTATCGACGACCTCGAGTTGCACGAGGGACCGCGGCGAGGTACCGCTCGCCGCCGAGGGGTCTGTTCGGGTCCGGACTATGAGCCGTCCCCCTTCCGGCATGGCGTCCACGGCATTGAAGATCAAGTTGATCAACGCTTCACGAAGCTCGCTCTCGATACCCAGGATTGCCGGGTCACCCGACGCCAGCTCGGTAAACATGTCGATCACGACTCCACGCTGCATCGGCATGTCGTTCCAGCGCGCCCGCGTCAACTCCACGCTCTCGGTTACGACCCGGTTGACATTGACGGGAACCAGATTCAACTGGGGCCCGCGCTCACGGTAGAACTCGCGCATGCGCGCCACCGTGTGGGCGACATCCTCGATCGCCCGCTGCATGATTGGCAGCGACGCACGCGCCTGTTCGCTCAAGTTCGGTTCCGTCTCCAGGATCGACTCCGTGTACAAGACGATCGGCGAAATCGCGTTGTTGATGTCGTGCGCAATGCCGCTGGCCATCTGCCCAAGAGCCTTCAGGCGCTCCTGTTGCATTACCGCCTGCTGCGTCTGACGGAGATCGTCGTACGCGCTTTGCAGCGCCGTGTAGAGCTCGGCCTGATGTGCGGCCAGCGCAACGTGCTCGCTCAGTTGCCGTATGAACTCACATTCGGGGCTGCTGAATCCCGGTGCCTCACGCCTGGCCGCAAGGAGAACGCCAAACACATTCGTCTCGACTGTAAGTGGCGCCGCCACCAGGGATCGCAGACCAGCGCCAGCGAGGCGCTGCGGAAAGGCGGACACGACCTGCGTGAGATCAGATTCGTGGACGAGCTGACCTCGCACGCTCCGCGACAGGCCGTTGCGATCGATGGCGATCCGAGTCTTCTCGAGTATGCCCAGCGCGCGCGCCAGCGACCGGCTCTTCGCACCTACCGATGTGACGACCAGCGAATCATCCGCTCGCTCGTACGAGCAGACGCAACAGAAGTCCAGTGGCAGATGATCTTCGAGACTGCCGATTACGACCTGAAAAATGCTCTGGAGATCCTGCCGCTCGCCGATCGCGCGGGTGAGACGGTCCAGCAGGTTCAGACGCTCCAGTTGCGCCTGTAATCGCTGCTCGGAGCGCTTGAGGTCGTCGAAGTCCGTGTTGGAGCCGAACCACTTCACGATGTCACCCGACGCATCGCGCAGTGGCAGCGCGCGAGTCTTGAACCAGCGATAGGCACCATCGAAACGCCGGATGCGAAACTCGATATCGAACTTGTCGCCGCGAATAGTTGCCGCCGTCCACTCCGCTCGCACGCGATCCCGATCGTCGGGGTGCAGCTGGTCCGCCCAGCCGTAGCCGAGTTGCTCTGCTGGCGGGCGCCCCGTGTAGTCCACCCATTGGCGGCTCAAGAAGTCGCAATAACCGTCGGGCCGGCACGTCCACACCAGATGTGGCAGAGACTCGGCAAGCGCCCGATAGTGCTGCTGGCTCTCTTTGAGAGCCAGCTCCGTGTTCCTGCGTTCCGTGATGTCGCGGACGAATGCGCTGAACGCCACGCCGTCGCCGATCCGGAGCGGCGTTATGGCGAGCTCGATGGGAAACTCCCGACCGCCGCGATGGAGCGCCGACAGTTCAATCCGCGTGTTCAGTACGGACGCCTCACCCGTAGCCAGGAACCGTCGCAGGCCTTGGCGGTGCGGCTCACGGTATCGGTCAGGGATGATCGTGTCCGCGAGCGAACGGCCCAGGGCCTCCTGTGACGTCCACCCGAAGGTCTTCTCGGCCTGCGGACTCCAGCCCGTGATCGTGCCAGTCGAGTCGATCGTGACGATGGCGTCGAGGGCGGTCTCGATGATTGCGCGGGTGCGTTCCTCGTTGACGCGCACTCGCGCCTCCGCCTGCTTCCGATCGGTGATGTCGGTTGAAATGCCGAAGACCGCGTAGAGCCGGCCCGCGTCATCCCAAAGCGGGCATTTCACTGAGAGATAGGTGTGCACACCATCATCGAGAGGCACGGGCTCCTCGTCCGTGAGTGCAACACCGCCAGCGATGACACGGCGGTCCATCGCGCGAAAGACATCCGCCTCCTCCTTCGAGAACAGGTCGTAGTCGGTCTTGCCGAGGATGTTGTCCGCAGCCACATGGAAGAGTTCCGTGAAACGCCTATTCACCAGAAGATAGTGGCCCGCGAGATCCTTCGCGTAGATGACCGCCGGCGAGTTGTCGCTGATCGCCTGCATCAGCTGCCGACTCTCGACGAGATCGTCCTGGACCCTGCGGTGCTCGAGTTCCAGGTCGATCAGTCGCCGGACGGTCAGCCAGCCGATCGTTCCAATCAGCAGAACGTTCAGGACGGAAAACACCAGCGCCAGTCCAATCGCGACGCTGTAGAGACCGCGCCGCTCGCCGTCGGGCCGCAGCCAACCGAGCGCGATTGGCACGACCGCGATCAACATCAGCGCAGCAATGAGAAGGAACGTGCCGCCGACCAGTTCCAGGAGTCGAGTCCCCTGGCGCAGGCGGCTGACGAGCGGCGACGAATTGATCCGGGACCCGGTCACGACCTCTGGTGTTCCTAAACGATCTGACGGCCGCAATTGTACGGGTGATCGCGACCGACCTCATCGGCTGGCGCGGTGATGACGGCCTGGTGCAGAACGACGTCGCCACAGCGTTCGACTGATGGTGCGCGGATATGGCGAGGGTCTTCATCAGCTATCGCCAGCGCAGCCCAACCGGTCGCCCAGAGCCCGGCGGAGGATATCGAGGCGACGGGCCATGCGATCTCGTTCGATCACACTGACGGAGCGGATCGAAGAGACCACGCCATTGACTTACGAGGAGCAGAGCGCCCTGCTCGCCGATCTGCGGGCTACGCCACATCGTGTAGACGGTCTATTCTGGCGGGTCCGAAAGACCTCGAACAGCACGCCGGTCTCGGGACTACAATCGTCGCCTCCACGGTTCGGTCCGAGAAAGCACTCGAGCAGCGAGCCGCAACGTGGAGATCACGCGTCAACTCGGTGCGGTCTGGATCGCGGGACGGGAGGTGCTGCGATGAAACGCGCTCGATGGATGGTGATGGTCCTCGCGGCGAACCTCGGTCTGGCCAATGTGGCCTCTGCGCAAACCGACAACGGGGAGTGGCGCAGCTACAGCGGCGATGCGGGCAGCACGAAATATGCGCCCCTGGACCAGATCACCCGCACCAACGTGAAGAGCCTTCGCGTCGCGTGGCGGCGTCCGGCCGTCGATCCGCTGCTCAGCGGCAAGGATCCAAAGCTGCAGGTACCGAACAACTTCCGCGCCACGCCGCTGATGATTGGTGGCGTCCTGTATTCGCCGAATGGTGTCGGCCTGGTCGAAGCGTTTGATCCCGGTACGGGCAAGACGATCTGGATTCAGGAGCCCGGACAGGGCCCCAACGCGTTGCGCGGAACCAGCACACGCGGCGTTGCGCATTGGCGCAACGGTGGTGACGAACGCATCTTCGTGCAGCGAGGCGAGCAGCTGATCGCATTGAACGCGAAGAGCGGCCAGCCGTATCCGACGTTCGGCGCCGGTGGCGCTGTCAATCTGCATCTCGGTTCAGACAAAGAGCCGTATTCCTGGAGTGGTGCCCCGCGCGTGTGCCGAGACGTCGTCATCGTTGGCGCGTCGATGGGCGACTCGCCGCCGCGCAAAGAGGGAACGCCAGGCGACGTCAGGGGCTACGACGTTCGTACGGGACAACTGCGGTGGACGTTCCACGTCGTGCCGCGCGCCGGGGAGTTCGGTGTCGACACGTGGAAGGACAACTCGTGGCAGTACACCGGTCACACGAACCTGTGGTCGCTCATCAGCGTCGACGAGCAACTTGGGTATGCCTATCTGCCGCTCACGAGCCCGACCAGCGACATGTACGGCGGTCATCGTGTGGGCGACAACCTCTTCTCGGACTCGCTGGTCGCCGTAGAGTGCCAGACGGGCAAGCGGGTATGGCATTACCAGCTCGTGCGGCATGACTTGTGGGATTACGATTTGCCCGCTGCGCCGATCCTCGCGGACATCACGGTCGATGGCCGGCGAATCCGATCGGTCGTTCAGCTGACGAAGCAGGCATTCGCCTTTGTGTTCGACCGCGCCACGGGTCAGCCGGTGTGGCCGATTGAGGACCGGCCAGTGCCGCAGTCGAAGACTCCCGGTGAACAGACCGCAGCGACGCAACCGTTTCCGACGAAGCCTCCGGCGTTCGATCGGCAGGGCGTCACCGTCGACGATCTGATTGACTTCACGCCGGCGTTGCGCGCCGCGGCGCTCGACATCGTCAAGCAGTACGTCATCGGACCGATGTTCACGCCTCCCTCGATCAAAGGTCCTGGACCGACCGACACGAAGGGAACCATTCAGTTGCCCGGCTCAGTGGGCGGCGCCGACTGGCAGGGCGGCGCATTCGATCCGGACACGGGTCTGCTGTACGTGCAGTCGATTACGGGTCCCTTCGTGGCCGATATCATCCCTGGGGATCAGGCAAAGACGAATCTCACGTTTACGCGCGGGACGCGGGAGTACCCGCCGGCGCCGCTTGGACTGCCGTTGCTGAAGCCGCCCTACGGGCGGATCACCGCAATCGATCTCAACAAGGGGACGATCGCGTGGATGGTGGCCAATGGTGACGGACCACGCGACCACCCGCTGCTCAAACCGCTCAACCTGCCTCCGCTGGGGAACCCGGGGCGGAGCGCCCCGCTCGCGACGAAGACACTGCTCTTCGTCGGCGAAGGTGATCCGATCATGGCCAGCCCAGAGCGCACGCCGAAGAGCATGCCGCTCTCGTTGGCCCCCGGCGCCGGTGGACGTAAGTTTCGCGCCTACGACAAGGTGACTGGCCAGGTGCTGTGGGAGACCGAATTGCCCGCCGGCACGACCGGTGCACCGATGACCTACATGTTTCGAGGCAAGCAGTACATCGTTGTCGCGATCGGATCGCGAGAGCACGCGGCTGAATACGTGGCCCTGAGCCTGCCGTGATGACCTGGCGGAGATCGTCGAGCGCGGGCAGGGTCTCTCGCCCGTCGCTTTGACGGTCAGACCAGTGTCATTGTTGGCTGGCAGCGACCATTCCCATCCACCACAGCGGCTTGCGGGCGACTGCGATGTCGTAGCGCTGCGCGAAGGCGAGCGTTCCGTCACTTCCAACGCGAAACACTGCGAGATTGGCGGGCACCAGCTTCATCGCTGCGCCCTCGCCGACGGACACCGAGTTCTGGTTGCCGACGACGAGCAGGCGGCCGGAGGGATCGAGCGCGAAGGTTCGCGGTGTGAAGCCGCGGGTGTCGACGTTCTGGATGAGCGAGGGCTCACCGGTCGCCTCGTTGATCCTGAAGACAGCGATCTCGTTGCGTCCCCCGGTCGGCGCGCCCCGGTTGCCGACATAGACGAACTGTCCACCTGGATGCACGTGGACCGTGCTGGTCGTCTGTCCTGGTCTGACACC
>JALDXQ010000108.1:0-25091 GCA_032156805.1 Acidobacteriota bacterium
TCAGGTTTATTCCGCGAGCACTGTGCTGCGGCTCCGCTGCGCCAGCCAACCGGCCAGCGCGCTGAGCGCCATGCTGAGCCCGATGTAAATGATTGCAACGACGATCGCGCTGCTCACCCGGCTCCCGAAGTAGTTGGCCGGGAGAACCTGGAACCCGTAGCTGAGCAGGTCCTGGTATCCGATGATGTAGCCAAGCGCCGTGTCCTTGAGGAGCACGACCAGCTGGCTGACGATGGCGGGCATCATGGTGGTCACCGCCTGCGGAAGCAGCACCAGCCACATCACGCCGGACTTGCGCAATCCGATCGCAAAGGCTGCCTCTGACTGTCCACCGGGCACTGCGAGCACGCCGGCGCGGACGATTTCCGCGAGCACCGACCCGTTGTACAGGGTCAACCCGCCAACCAGCGCCAGCAGCGTGTAGTCACCGCCGCCGACGAGCGTGGGCGACAAGTACGCGATGAAGAAGATCAGGAGCAGCAGCGGAATCGCCCGGAAGATTTCCACCACCGCTCCCGCCGGCTGTCGAATCCAGCGGTGATCGGAGAGCCGCGCCAGGCCGAGGGTCGCCCCGGCGATCAGTGCGAACACGGCAGCAAGGGCCGCCGCCTTCAGTGTCGCGGCCAGGCCGGGAACGATGAACTCGGTCCAGGTGCGGGCGTACAGGAAGTGACGCCAGATCTCGACGTTCCACTGTCCTTTTTCGTCGAACTTCGCGTAGACGAAGTACGCAACGCACACGATGGCCGCCGTCGCGAGCCACGTGAGGATGCGGTGGCGCCGTCTCGCGCGTGGTCCCGGCGCATCGAACAGGACACTTGCCTGCGCGCTCATCGCGCCACGGCGACGCGCCTGGCGAGCCAGCCGGCGCAGAAGCCAATGGGGAGCGTCACTGCCAGGAACGCCGCGATCAGGCCGAGGAAGATCGGGATCGACACGCCCGTCGTGTCGAACGTGTCTTTCATGACGAACGCCAGTTCCGCCAGGTAGCCTCCCGCGATCGCGACCGTGGTGTTCTTGGTCATCGCAATCATCACGCTGCCGAGTGGGGCAAGGACCGAGCGGAATGCCTGCGGGAGGACAATCAGCCGCAACGACTGGGAGAACGTCAACCCGATCGCCCGAGCTGCTTCCGCCTGTCCCAGCGGCACCGTGTTGATGCCCGAGCGCAGTGCCTCGCAGACGAACGCCGATGTATAGGCGGACAGGCCGAGCACGACCAGCCAGAAGCTGTTCGTGCGGGGCGTGCTCGAGAACGTCAGCCCCAGCGTGTCGCTCAGGCCGACCGCTGAAAATGCGAGGACCAGCGTCAGCGGCGTGTTTCGGAGGACAGTGACGTAGACGCCGCCGGCCACTCGCAACACGGGCGTCGGCGCCACGCGCATGATCACGAGGATCGTGCCGAGGAGCAACGAGAAGACGGCGCACAGTCCGGCAAGCTGCAGGTTCTTCAGAAAGCCTTCCGCAAGCGCGGGAGCGTACTCGATCAGTTCGTCCATCGCTCACGTCAGCTGCAGCCCTCCGCTGATGGCGGAGTGGTGGGAAGGGCGAGGCCGGCGGCCGTGCCGAACCACTTGTCCATCAGTAACCGGGCCGTGCCATCGCTGTACATCTTCTCGATGACAGCGTTCACGGCCTGACAGGTCGTGATGTCCCCCTTCCTCAGCCCGATACCCCATTTCTCGTCGGTGAACGGATCGCCGAGAATCCTGAATCTGCCGCCGCCCTGGGCGGCAAAGCCCGCGAGCAGCAGGTCGTCAGACGTGACCGCATCCAGGTTGTTGCCACTGAGCTTCGCCACGCACTCGGACCAGTTGGCCGCGCCCACGAGCTGAACGTCCAGATCGAGCTGACCGTCGGGCGGTGGATCGGTGATGCGCTTGTAGGCGTTGGAGCCGGCGACCTGACAGATTCGCTTGCCCTTCAAGTCGGTGGCCTTGTTGATGCCCGTCGAGTCGGCGCGGACCATCGTGTCCTGGTGCGCGATGATGTACGGCCCGGCAAACGTCACTTTCTGTTTGCGTGCCTCCGTGATCGAGTACGACGCCACGATGAAGTCCACCCCGCCGCTGGCCAGGAACGCCTCGCGGTTGGCGGAAATGGACTCCTTCCACTCGACATCCACGTGCTGGCCGCCGGACAGCTCCCTGATCACGTACTTCGCAACGTCGACGTCAAAGCCCTCTGGCTCACCGCGTCCGGCCTTCAGAGCGAGGCCCGGTTGATCCCACTTGGTGCCGACGATGACCTTGTGATCCTTCGTGATCTTGTCGATGACCGTCGTCGCGCGGGAATCGCCACCGCAGGCCGCGAGACCCAGTGTGATGGCGATCAGCAGGCTCAGCGTTACAGTGGTGCGCATAGCCTTCACGCGCTCCTCTCGGCTGGCGCGAAGATCTTCGACAGGAATTCGCTGGCCCGATCGGTCTGAGGGCGAGTGAAGAACTCATCGGGCGTGTTCGATTCGACGATCTGGCCACTGGCCATGAAGACCACGCGATTGGCCGCGCGGCGAGCGAAGCCCATCTCGTGCGTCACCACCAGCATGCTCATGCCGTCGCGCGCAAGCCCGATCATCACGTCGAGCACCTCCTGCACCATTTCGGGATCGAGCGCGGATGTCGGCTCGTCGAAGAGAATCATCTTGGGGTCCATTGCCAGGGCGCGTGCGATAGCCGTGCGCTGCTGCTGCCCGCCGGACAACTGCGCGGGGTACTTCGACGCCTGTGCACCGATGCCCACTCGTTCCAACAACTCCATGCCCCGCCTGTCGGCCTGCTCGCGAGCCATCTTGCGCACATGGATGGGACCGAGCGTGACGTTCTCGAGAACGGTCTTGTGCGCAAACAGGTTGAACGACTGAAACACCATGCCGATCTCCGAACGCAGCCTGGCGAGCGCGCCGCCCTCTTCGGGCAACGGACGTCCCTGGAACCGGATGGTGCCCCGCTCGATGGTCTCCAGCCGGTTGATCGTTCGGCACAGCGTGGACTTGCCGCCGCCGGACGGGCCGATGACGACCACGACCTCGCCATAGGAGACCGTCAGATTGATGTCGCGCAGCACGTGAAGGGCACCAAAGTGCTTGTTCACGTTCTCGAGGCTCACCAGAGTCATGGCTTTCCTTGATCTACGCTCGCCGCGTCACCCTGGATTGACGGCTGACCACAGCCGTTCCAGAAGTGAAGACACGTGATGTGCCGGAAAATATTCCAGGGGCGCGTACGGGGCCCACGCGGCGCACCGGTAGAAGCTCTGAAAACGAGGGCGGGCGACTGACGCAGCGTCAGCGTTCGACGCGGCGCTTCACCAGGTCTCGTGCGTCAGCGAGATCGAGCGTGTCGAAGCCCTCTTCGAACTGCTCGTAGAGTGACAAGGTCACGTCGCGAGCCCGCGCCTTCTTGACGCGGTCGCGATGCAGGCGAGCCAGGCTCGTTGCGGCGCGCAGTTCCAGTGAGCGGGCCCCCCGCCGGCCGGCGATCGCGAGAGCCTGCTCGAAGCACGCTTCGGCCGCTTCCGCGTTGGCAGCGGCGCTCCCGCCCCTCAGCAGCAGGCGCTCTCCGCGAAGACGACACACTTCGGCCTCGTACATGCCTTCGCTCGTGGCCTCGGCCAAGGCGAGCGCTTCATCGAGAACCTGTAGCGCCTGCTCGTGGCGATTCGTCGCGACATACCCCTCGGAGAGCATGGCCAGGAAGTGCGGCCTCATCAGTTCCGCACCCGTCGCCTGCCATGCCGCCAATCCCTGCCGCATCTGCTCGACGGCGTCTTCGGCATCGCCTCGCCCGATCAGCGCCCACCCGCGCACGATGCGCGCTGCCGCCCCGTACAACGCCAGGCCGTGCTCACCCGCCAATGCCATCACATCGTCGGCAGATTGTTCCGCCATTGGCGGCTCGCGACGAAGCTGATGAAGCACGGCGGCAAAGAAGAGCGCGTGTGCGAGCCCGTGCGGCTCTGACAGCTGCCGGGCACGGGTGACCGCTTCCTGGATCAGTGCACGGGCCCGATCCGGCCGGCCCATGAACCACAGGCACCAACCGGCGAAGCAACGCACGGCCACGCCCGGATCGAGCGCGTCGACGAAGAGGTCATCGCGGCCCCTGTCTGAATCGTAGAGCGCCAGGGCTTTCTCGAAATGCTCGAGGGCGAGAGCGAAGTGACCCTGATGCGTGTGGGTGATCTCCATCGCCCAATGGCCACGCATGGCAACACTGGGATACGGAACCCGGTCGGCGAGTTGCAGGAGTTCGCCGGCCATTCCCAACGCGGCGGGCAGTTCGGCCTTCAGCACATGGAAGGTCCACAGCCCCCACAGCGCCTGCGAGAGCTCCGGTGTGGTGCCCAACCGATCACACAGCGCACGGGCCCTGACATACACACGGCCGACTTCCTGCGCGGCATACCCTTCCGTTGCAATCAACGGCACCCCGAGCGTGATGAGCAACCGCAACTCCCGCAGCGCGCGGTCGTCGGTCTCCGGCAACGCGGCGGCCAGCTCCAGGCCCCGTCGCGAGGCGGCAATGGCCTCTCGATATGCTGAACGATGCATGGCGTTGACGCCGGCCTGCTGCAGGTAGCGCACCGCTCGCGCATGGTCGCCGGCCTGTTCGAAGTGCATCGCGAGTCCGGCCGCGATCTCACCTGCGCGCGCTCCGTACAACTCTTCGTCCCGGCGTCCGATGCGTTGATGCAAGTGCATGCGCCGCGACGCCGACATTCGCTCGTAGAGGACGTGGCGATACACGGCGTGCACGAAGCCGAAGCGGCCCACTGCGTCTCCGGCAGGGCTGATCTGAACACCGCACTCTCTGACGAACTGGTGCCGCCTGCCTAACTCCTCACAGCGGATCTCCACATCGGCCAGATCGTTCTCCAACGCCGCGGCGACGGCGCCCACCGAGAACTCCGTGCCGATCACACTGGCCGCTTCGAGGATGCGCTGATCGTGGCTATCGAGACGCTCCACTTGAGTCTCGATCAGTTGCCTGATGGACTCCGGCACGCCGAGCTTGACGGCATCAATCGGCGCCGTCAGTTGCCAGCCGTCTTCGTGCGCTTCGATCAGCCGCTCCTGGATCAAATGGTCGATCGTGTTCACCATGAACAACGGATTGCCGTCCGTCCGTTCGTGAATGAGCGCGACGAGCTCTGATGGAAACCTGTTCCCGGGAAACCTGACGGCGAGGTGCTTCCCCACGGCTTCCCTGGTGAGGTATTCGAGCGGCAGTTCCTCGCACTGCCGTCGCGCCACGAGTTCCTGCTTCACGGCCTTCAGTGGATGCCGGCCCGCGATCAATTCCGCCGGCCGGTACGTCCCAATCACCATGAGGTGAGCGGGCCGCTGGCGGCGGGCCACGTACGAGATCAGGTCCAGCGTCGAGAAGTCGCTCCAGTGGAGATCTTCCAGCACGAGGACGAGCACCGAGTGCGCCGTCAAGGCATCGAGTGCCTCGCCCATTTCACGGAGCATGCGCTCGGGTGTCGTTCCGGGGCCCTCGCGGCCGAAGAGCTCGCGATCCGCTGACGTGACCAGCGACGGCATCTGCATCAGCCACATCGGCGCGTGTGCGCGAATCACGTCCACGGCCTGCGCATCCTCCCGGCACAACTGCTGAATCGCATCGAGGACCGGCAGATACGCCTCGCTCATCCCGAATTGCGCCAGGCATTGCCCGTGGCAGATCCGTACCGGCCGGTCTGTTCCGATGCTGCGCGCAAAGCCTTCGAGCAGCGTGGTCTTGCCGATGCCGGCTTCACCCGTCACGAACACGAGTTGACGCTCGCCTGCGCGCGCTCTTTCCAGCCACGCATGCATTCGCGACAGCGCCTGCTCCCGCCCGACGATCGCTTCCGGCAGATGCGCGACGCGCAACGGCGCAGGACGGGCGACGGCATCAGCCGCGCCCTCGTGGCGCTGCGGTGCCGTCGGCACCGGCGAGCTGATCTCCGCGATGAACCGGTAGCCAAGCCGATGCGCCGTCTCGATGAACCGGGGCGACCTGGGGTCGTCTGAGAGCGCCTCACGGATCTGCCGAATGGCGACCTTCAGCACGGCGTCCCCCACGAACCTGTCCTGCCAGACCGCGCTGATCAGGTCGTGTTTGGTCACCAGCTCTCCAGCTCGAGAGACGAGCTGCTCGAGGACGCCAAACGCCTTGGGCCTGAGCTTGATGGCGTTGGCGTTCTTCCAGAGGCACAGGTTCACCCGGTCGAGGGCGAACGGATAGAAGTGAATGCGACGTTCGTTCGACACGTACTCTTCACGCTGTTCGCGCGTAACCGAAGCTTTACCGCAACGCTATGACTGGGCTCCAGAGCTTGATTATTGTCGATCGCTGATACGTGACATGGCTATTTCAGAGCATTCGCCTTTCGCCCTGTGGCGTTCGCCACGATCAGCGCCGGCAACCTCATGCATCCGCCGAAGAGCTCCGATCTCCATTAAACGCCCTCCTACCCGGCATCCGAACACACAGGCATTCGACCCACACGCCCACCGCGAAAGGAGAGGTCCGCGAACGCTGTTTATGTGTACCCGCATCGGGAACGGCACGAACCGCACGAACTTCGATGAGGTGGTGCTCCCCCACCTCGACGCTGCGTATAAATTGGCGCGCTGGCTGACTCGTAATGAGCACGACGCCGAGGACGTCGTGCAGGAAGCGTCACTCCGCGCGTTTCGCTACTTGCAGACGTTCTCCGGCAGCAACGCCAGAGGCTGGTTTCTCAGGATTGTCAGGAACACCTGCTACGGCTCGTTCGGACGACGGCCGCTGCAGCATACCGACGTGTTCGATGAGGAACGGCACAGCGGCGGCGAGCTGCCGACCACTCCGGAAACGCTGATGCTCCAGGCCGCTGAGGCCATGCTGATCGAGCAGGCGTTGAGCGATCTCCCCGATCGATTCCGTCAGCTGCTCGTGCTGCGTGAGATCGAGGGCTTCTCCTATCAGGAACTGGCTGAGTATCTCGAGATTCCCATGGGAACGGTCATGTCTGGACTTTCACGGGCGCGTCACGCCTTTCACCGCGCGTTGAGCGTCCGCATCGAGGACTCCAACCGAGAGCTGGTCTGACCTGGTCTTGCTTCACGTCCACGAGTTGCGCCAGTCGTGCCCCCGCCAGCCGGGCGAATCCGGCAGGATGGCGCGACCGTGCGCAACGCCGTGGAAGCATTTGCCAGCTCACATGAAATGACCCTCAGCCGTTTCAGAAGTCGACCGTCACGCCAAGCTTCGCGACTCGGGCGTCCAGCACGTCTTGCGGTGTGAGCCACGTCGTCGTGAGCGGGTTGTACACCTGGTTGTAGGTCAGCACCGGTGCGCTGTTCATCAGATTGTAGAAGTCGACCTGCAGCTTGGTTCGTGTGCGGCCGATTCGCACCAGCTTGGCCAGTCGCAGATCGATCTGATTGACGCGATCACCGTAGAGAGTCCCCGGCTCGATCAGGTTGACGGTGACGTTCGCGACGCCGCCGGAAGGCGGACGCCCGAGCGATTGTGCGACGACCGCCGCCGGAACGTTGTAGTTGGCTGCCAGCTGCACGCCCGGGTTACTCCGGAACGTCGTGCTGACCTCGACGTCGATCTTGGGAACGAGATACGTGCCAAGCCCTCGAACCTGCGTGAGGAACCCGGATGCCAGGTGGCAGTACTGCAATGGCATCGCGCCCGACTGGTTGACACCCAGCGCGCTGGGACCTGGAATCGACACTCCGATGGTCACGGTCTGCGGTGGAGTGAGGCTCTCCGGGACCTTGGTGGCGACCTCGCAGAAATCCATCACCGTCTGACCGGTGCTGGTGCCGCCTTGTAGCGTCAGACCAAACAGCGTGCGTGCGCTGATCGTGAAGTCGACTCCGTTCCAGTGGTGCTCATACTTGCCGTAATCACCGGCCGGCTGCACCTGATAGTCAACGATCCCGAAGAGCTGCGGATCGACATCGTGGAGTCCGGACACGGTATAGCCACCGCCGTCCGGGAGGCGCGAATCGACCGGCGCCGTGATGCTGTACTGCGTGAAGTTCGAAGCGTTCACGGCGAGGTTGCGAGTCACGTACTGGCCGTACCACCATCGCTTGTTGAACTGCACTTCCGCCGAGATGCGCGGCAGGATCTCATGCTGCAGCGCGAGACCGACCTGTGTATCCCAGGGACGGAGGCCATTGAGCAGCGAGTCCGCATAGCTGAGGCCCGCATTCAGCGTTCCGAAGTTGGTGTTCGCAACCCGGCCGCAGGAGTCGCCACCGGCCAAGCGGAGATCCTGCGCATTCGGGTTCAGCAGATCGCAGTCAGGAATGAAATTTCGGTTGGTGTCCGCCCAACTGCGGTCGGCACGCGTCGCAATCTGCGAGGTCGGAGCGGCACCGGTGAAGATCCCGCCGTTCTGCGCCGGGTAGAGATACCGGCCCCAGTTCGCCTTGATCGACGTCTTTCCCGTCCCGAAGAGATCGTAGGCCGCCCCCACCCGTGGACTGACGTTGTGAAAGTTCACGCCATCAGCTCTCTCGATCGTCGTCACCACCGGGAAGAAGCGCGTGCCACCGATCTGCGCGCTCGGATAGTAGCTCCACGCGTGGTCGTATCTAACGCCGCCCTGCAGCGTCAGACGCTTCAACGTCCACTGATCCTGGATGAAGACCGCGTCGAAGCGCGTCCGCCATTCGCTCTCGAACATGCCAGAGAACTCGGTGATCTGATTCGGAATCCCGTTGTTGAATCGGTACTGGACCGCGTCAGGGGGAGCCGGATTGGACTCCTGGCTGTCGTAGTTCCACAGGCCGTTGTAGCCGAACTTCATGTTGTGCGCGCCGGTCACGTATGAGAAATGCGCCTTCCACGTGTTCGACGAGATCCATCCTGTCGACTTGTCGCCGCATGCCGGACTGTACGAGCGGTAACACAAGCCCGGGATGCTGCCACCCTGCTCCGATACCGCAATCAGACTGGTCGTGGGATTGCCAGGAGCGGCGCCGCCGCCCCATCGGTTGTTGTACGCGCTCCAGCCGACGTCGAGCAGGGCTTTGCTCGAGATCGTGTTCACCCAGTTCACTTGCGTGATGCGGTTCGGCGGCGTCGAATAAGTTGCGGTTTCCGGCGCGGCGGTGGCGCTTCCACCGATGATCCATCCATCCGTGTTGTCGCGACATGCGCTGCCAACGGTCGAACCGGGCCACCGCGCACCCGAACATCCCCACTGCTCATCCCAGAAGCCAGTGAGCTTGTTGTTGGGGCTCATCTGCCACGTCAGGCGCACGGCGCCCGATCGCGTCTTGCCGGCACCGCGTGCCGGTCTGCTCAGATCCGGTTCGTACGACCACGACTCCGGATTGCCGGCATTGAGATTGGCCCACATACCTGGTACCGACATCGAGTTGCCCTGATTACGCAGCCACCCGAAGAACCACAGCTTGTCTCTCTTGATCGGACCTCCCAGGGCGAAGTCGACGTCCCACAACTCGAGCAGATCACCAGGCGACCTCAGGCCTGCCGCCTGCAATTCGTCGGTGTAGTTGCTGCTTTGCAGCGATCGATTCGAGTAGAAGAACGATGATGCGCCGGTAAAGTCGTTTCCACCCGTCTTGGGGACGATGTTCATGTACGGTCCACCGGTTTCGACTTCACCGAGACCGCCGGACGTGGCGAAGGTCACTTCCTCGACGTTCCCGGTGTTGACCTGATATCCCGAGACACCACCACCACCGCGCGACGCGCCCACGTTCATGCCGCCGACGAGCAGCCGGCCTTCGCTCGTCGGACCGCCGTGAATACCGAACGTGATCATCGACGGTGTCAATTGCATCGAGTTGGGGGCGCCCGTGACGCCGGGCATCAGCAGCAGCAGGCCATTCCAGCTTCGCGCCGCAGGCACACTGGCCACCAGCTCTCCGTCCATCACGGCCTGGCGCGTGGCGTTCTGCACGTCGACAACTGGTGTCTCACCGGCGACGGTGATCGTTTCTTCGAGACCGCCGACCGACATGTCGCTGTTGACCGTCACTGTTCCTGAACCGCTCAGCTCGATGCCGGTCCGGATCACCGTGTTGAATCCCGGCAGCGTGAACGTCAACGTGTACGTGCCGGGACGGAGATCGACGATGCGATATTGCCCGGTGCCATCGGTCACAACCGAGCGAACCTTTTCGATCAGAGCCGGGCTGGCTGCTTCTACGGTGACGCCCGGAAGGATGCCTCCGGATGGATCTCTGACCACTCCGGCAAGCGCTTGTGCTGATGCGATGGATGGCAACGTCAGGAGCGCAACCGACAGAAGCACTATCGATACTCGTTGGTACATGGCCCCCCCTTGAAGGCGCGAGTATAGACAGCCTCCGCAGTAACTGAATCCCCAGAATCTGGTAGGCCGAACGAGTGATGGTGGCTGCGAGTGGATGAGCCGGCTGTGCAGGTCTTGTGATGTGGAGACCACTCTTCGTCAGAGTGGCCTCGCGGTGTCACCGTCCGAGTTGAAAGGCCATCGACACGCTGGCTGTGACGCTGATCGTTCCAAGCGCAACAGTGCCATCTGCACCGACGCTGTCACCTGTCACGGCATTCTGGTAGGTGTTCTGCGCGATGCCGCGATTGCCGTGTAAGCGTCCTCTCCCGTATGACGCGCCACCTCCGTAGTTATACGCACTGATCGCCATCGGCGCGCTGACGACTTTCATGCCGGCGGCCGCCGCGAGATCGTTCGCCTTCTCCTGCGCCGCCTTCATCGCCAGCGCCCGCGCAGCATCACGATGCTTGCGCAGCTCGGAGGTGCTGAACTCCACGTCGTAGATGTGATTGGCACCGGCGAGCAGCGTCTGGCTCAGCGCATCTTCGAACTGACGCACGTCCTTGAGCAGCACCTGCACGTCTTTCGTCACCATGTAGTAGTCAACGAGCGTTCCGTTGCCACTCACGTAGGACATGTTGACCTGGAGGTAATCGGTTTGAACGTCTGACGAGGCAACGTTCAGCGCTCGCAGAGCCGCAATCACCTTCCGGACGGCCGCATCGTTCTCGGCCTTCGCCGTCAGCAGATCCTTGTGACGGGATTCGACACCGAGAAACAGCCGGACACGATCGGGTGTGACGTTGATGGCCGCGTCACCGGTGACATTGAGCCGGTTCCCGCCGTCGATCAGCGTCTGAGCGCACACGGGCCGCGCAAGAAGGAGCGCGGCTAGAAGCACGAGGTAAACCTTCACGTCTGCCTCCTGTTCGGGCCTTCCAGCCCATCTTGCAGATTGAGACTGTTCAGGAGTGCTTTCGGTTGGGTGCGATGGAAGTTCTGAGCAGTCCTGCCGACTCGAAGGACACTTCCGCGGGCAGCCCGACATACTGCTCCGCGAGGCTCGTCATCGCGGCACGCGAGCCGGTGAGGTAGTCGAGATCGGCAATTTGCCGTTGATGGTCGAAGGCGTTTTCACCCGGAAAGCGGTGGAGCGTCGATGTCATCCACCAGGAGAAACGCTGTGCCTTCCACACGCGACGAAGACAGATGTCAGAGTACTCGTCTAGTCCATCGCTGCGACTCTGCTCGTAGAACATCTTGAGCGCGCGCGCGAGCACGAGGACGTCCGACGCGGCCAGGTTCAGTCCCTTGGCACCCGTCGGCGGAACGATGTGCGCGGCATCGCCGGCGAGGAACAGGCGACCGTAGCGCATCGGCGCAGCCACGAAGCTGCGCATCGGCGTCACGCTCTTCTGAATGATACGGCCGACATTCGGCCTCCACCCATCCTCAGTCGTCATCCGCGTGAACATCTCCTGCCAGATCGCCTCGTCCGACCAGTGTTCGATCGGCTCGTCCGGCGGCACTTGCAGGTAAAGCCGGGTGATCTTCGACGAGCGCATGCTGAACAGGGCGAAGCCGCGCTCGTGGAGTGTGTACACGAGCTCGTCGCAGGACGGTGCCGCCTCGGCGAGAATCCCGAGCCAGCCGAATGGATAGACGCGTTCGTAGATGGCCAGAACGCCGCTCGGAATCGAGGGGCGGCAGGTACCGTGAAATCCATCGCAGCCGGCAATGAAGTCGCACTGGACCTCGTGATCGTGACCGCCATGCTGGAACCGGAGGATCGGGCTGGATGAATCGAGCGCGTCAACCGAGACGCGATTGGCGTCGAAGTACAGTGGCCGCGCCGTGGCGGCGCGCGCGTCGATGAGATCGCGAACGACTTCGTTCTGCCCATAGACAGTGATGGCCTTGCCACCTGTCAGCTCGGCGAGATCGATGCGGTACCGCCTGCCCTGAAAGCTCACGTAGAGCCCATCGTGGCGCAGACCTACGCGCTCCAGCCCGGCACTCACGCCTATCGCCTTCAGCAGATCGACGGTGCCCTGTTCCAGGACGCCGGCTCTCACGCGGTCGATCACATAGTCGCGGCTGCGATTCTCGACGATGACCGAATCGATTCCGTTGAGGTGAAGAAGGTGACCAAGCAACAGACCCGCAGGGCCGGCACCGACAATCCCCACCTGTGTCTTGAGCCCGGGCACGCTGCTTCAGAATCCTGTACTGCACACGAAATTGGCTGCGTCGTCCGTGCTGCCGCTGCCCTTGTATTTCGCGACGAGCGGATATGCGCACAACGGCCGTGACCGCGTGACCGCGCCGCTCTGATCCCGGCGAGTGGCGAGGATCGTGTCCGGTGCCTTGCCCTCCTCCACCCAGGCGAGCAGCGCTTCCAGCAGACCGGTCGGCTGCGGCCCCGCACCGCCGGCGCAATGCGCAACGCCCGGGGCCATGAACAAGCGAATGAACTCCGAGGTCGTCTTCGGACCTCCCATCTCCCGCTGCACGCGCGTGTAGTAGTCGATGCTCCCTTCGGCCGTGATGAGTTGATCCGCCCATCCGTGCCACACGATCGCCTTGCCGCCGTGATCACGGAACGCTGTCAGGTCCGCGTCGTCGGTGCCGAAGACGATCCCGTACTGCTCCACCGACTGGTCCCAGAGCCGTTCGTAGGCGGCCGGGGTCACGCTGTTACCGTCGAACTTCGGATCCTCGGTCAGGAAATACCGGAACCAGTCCATCGTGATCCCGAACGGTTGCGGGCGAAGCGGTGTACCGCGACTGGTCCACAAGGCGTTCATATCGGCGCCGCGCGCCAGTCCGTACCAGAGGAAGCTGCCGTCTTCCCGGCGCGGCCCTTCCCAGAGTCTTCGGATCACGTTCACATCTGCTTCCGTGAACGCGCCGCACTCTCCAGCGGATGTTCCAACGAGCGGCTTCGGATCGTAGCTACAGCGCTTCGGGTCTTCGACGACGCCGTCCTTCACACCGTCGATGCCGTCGCAGGCGGCAATCGCGGCCGTCGTCGCCGCGGCCAGCTTGCACGGGTCAACCGGGTTGTTCGCCGCGTTCATCACGACGGGGCCCCACAGGTGTTGAACGTGGAACCGGTTCCAGTTGATCGCCGGTGCTGCCGAGACGATTCCGTTGTAGTCCTGCGGATACCGCTGCGCCTCCATCAGTCCCTGGCGTCCGCCGGTCGAGCATCCATTGAAGTAGGAGTATCGAGGCGCGACGCCATACATCGCCTGCGTGAGCGCCTTTCCCGTCACCGTCATCTCGTGGATGCCGATATGGGCGTTGTTTCGAATGGCCTGCCAGTTCAGCCGGCCGTTGGCGTCCAAGGCAAAGCTGCCACTGCCGCCCTCGTGTCCCGTGTCGGTCGCGCCAGCAGCGAATCCCAGCGTCGCCGGCGGGTTCACACCCGCCTCGCTGCCGCCGAGGAATCCTCCGCCACCGGTACCGAGGAACCGCCCGTTCCAGTTCGATGTTGGAATCGCGACCCAGATACGAACCTTATCGCCTGCCGGTGGATGTGTGGTGACCGCCGTGATGCGACATACGCCGGGATTGTTCGCATCGACAGCGGCCGACTCGATTGTGGTGTTCGGGAGCGCAACGCTCGCCAGGCTTTCGCACGATCGAACGGGTTTCGCATTGGCGACGAGCGGCTTGGGCGGCGCCTGCATGAGCGGAGGAAACGCCGGCCCGCCACCGCGACCGCCCGGAGGCGCGCCCGGCGCCCCCCCTCGCCCCCCCTGCGGAACCTGCGCATGACCCGCGGTCACAAGCCACATCACGACGGTTGCCACCGCAATCAGCGTGCGATTCGCTCGATTCATCGTCATCCTCTGCATGTGAGTGGCCGACGCTACGACTCGAGAAACGGTGCCGGCCCCGGCGGCGGCTGTAACCAATGATGGTCCTTGAACACCACGGCCAGCTGCTCGCGGAGCCAGATACTGCGCGGCTCGTTGTCGAACCGGCGATGCCAATGGAGCTTCAGATCATACGTGACGTCGAAGGGTGGTAACGCGGCGGCAAGCTGGGATGTGAGCGTCGTGAATCGTGTAACGACCGCGTACGGCAGCGTCGCCACGAGCTGCGTATCCATGACGATGAACGGCACGCTCAGCACATTGGACGTATACAGCGCGGCCTTCCGACGCATCTTCCGCCGCTCGATGAACCGCTCGAGCATCTCCTGACTGCGACCCGAGCGACGAATGACGATATGCTCGGCGGCAAGATAGGCGGAGACGGTGAGCCGGCTTTTCCACAACGGATGCCCCGCGCGCATCAGGCAGGCGAAGCCGTGGCGCGAGAGCCGCCGCTGCCGGAAATTTCTTTGCGCGAGTCCCGGGAAAAAGCCGGCGGCCACGTCGATGTCGCCCTTCTCCAGCCCGTCGGCGAGTGGCGCGTCCGGCACCGTGATGGTGCTCACCGGACATTTCGGTGCGTGGAGGCGGAGATGGTCGAGGATCGACGGCAGGAACGCCATCTCGGCAACGTCCGACAGTCCCAACACGATCGGCCGCGTGCTCGTCGCCGGGTCGAAGCGTTCACCCTTGAGCAGGCCCTCATGGAGCTGCTGCAGGTGCGGCCGCGACGCGCGGACGATCGCATGCGCCCGCGGCGTGGGGACGATCCCGCTTGGTCCGCGGACAAAGAGCGGATCGTCGAACGTCTGACGGAGACGACTCAGCGCTCTGCTGACCGCGGGCTGGCTCATGCCCAGCAGCCGCGCTGCACGACTGACGTTCAGCTCGTCGTACAGAGCGATGGCGATCGGGAGCAGATTCAGATCGGGGGTCTTCGCAGCCAATACGGCCTGTCAGTTCCTCTCATCGGGACGTGGACGTCGAGTGCTCGCCAAAGAACGCAAGCACCGCACGAGTCGGACGAGTGCGCCATGAGAGTCTTCGTTCAGCCTGACCGTGTCAATCGCGAATATCCGTTATGCGCGCTCGGCATAACGTGACGGCCTCTTCAGGGTTGACGGAGCTGCGCGCGCACGAACATCTGCTTCGCCAGCGGCTTCCACGGCAGCCGCAGGTAGAGTCGGATCAACCAGGGCCGTACGGGCAGGGCACTCTTCAATGAGAACGGCAGAAATCCTGGCACGCACTCGAGCACGCGCCAGCCGTGCGCTTCCAGAAAGTCGCACAGGCTCACGTCCGAATACACGGTGCGATGCGTGTAATCGTCAAAGTACTCCTTGTACGCCCGCCGATAGTTCGGCTGCAGGATGTTCAGGGTCGCACCATCACGCATCTTCTTGCCGAGTTGTGCGAGCACGGCGGCAAACTCTGCCTGCGTCAGGTGCTCGAACAGATTGCTCGCGAAGACGAAATCGACGGACACATCCGGCAGAAACTCGAGATCGGTCACGCATCCAACGTGCGCGGTCACGCCGCTCCGCACGTGCTGAGGCAGCGCCGGCCACAGATCCACGGCCGTCCGGGTCCGGCAAAGGATGTTGTTGATGAAATTCGCGTAGCCGGCGCCGAGCTCGAGGACGTGAAACTCCGGCTCGATCAGTCGCTGGAAATAATTGGCGCAGAGCGTGGCCCAGAGAATCTCGCGATTGGCGTCCGGCGCGAATCGCGTTTGTCGGTAGCCGTCGATCATGCGCGGGGCCATCCGATCACGATTCCGCGGATCATCCGCATCCCGACGCCGAACGCTCGGCGGTTGCTCGTGTTGCCTCCCTTGCTCTCCCCGACACGATTGTGAAACGTGACCGGGCATTCCACGATGTGAAAGGGGCCACCGAGCGCCGTGTCCAGCAGATGCGCATTGAACTCCAGGTTGATCGCCGGGTTCAGGAACGGCAGCAGCCCGCGCAGCGCGGAGTTGCGGCATAACTTGTAGGTCGTACCGACATCCGTGAAGGTCCCCTTGCCGAGGTGCTTGGCTTCGAGCAGCTTGCCCACAAAAAAATTGCCGTAGTACATGAAGTCGGTCAGCTGTGTCCTTTGAGCGCGCAGCTGTTCGACGATGCGAGTGCCGTTCACGATGTCGGCATGCGCGATGTAGGCCATGAACTTGTCGATGTCGTAGGCGCGGAACGTCATGTCCCCTTCGCAGAGCAAGGTGAGCTCCGTGTCGCTATGGCTCATTCCCTCCTGTAACGCCCGGTACACACACCGGCCATATCCCGGCTTCGATTCACGCACGACGATGGCGCCGTGCTCGCTGGCAACCTCGCTGGTGCGATCCGTGCTGTTGTTGTCGACCACGATCACTCGCCGCACCAGCGGATGCGCGCGGAAATCGTCGACCGCCAGCGCGATGCTCGCCTCGTCGTTGAAAGCCGTCAGCACCACCGTCAGGTGGCGGATGGCTGGCGGCTCCATCATGATGTCGTATCGCTGTCGCTTCCTGGGCAGAAACACCAGCAGGTCCACGACGGCAAGGCCACTCGCAAGCAGGATCAGTCCAGCGCTGACCACCAGCAACCGGCCGGGCCATGCAGCCGCCAGCCACCCTGGCACCATCACCTCAGTCAGGGCGAAGACGAGGGCGCCGGCCAGGTGAAGCGCAACTCCCGCAAAGCCGAGAACGAGTGCGTACAACAGCAGCGGCAGACGTCGCCATCGCGGCATCGAGGCCGGCTTCTCATGCTCGCGAAGCACCAACTGCGCGATTTTTGGCGTAGGCAGTCACCTCTGAATGAGCGGTTGCCGTTCCTCGAATAACACCCGGCTCAATTCCAGGGCCTCGGCCGGCGTCATCCCGGTCGAGAAGCTCTCCACCGGCTTGCCAAGTGCGGCTTCGATCCGCCGTTTCAACGCTCCACCATCGACTGTTTGTGTCGCGAATACGGCCCCAGCCGGGTTGTCGGGTGCAAACACGATAGAGGTCACCTGCTGCGGTACGGGCGAATTCATCAGCCCCATGATTGTCGCCTTTCTGGCTGCCCACCACTGATCTGGCGGACAGCAGTAGACAGGCGCCGCCTCAACGATCCGGAACCTCTCGTACAGGTCATCCGCTGTGAAGGGAGGCTGCAGCGCGAAGGGCGTTGCCCAGGACCAGAACCAGCCATCCCGATGCCATTCGGGCACGGCCACGAGAACAATACTGTCTCGCGGGACCGGCTTCAGCATGCGGGGAATGGCCGAAGCAAACCTCTGTGACTCGATGCCGCTGGCAACCCAGTTGGACACGTTCCAAATCGAGGCCACGGCATAGAGAACGATCAGCAGTCCGGCCATCGCGACTCGCATGTTCGTCCGACGGCGCTCTTCCACGAGGCCTCCGGGCAGGACCAGCGATGCCACCGCGATGCTCAGACCTGCAGCCGTGATGTAGAGATGCCTCGCCGAAAGATAGGTCACCACCATGGGAGCGATCGTGATCCCGTACCAGGCTGCGCCGAAGAAGGCCAGGCGGTACACCACGGGCCGCCCGGCCTGACCCGGCGCGAGCAACCATCGCGCGCAGATGAACAGTACGCCAACGGTCAGAACTTCCGCAGCTACGTTCATCGCACGCGGCGCACTGTTGGGAGTGGGCACCAGTTCCCTGAGGTAGCGGTTCTGACGAAAGAAGAACTCCTGGATCGTCGCCGCTGTCAGCATGTCTTCGCGGACGGCGTTTCCAAACAGCGTATGGCGAAGCGCCAGGTACACCACCGCGACTGCGAAGAACGGCACGTGCGGCCACAATCGCCGAAGGGACCGGCTGACAACTGCTTCCCGTGAGCCAGGCAGGAGCAAGTCGAACGCAAGAATCAGCACAGGGAAAGTCACGATCGACTGCTTCGCAAAGAGTCCGCCGATGAAGATCACCAGCGCGGCGAACAGCCACACATGGCGATTCGCGAGGCGGAACCGCACGTAGCACAGGAACGCTCCGAGATAGAACAACGAGGCGAGCGAATCGACGCGACCGCTAATCCAGGCAACCGGCTCGGCATGGCTCGGCATGAGCGCGAAGAGAGACGCGGCGAGTGCCGCGACTGCCGGTTCCCCCGGAGCGATTGACTGGGCAATCCCCAGCACGAGCAGCGCGTTGAGAAGATGGAGCACGAGATTGGTCGTGTGGTACCCGCTGACGTTGATCGCACCAAACAGGCGAGCATCGAGCCAGTAGGTGAAGGCCAGGAACGGCCTCAGCTCGTCCAGCACGTAGCCGAACGTGCCCTCCGTCCAATCCGAGACGAAGTACGACCACAAGCGCTCGGCCGGCAGATCGTGCAGGTGTTGCACGAGGCCGAAATCGTCGCCGAGAAAGTAGTTGTCGCTCCGGATCGTCGGTAGACCGACCGCCAGGCATACGACGACAGTCCCGGTGAACAACAACCACGAGGTTCGCGCGGACGACCAGGTCATCAGGCGGGACGACAGACGTAGTACGCGTTCAGCGGATCGCCTTCAACCTGCGATACCTCTACTGAGCCGAAGCCCGCTTCCGCCAGGAGCTCCCGTGCCTTCTCCTCGCCCCAGCACGCACCGAGGCCTTCACCGCCCTGCGCGAGCGATACCGTCATGCAGTGCATCGTGGACACGGTGAACAGAAACGGTGCGAGCGGATTCTCGATGTTGCGTTCGAGATGGCTCGACGTGGCGATGTCGACCATCAGCAGAACGCCGTCGGGGCGGAGCGCCTCTCGGATGCCGCGCAGCACACGCCGCGGTGCTGCCTGGTCGTGAATGGCGTCGAACGCGGTGATGAAATCAAATGATGACGGCGAGGAGAAGCTGGCCGCATCCTGCGCCAGGAAGCGCGCGTTCGTCAGCCCCGCACGACGAGCTTCCGCCGTGGCCGACGCAATCGCTTCCGCCGCGAAGTCGAGGCCCACGAACCGGCTGCGCGGGAAACGGTGCGCCATCATTCGAATGGCAACGCCCTCGCCGCAACCAACATCGAGGACATCCATGCCAGCAGCGAGACGATCGACGAGGCCCGGCACGAGCGGCAGCGTGCGCGTCAGCAGCGTGGCTTCGAGCGTCGTCCGGCTGCTCTCGGCCATGAGCTCGTGGAAGCGTTCGTATGCCGGGTAATTCACACCACCGCCCTTCCGAAACACATCGACGATGGCGGTCTCGACCTGGCCGAGTATCGATACGTACTGCGCAAACTCCGCAAGGTTATCGGGACCAGCGGCACGGGTCAGCGCGGCCGCGTGCTCGCGGGGCAGCCAGTAGGTTCGAGCCGCGGCGTCGTATTCCATGATTCGGCCAGTCACCATGGCACCGAGCCATTCACGGACGTAGCGTTCGTTGAGCCCGGCCGCCGCCGCGATCTGCTCAGAGGTGGATGGCGGCAACGTCGCAAGCGTGTCGAAGAGCCCCGTGCGATGGCCCAGGCTGAGCATCAGCGACAGAAGGCCACCGTTCACGATGCCGAGCGCCTGCTCGGCAAACGCCTGGAGACGCGTGGTGTCAAGTGAAGTCATGCTGCGTGCCGTTATTTTACCGGCTCCAGCAGTCGGGCTTTAGAGTGGAACGCGTAGTGTCCGGCTTGGCCGGACTGTCCTTAGAAACAAACGTGGGCGGGCATCCTGACTACCATGACGGAGTCCTGCTGGAACTGTGCCTTATACGTCGTGGCGATCTCTTCGATGCGCCGATCGGCGTGCGATCGCTCGTCGTACACAATCTCCAGCACGCGTGACGCTTCACGCTGCGGAGGCGCGCCCGCAGCTTGCCAATGCCCCTTGGCGTGAAAGACCGTGAGACCGTTGGGAAATCGCGGGACGACGACATCCCGGAGGAACGCGTCCCACTCGGCCTCGGCCACCGATCCGCGAGGACCCTCGAGGCCGAAGAAGAGGCGTGCGTAGACGCGCTGCGCACAGGCCGGCGTAGAACCAGGCGGCGGTTCCGCGCTGGATGGCGTGACGGCCACTCCAGGGGCCAGTGCGATCCCGACCACCACGGCGCCGACAAAAGGCAAAAGCACTCTCAGAAACTGGGTGTGTCGACTCTCGCCACTCAGAACGCGTTGCTCGAAGACATTGGTCCGCACGGAGCGGACGAAGCCATCGTCATACCGTCATCTCACGCGACAGCGGCCGAAGGATTAAGTGGCGGCGCTTCAGTGATTTCGCAATGAGCCCTTCAATGCGCCAGCCCAACTGTACTCGACAAGTTGGTGCTGATCTTTCGGTACGGTGCCGAATAGTCGGCATCGAGACGCGATGGAGTCCGACCCTGCGATGGACCCCAGCGCTACTCGGCCCGCAGCGTGACGGCGGCGTCGACCGACGCCGCACGACGTGCCGGGAAGAGGCACGCGGCAAGCGCGCCGGCGACAATCATCGCGATGACCGTCGCGTAGGTCGTGAGATCGCGGGACGAGACGCCGAACAACAGCGACTCGACGACGCGACCGATCGCCAGACTGGCAACAACGCCCACGCCCAGGCCGACGATCGCTGGCCTCATCCCCTGCCGGATCACCAGGCCGCGGATCGCCCGCGCGCTGGCGCCCAACGCCACGCGAACGCCGATATCACGGTGCCGCTGGCTGACGATGTAGCTGAGCGCGCCGTACAGACCGCCGATCGCCAGCAGCACCGCGGTACCTGCGAACGCAGCAAGCAGGACGAGCGTGAACCGCCGCGTCGCCATCGACTGCGCCACGATGTCGTCGAACGTCTGGATGCGCGTTACTGGCTGGAGTGGATCGATGCTGCGGACGTGCTCGCGCACGGTGGACACGAGCGACAACGGATCAACCCCTCCCGCCGTGCGGACCACCATCGTCAGGGGCATGGGCCATGGCGGCTGGGCATGCGGAAGGTAGACCTGCTTCGTCATCGGCATGTGCAGGCCGTAGTGTTTGACGTCTCCGACGATGCCGACGATGGTTCGCAGTGGGCTCCTTGGTGCGCCGGGGACGGCAATACGGCGGCCGATGGGATCCTCGCCGGGCCACAACTCCTCCGCCGTCGCCTTGCTGACAACGGCGACCGGTAACCCGCGCTCGCCGTCCGTGGAATCGAGCCCGCGTCCCCGGAGAACAGGGATGCCCATTGTCGAGAAATAGTCGGGGCGGACAGCGTAAGTATCCGCAATCGGCGCGGCAGCGGGGTTCTCGAGCGGGCGGCCCTCGATTCGAACAGTCATTTGAGCCATCTCGGCCGTGATAGGCAGCATTGACGAGCCGCTGACATTCGTAACGCCTGGCATCCCCTCGAGTCGCGCGGTCAGTTCGTCGAAGAACTGGGTGATGCCGGCAGGCTGCCGATAGCGGTCGCCGATCAAGTTGACGTGAAACGTGAGAAGTTGCTGCGGCGTGAATCCGGCATCGACGGCCAGCAGCCGCGTGAAGCTGCGAACCAGCAACCCGGATCCGATGAGCAGCAGCACGCATAGTGCGACGTTTCCGGCAATCAATGACGCGCGATAGCGCCATGCGCCAGGTCCCGACGTCGTGCGGCGCGACCCTATGGCCGCGATGTCGGGGCGGGCCACGAGCATCCGCGCCGGCGCAAGACCGAACAGAACGCCGGTCGCGAGGCTCAACGCGATCGCATATCCCAGCACGCGCGCATCCGGCGACACCTCGCTCAGGCGCGGGATCTCCGCAGGTCCATTCGTGGCCAGCAGCGCCGTCGTCCAGAATGCCACCGCCGCTCCTGCCGCACCGCCAATCACCGCGAGCGCGACGGCCTCCGTCAACAACTGTCGCAGCATGCGCGCCGGGGACACGCCGAGCGCGGACCGCACCGCGATTTCCTCTTCACGTTCACTGGCTCGAATCAGGAGCAGGTTCGCAATGTTCGTGCACGCAATGAACAGCAGCAGCGCCACCGCGCCCCAGAGCAGGTAGAGCGGCGTCTTCACGGGTCCAAGCACAGAGTCGCGCAGCGCCGTGACCACGGGGCGCGGCCGGTCGTACTCGGTCGGGAATCGCGTCGCAAGTGATTGAAAGATGCGCGCGAGGTCGGCTTCGGCTTCGGCTCGTGTGACGCCGTCCTTCAGGCGCGCCGCCACCAGGATGTGGCGGCAGGTACGGCAGGCCGGGTTCACCTGTTCCGCGTAGCCCAGCAACGTCCAGATCTCGATGCCAGCATTGTTGCGCGTCGCAATGATGTCGCTCGTTCCCGGTGGGAGCACGCCCGCGACTGTGACGTTCTGCTGATTGATGGTGACCTGCCGGCCGACGATGTTCGGATCCGCACCGTAGCGCCGCCGCCAGAGTGAGTCGCTGATGATCACCACACCGCTGCGCCCGGGACGATCCTCGGCTTGCTCGAAGTCGCGGCCGATCGCTGGTGTGAGGCCGACGGTCTGGAAGTACTGCCACGTGACGCGTGCACCAACGACGAGTTCGGCATCCCTGCCGTCGCCGGTCAGCGTCGCGGTCCATCCGGCGAGCGCCGCCGTGGACTCGAGCGTCACGTTCTGGTCGCGGAGATCGGCAAATGTCAGGTATCCGGTCATTCCCGGATCCCTTCCCGCGCGTTGCTCCTCGATCAGCACGAGGTCGTCGGCGTTGCGGTAGTCGAACGGCGCAAAGAGCACGCCGTTCACCACGGAAAAGATCGCGGTATTGGCTCCGACGCCGAGCGCCAGCGTGAGGACCGCGGTGAGCGTCAGCACCGGTCGCCGCGCCAGCATGCGAAAGGCGTACGCGAGGTCGCGCCGAAGGATGTCGAGATGCTCTGCGGGGGCCGTGCGGAAGACATCCGCAATGGTCGCGAGCCAGATGCGCGTGAGACTGCCGGCTCCGTCAGCGGACCGGCGCTCGGCCCGAAAGGTCGCCGCCATCTCGCGCTCGTAGTCGCCGCGGAACTCCGCAGGCAGCAGACGCATCAACGCCTTGAACGTGCGGTCGTGCCAACTCATGGCTCATGCCTTTCGCAGCCGCAACTTCGCGCGGGCCTGCTTTGCGGTCGCCTCGAGGCGCAGCGCTTCGGCCTCAGCCGCCTTTCGACCGCGAGCCGTGAGGCGATAGTACCTGCGGCGCTCGTCGTCGAGCTCGGGAGCGGGGCGCGCCGCGTCTTCGTCGATGAAGCCGTTTTCGAGAAGCCGCTTGATGACCGTGTAGAGGGTCGCCGCGCGCAGCTGCACCTGGCCGTCGGTGCGTGCTTCGACCTCCTTTCCGATGGCGTAGCCATGCTTCTCGCCGTCAGCGAGGGCAACGAGCACCTGGAATTCGGCTGCCGTCAGCGCGGGCGATAGCTGTCTCACTCCGCGGATAATATATCAATCATTGATATAGTCAAGAGGCTCGCCCCACCTAACGACACCGCAACGGAGTTGGCGGGCAATCCGATTCCCAACCCTCCTCGTAGTGCCTATCAGTGAGATGAGCGCGACACGCCATATTCGCCGAGGAGGGCTCATGGACAGATCGATTCGACGCGCAGCGTGGATTTCCGCGCTGTTCTTCATGACGCTGGCCTCCACTGCGGCAGCGCAGATTGGAGAGACCGGGAAGCTGCGGCTCACCGGTGGCGTCAACACCGTGGACGGAGTCGCAGGCGGCGGCTTGACGCCGTGGGCGGTGATTGGTTCCAACGCAACCGCCGACCAGGTAGGTGCCGCACCATTCGGCACCGTCGTGAAGTCCAAGGACTACCAACTCGGCACTGCTGGTGGCACGGTCGGCATCCGGGACCGCGTGGAGCTGTCGTTTGCGCGGCAGGACTTCGACACCATGGCAACCGGCACTGCGCTCGGGTTGCCCAATCTGCACCTGAAGCAGAACATCTACGGCGTCAAGGTGAAGTTGTTCGGCAACGCCATCCTGAACCAGGACACGTGGCTGCCGCAGATGGCCGCGGGCGTCCTCTACAAGGATCTCGACGCCGGCGGATTGGCGCCGACCTTGACGGCGCTGGGTGCCGACGACCGTGGCGCAGACTTCTACGTCAGCGCGACCAAGCTGTTCCTGGCTCGCAGCTTCCTCGTCAACGGCACGCTCCGCCTGACCAAGGCCAATCAGAACGGCCTGCTCGGATTCGGCGGAACCGCCCAGGACGACTATCGTCCGATGGCCGAAGGATCCATCGCCATCCTCTTGCGCAAAGACCTCGCGGTTGGCGGCGAGTACCGCATGAAACCGGACAACCTGAACCCGTCGATTCTCGGCGCCGGGCTCAAAGAAGACGACTGGCACGACATGTTCATCGCCTACGCGCCGACGAAGAACATCTCGGTGACCGCGGCTTACGTCGGCCTCGGGAAGATCGTCCCGGCCATTCAGTCGCGCACGCAGTCCGGCTTCTACCTGTCCGGTCAGGTCAGCTTCTAACCATCGATTTCCCAGGAGCCACGATCATGAAACGTCTTCTCCTTACTTCGCTCCTCGTGTGCCTGCTCGGCAACGTGCAGCTCGGCCGCGTCGCCGCAGCCGACGATGACCTCTACAACGCGTTCGGCGGAAAGACCGGTCTCGCGGCGCTCATGGACGACTTCGTTGCTCGACTGGTCGTCGATTCGCGGACCAAGCCATTCTTCGAACGCGCCGATCTCGACAACCTCAAGGCACAGCTGACGGATCAACTCTGCGCGCTCTCGGGCGGGCCGTGCCAATACGGTGGCAGAGACATGAAGGCGGCGCACGAGGGGATGGGCGTCCGCACCAGCCACTTCAATGCGCTCGTGGAAGTGCTGCAGCAGTCGATGGACGCGAAGAAGATTCCGTTCCCCGTGCAGAACCGGATGCTCGCACTGCTCGCGCCGATGCATCGCGACATCATCACGAAGTGATCGTCCTGCCAGTGCGTATTCGTCGGATGGTGACTAGTCGAGGTTGCGGAGAGTATGGAGACACTGATCGCCGCGGAGACGCGAAGACGCTGAGTCCCTTCCTCCGGCGGTGGGTCGACGGCCTTCGGC
>JALDXQ010000109.1:0-25052 GCA_032156805.1 Acidobacteriota bacterium
CGCCGCACCGCCGATCGCGGCTGGTCAGATGGAGATCCGGGCACGCGTCAGCGTGACCGCCGCGCTGAAGTGAAGGCCGGGTACAATCCGCCTTCGAGATGACCTCGACCGACTACGCCCGTGCGCGTCGGGCACTGATGCGGCGCGACCCGATCATTGCGGCGCTCATCCGCCAGCATGGCGAGTGTGGCCTCGCGTCGGTCGCGCGCGCGGATCCGTTCCATGCGCTGCTGCAGGCGATCATCGCGCAACAGTTGTCGAGCAAGGCGGCGAAAACGATTGAGGGTCGCTTCTCCGCGATCTTCGGCGGTAGTCCGACTCCGGCGGCAGTCGCCAGGGCGTCCGACGAGCAGCTGCGCGCGGTCGGCATCAGCCCGCAGAAGCTCAAGTACATTCGCGATCTGTGCGCCCGAATCCTTGACGGGTCTCTCCAACTCGATTCGCTCCCTTTGCTGTCAGACGATGAGGTGATCGTAGCGCTGACGAGCGTGAAGGGCATCGGACGCTGGACGGCCGAGATGTTCCTCATGTTTCGTCTCCATCGTCCCGACGTTCTGCCGGTCGGAGACCTCGGTATCGTCAAGGCCGTCCAAAGAGCGTATAAGCTTCGCACTGTGCCGTCGCCCGAACGCCTGACGCGAATCGGCGAAACGTGGCGGCCGTATCGATCAGTCGCGTGTTGGTACTTGTGGGCGAGTCTCGAAACCTCACCAATCAGAGCCAGAACGAATAAGAACGGACGCGGCTGAACGCCGGCCGGAACAGACATCATGCTGAATAAGACTTACCTGAGCTTCCTCCTTGTCCTCATGCTGGCCGTGGCTGGTCTGACCAGCTGCGTTGGGCAGAGGAGCGACACGCAGTCGTCGACGGCTGCCGACATCCCGCGCATCGCGTTCGAGAAGTACACGTTGCCGAACGGGCTCGATGTGATCCTGAGCCGGGATGCGCGCGTGCCCATGGTGGCGGTGAATCTCTGGTACCACGTGGGACCCGCCAACGAAGAGCCCGGGCGCACCGGGTTCGCGCATCTCTTCGAGCACATGATGTTCCAGAGCTCGAAGCACGTTCCCGCTGACTCTCACTTCAAGCTGCTCGAGGCGGCCGGCGCCAGCGACATCAATGGCACGACTGACTATGACCGCACGAACTACTTCCAGACGGTTCCGACCAACCAGTTGGAGCTGGCCTTGTGGCTGGAATCCGATCGCATGGGCTATCTGCTCGACGTCGTCGACCAGGCCGCGCTGTCCAACCAGCAGGATGTCGTGCGTAACGAACGGCGTCAGAGCGTGGAGAACCAGCCCTATGGGCTCGCCGAAGAAGCATTGGTGCAGACGCTGTTCCCGAAGGGACACCCGTACTACGGGAACGTCATCGGATCGCACGAGGACATCCAGGCAGTGAAGCTCGATGATGTCCGGCGCTTCTTCAGGCAGTACTACTCGCCGAACAACGCCAGCCTTGCCATTGTTGGCGACTTCGACCCGGCGAACGCCAAGGCGCTGGTCGAGAAATATTTCGGCACGCTGAAGCGCGGTGCCGACGTGCCGCCAATCAAGGCGGAGACGCCGAAGATCACCTCGGAGCGCCGCAAGGTGGTGAACGCGCGCGTCGAGCTCCCGCGCGTCTACATGGCGTGGGTGACCTCGCCGATTTTCAAGCCCGGCGACGCCGATGCCGACGTGGCCTCGAACATCCTGGGCGGCGGGCGATCGAGCCGCCTGTACAAGAGACTCGTCTACGAACGACAAATTGCGCAGACGGTCTCGGCGCAGCAGTACTCGCTGATCCTCGGATCGATCTTTCAGATCGAAGCGACGGCGCGGCCCGGGCACACCGTCGCGGAACTCGAGAAGGCGATCGAAGAGGAGCTGGCGGCGTTCCGCACGAACCCGGTCGAAGCGCGCGAGGTCGAACAGGCGCGCAATACGATCGAGACGAACATCATCGGCGGCCTCGAACGGCTCGGCGGCTTCGGTGGTGTGGCCGATCGGCTCAACTCTTACAACCACTATCTGGACACACCGGATTACCTGGCGAAGGACATCGAGCGGTATCGCGCTGTCACTGCGGCGTCCGTTCAGGCTTTTGCCAAGGAGCAGCTGGCCGACAACGCGCGGGTGGTGATGCACGTCGTTCAGGGTGAACCCGAAGCGGCGGCGCAGGTCGCGACACCTCCAGCGGTCGCCGCAGCGCAGAGCGGAGGCGAGTCGATCAATCCAGACGAGCCGTGGCGCAATCAGGTCCCGCGCGCTGGCGCGGCGCGTCCGCTGCAACTGGCGACGCCGGTCTCTGCCAAGCTTGCGAATGGACTCACGCTCATTCTCAGCGAGCGCCGCGGCCTGCCGATCGTGGCGTCCAACCTGGTGCTGCGGACCGGCAGCGACGCGAATCCTCTCGATAAACCGGGCATGGCCAACTTCGTTGCGGCAATGCTCGACGAGGGCACGGCAAAGCGCAGCGCGCTCCAGATTGCGGACGATGTCTCGAGGCTCGGAGCGTCGCTCGGCACCAGCAGCTCGATGGACGCGTCCACGATCTCGGCGCGATCGCTGACGAAGAATTTCCCGGCGACGCTCGACATCCTCTCGGATGTGGTCCTCAATCCGTCGTTTCCCGCGGAAGAGATCGAACGCCAGCGCGCCAGTCGGCTCGCCGGCCTGATTCAGCAGCGCGACAATCCCGCGCAGGTCGCGGCACAGGTCACTGCTGCGGTCCTCTATGGTCCGAAGCATCCGTACGGATACAGCGAGGTCGGCACCGAGGCGTCGGTCAAGGCGATGACACGGGACGACATGGCGGCATTCTGGAAACAGAACTTCGTGCCGAACAACGCCGCGCTCGTCGTCGCCGGTGACATCTCGATGGACGAACTGCGTGCGCTGGCGGAGAAGTCGTTTGGCGCCTGGCAGTCGGGGTCACCGGTACAACCAGCACTCGGTGCGCCAACGACGACGGCGGCGCGCGTGGTTGTCGTGGACAAGCCGGGCAGTCCGCAGACGCAGGTCCGCGTGGCCAGTATTGGAGCGCCGCGGTCGTCGCCGGACTTCCGGCCGCTGCAGGTGATGAATCTCGCCCTCGGAGGTCTCTTCTCGAGCCGCATCAACATGAACCTGCGTGAACAGCACGGCTACACCTACGGCGCGTCCTCGCAGTTCGCGTTCCGTCGCGCGGCCGGGCCATTTCAGGTGGCGTCCGGCGTTCGTACGGATGTGACCGGACCTGCGGTGACCGAGATCTTCAAGGAAGTCCGCGGGATGGTCGAACGTCCTGTATCGGAAGACGAGTTGAAGAAAGCGAAAGACTCTCTGTCCAACTCGCTGCCGGGGGCGTTCGAGTCGAGCGCGAATGCGGTGAGCAACTTCTCGAACGTGTTCATCTACGACCTCGGCCTCGACTACTACACGCGCTACGCTGAGCAGGTGAACGCCGTCACGCCGGATCAGACCCTGAGCGTCGCCAAGAAGTACCTCAACCCGGGGGCGATGGTCGTGGTGGCGGTCGGGGACAAGGCGAAGATCGAAGCGCAGCTGAAGAAGCTGAATCTGGGCGCCATCGAGACCCGCGATACCGAGGGGCGGCCGGCAAAGTAAGACTTTCGGCTCTTGGCTCTCGGCTTGGGCTCTCGGCTTTGGGCTCTGCTCCGGCGGACCCAGAGACTAGAGTCCAGAGTCCAGAGCCCGTTATAATTTCGGACTAGACCAGTCGGATATGTCGGTTGCCACTTCCGGCCCGCTGCGAACGGCCGCTTCTGTCGTTGACCTGATCGGGAATACCCCTCTTATCCGCCTCACGAACTTCGAGGCGGGACTGCGTAATGTTGAGCTGTACGCAAAGGCAGAGTGGCGGAATCCTGGGGGATCGGTGAAGGACCGCCCGGCCGCCCGCATGATTGCCGACGGTGAACGTTCGGGCGCGCTGACGCACGACAAGGTGATCCTCGATGCGACTTCGGGAAACACCGGCATTGCTTACGCCATGATCGGCGCGGCTCGCGGCTACCGGGTCAGGCTGTGCGTTCCCGACAACGTCACACCGGAGAGGAAGCGGATCCTGCGGGCCTTCGGCGCCGAGATCATCTTCACCGACCCGATGCAGGGTTCCGACGGCGCGATCCTGCGCGCGAAGGCGTTGTATGCGGCCGACCCGGATGGCTACTTCTACGCCGACCAGTACAACAACCCGGGAAACTGGCGAGCGCACTACGACACTACCGCGCCGGAGATTCTCGAGCAGACCGGTGGCCGCCTGACGCACTTCGTCGCCGGCCTCGGCACCAGCGGGACGTTTGTGGGCGTCGGCCGCAGGCTTCGCGAGGTCAATCAGTCTATTCGTCTGATCTCGGTTCAGCCCGATTCGCCGTTGCACGGCCTTGAAGGTCTCAAGCACATGGAGACGGCCATCGTGCCCGGCATCTACGACCCGGCGCTCGCCGACGAGGACCTTGGCGTCAGCACCGAGGAGGCTCACGAACTGACACGACGTCTCGCGCAGGAGGGCCTGTTCGTCGGCATCTCGAGCGGCGCGAATCTCGCCGGTGCGCTTCGGGTTGCGCGCGCCACGTCAGACGCGGTCATCGTCGTTGTCTTTTGCGACGGAGGAGAGAAGTACCTCTCAGAGCGCTTCTGGGACGAGAGCACGATGCCGACGCTGAATGTTCCGCCGCACGTTGAGGGGGCCATTCGCGCGCATGGCGCTGAGACGTATCCGAATGAGTGCTGCGGTGCGCTCTACGGACGTCATGGGGTCGTGACGGCGACTCTTGCGTTGTCTAACACGACCGATGAAGGCCCGCGCCGGCGGTTCCTCGTGCGGCCGCAGGACTACACGGCTGCCGAGCGACGGGCTTCGGAACTGCGCGCCGATTTACTGGGCTTCTACCATTCGCATCCCGATCACCCGGCGCGGCCATCGCAGTACGATTTGGATCACGCGTGGCCGTTCTTTTCGTACATCATCGTTTCCGTCCGTGCGGGGAAGCCGGAGGCCATGACCTCCTGGCGGCTTCGTGAGGACCGTTCAGCTTTCGATCCGGAACGCCTGACCTATGCCGAACACAATTAACATTCCGACGCCGCTTCGCCCGTTCACCGACAAGAAGGAGGCCGTGGAAGTCAGCGGCGCCACAGTCGGTGAGCTGCTGGCAGACCTCACCACGCGCTACGAAGGACTGCGCAAGCATCTCTATGGTGACAACGGCAAGCTGCGGAACTTCGTGAACGTGTATCTGAACGACGAAGACATCCGCTACCTGCAGCGTGAAGCGACGCCGGTCAAGGCCGGCGACACGCTGAGCATCGTTCCGTCGGTGGCGGGTGGCGCACCTACGACCGCAGCGCCGCCCGAGACCGATCTCTCTCCGGAGGAAATCAAGCGTTACAGCCGGCATCTGATCATGCCGGAGATGGGCATGGACGGTCAGCGCAAGCTGAAACAGTCCAGCGTGTTGTGCATTGGCGCCGGCGGGCTCGGTTCACCCGCCGCGATGTATCTTGCCGCCGCGGGCATCGGTCGCCTCGGCATTGTCGACTTCGATGTCGTTGACTTCAGCAACTTGCAGCGGCAGTTGCTGCACACGACCAACGATGTGGGGCGGACGAAGCTCGACTCAGCGAAGGACAAGATTGTTGCGCTGAATCCCCACGTCCAGGTCGATACCTACGAAGAGGCACTCTCGTCCGAGAATGCAATGCGTCTCTTCCAGGGCTACGACGTCATCCTCGATGGCACCGACAACTTCCCGACGCGATACCTCGTGAACGATGCGTGCGTGCTGTCGGGTATCCCCAATGCGTACGGCAGCATCTTTCGCTTCGAAGGCCAGGCATCGGTCTTTGCGACGAAGGAAGGCCCGTGCTACCGCTGCCTCTATCCGGAGCCGCCACCGCCGGGGCTGGTTCCGAGCTGCGCGGAGGGTGGAGTGCTCGGCGTGCTGCCCGGCATCATCGGTGTGATCCAGGCCACCGAGTCGATCAAGTTGGTCACCGGTATCGGCGAGCCGCTCATCGGTCGCTTCCTGATCTATGACGCGCTGAAGATGAAGTTCCGTGAGCTGAAGTTGAAGAAGGATCCGGATTGCCCGGTGTGCGGGACGAATCCGACGGTCACGAAGCTGATCGACTACGACCAGTTCTGTGGCGTCGTGCCTGCCCAGGCAACACACAACACTGGAGGCGCTGTGAACGATTGGGAGATCACGCCGGTTGAACTGAAGAAGAAGCTGGATGCCGGAGAGACGCCCTTCATCCTCGACGTGCGCGAACCGAACGAGTATCAGATCAATCGCATCCCGGGTTCGACGCTCATTCCGCTTGGCGAGCTTCCGAGACGATACCAGGAGCTTCCGCGCGATCGCGAGATCGTCGCGCAGTGCAAGATGGGCGGCCGCAGCGCGAAGGCGATGGATTTCCTGAAGACCGTTGGGTTCACCAACGTCAAGAACCTGAAGGGCGGGATCCTCGAGTGGATCGACAAGGTCGATCCGTCGCAGCCGAAGTACTGAGTGCGTGCCGGAAAACGGGCGCTTGCGGCTAATTCCGACCGTTATTGACGGAGTTAGCCCGGCGACTTAAAATACCGACTAGAGCGGTCGGACTTGGCTGAACAATATGCTGAGGTTGTCGAAAAAGGCTGATTACGCGCTTATTGCGATGAATCACCTTGCGCGGAAGCAAGGCAGCCCATCCGCATCGACGAGCGCCCGCGACATTGCCGAACGCTACGACATCCCCATCGAGTTGATGGCGAAGGTTCTCCAGCGGCTCGTTCGAACGGGGCTGCTGGTGTCGACGCAGGGCACACGCGGTGGCTACATGCTGAGCCGACCCTCCGGTTCGATCAGCGTGGCGGACATCATCCAGGCGATCGATGGTCCGTTCACCGTCACCGCATGCTCGACGGAGAAGCACGATTGCGAGCAGTACAGCAAGTGCAACGTGCGTGGACCGCTCTGGCAGATTCGCGAACGGATCGTCGCCACGCTGGGCACGGTCAGTCTTGCGGAGATGGCACAGGAAAATGAGCCCGCGCCGGCCGAACTGGCTGTTGTGCGCAGGAGCGGAGTATCAGTGAGCGCGGGCCATGGCCCGCGACAGGGATGACGATGAAACTGCCGATTTACTTGGATTACCACGCCACTACGCCGGTCGACCCGCGCGTGGTCGAGGCGATGCTCCCGTACTTCACCCAACAGTTCGGCAACGCCGCGAGCCGCAATCACGCCTTCGGCTGGGAAGCCGAGGAAGCCGTGGAGAACGCGCGCAAGCAGGTCGCCGACCTGATTGGCGCCACCGCGAAGGAAGTGATCTTCACGAGCGGCGCGACTGAATCGAACAACCTGGCGATCAAGGGTGTCGCGGAGATGTACCGCGAAAAGGGCAACCACATCATCACCTGTGTCACCGAGCACAAGGCCGTCATCGATACGTGCAAGAAGCTCGAGAAGCAGGGAATGCGCGTGACCTATCTGCCGGTGCAGAAGGACGGCCGCGTCAGTCTGGACGAGTTGCGCGCAGCAATCACCGACAAGACGATTCTCATCACGATCATGACTGCCAACAACGAGATCGGCGTCGTGCAGCCGATCGCCGAGATTGGCGCGATCGCGAAGGCGAAGGGGATCCTGTTCCACACCGACGCCGTTCAGGCCGTGGGCAAGGTGCCCGTCAGCGTGAACGACCTGAAGGTCGATCTGCTGTCGCTCAGCGCACACAAGATGTACGGCCCGAAGGGTGTGGGTGCGCTGTATGTGAGGCGTCGCAACCCGCGCGTGTTGCTGTCAGAGCAAATCAGCGGCGGCGGTCACGAACGCGGCATGCGATCAGGCACGCTCAACGTCCCCGGCATCGTTGGCCTGGGCAAGGCGGCCGAGTTGTGCCGGCTGGAGATGGCGGCCGACACGGAGCGCCTCAGCAAGCTGCGCGATCGCCTGAACGCGGGGCTTCACAAGAACCTCGACGAGCTCTACGTCAACGGCTCGATGGAGCACCGGCTGCCACACAGCCTCAACATCAGCTTCGCGTATGTCGAGGGTGAGTCGCTGCTCATGGGCATCAACGACGTGGCCGTCTCATCCGGTTCCGCGTGCACCTCGGCGAGCCTGGAGCCGTCTTACGTACTGAAGGCATTGGGCGCTGGTGACGACCTTGCGCACTCGTCCATTCGTTTCGGCCTCGGCCGCTGGACGACGGAAGAGGAAGTCGATTACGTGATCGACAAGCTGACGAACGTGGTGCAGCGGCTGCGCGAGATGTCGCCGCTCTACGAGATGGTAAAGGAAGGCGTGGACCTTTCGAAGATGCAGTGGGTGACCCACTAGGCTTTAGGCTCTGGGCTCTGGGCTTCAGGCAGGAGGGCGTTGCAGCCCAAAGCCTAGAGCCGAGAGCCAAAAGCCACAGGAGAGAGAAATGGCTTACTCAAACAAGGTGATCGACCACTACGAGAACCCGCGCAACGTCGGGTCGCTTCCCAAGGACAGCACCAACGTCGGCACCGGGCTCGTTGGCGCGCCGGAGTGCGGCGACGTCATGAAGCTGCAGGTGATGGTGAACCCGGAGACCGGGATCATCGACGACGCGAAGTTCAAGACGTTCGGATGCGGCTCGGCGATCGCCAGCTCCAGCCTCGCGACTGAATGGCTGAAGGGGAAGACCGTCGATCAGGCGCTGGCGATCAAGAACACGGATATCGTCGCCGAGCTGTCGCTGCCGCCGGTGAAGATTCACTGCTCGGTGCTTGCCGAGGACGCGATCAAGGCAGCGATCGCCGACTACAAGAGCAAGCAGGACAAGGACAAGGGCGTTCCGGCAACGGCCACACACGCCCAGCCGAACGCATAACGAGATGATTCAGATTTCCGAGACCGCCGCACGCAAGATTCAGTCGCTGATGGCCAAGCAGGGCATCAACGATGGCGGTCTTCGTGTGGGCGTGAAAGGCGGCGGCTGTTCCGGCCTGAGCTATACGTTTGCGTGGGAGCGGCAGCCGCGTCTCGGTGACGAGGTCTTCGAGGATCATGGCGCGAAGATCTTCGTGGACAAGAAGAGTTACTTGTTTCTCAAGGGAACGACGCTCGACTACGACACTGCGCTCCTGACCAAGGGCTTCGTCTTCAACAACCCGAATGCGAAGCAGACCTGCGGCTGTGGCAGCTCGTTCGGTGCGTAGGCGTAGCAGACCGTAGGCAGTTCACAGCGGGCGGCGGGTTCCATGAATCTTCCGCCGGAGCTCGAATCAGGACGATGACTGTGGACTCCCTGCTGTGAACTGCCCGCTGCATAGTGCCTCATGACTCCCGATCCGATTCCTGCGCGTCACGTGTCGACACTGGAATGCCGGAACTGCGGTGCCGGCGCCCCGGTGGACGAGCATTTCTGCCCGCAGTGCAGCCGGATCCTCGCGCTTGGGCGGCATGGCGACTTCTTCTCGTTCCTGGGAATGCCGCGGCGGCTGGTCATCGACCAGGCGCAGCTCGAGCGACGCTTTCGCGATCTGAGCCGGCAGTTCCACCCGGACTACTTCTACAACGCGTCGCCAACCGAGCGGCTCGCGAGCCTGGAGCGCTCGTCGTACCTGAACGACGCGTATCGCGCACTGCGCAACCCGATCTCGCGGATCGAGCACCTGCTCGCCGTTGAGGGCCTGCCGCCGGCGAAGTCGGAGGATGGAACCGCGAAAGTTCCGCCTTCGTTGCTCGAAGAAGTGTTCGAGTTGAACGAACAGCTCGATGAGATTCGCGAGTCGCGTGAGTCTGGCGCCGATCCGGCGGCGTTGAGGGAGCGGCTCGAGTCCGCTCGCAAGCCGATCGACTTGAAGCGCGAGGAACACGAACGCGAAGTCGAAGCGCTGAGCGCGCGATGGGACCAGCAGGCGGAAGGAGCCGCCGCGGACCGACGCGCAACGCTCGACGCGCTGCGCGAACGTCTCCTGGAACGCAATTACATCAATAACTTGTTGGCCTCGATCGATCGCGAGGCCCAGAGCCTGGAGCCGAAAGCCGAGAGCCGTGGGTAAAGTCGTAGGAATCGACCTCGGGACGACGAACAGCCTCGTCGCATACGTGCGCGACGGCGTGCCGCACGTGATCCGCGACGCGTCCGGCGACGCGCTGGTACCGTCGGTCGTCTCGCTCGGTGACGACGGAACGTTCTTTGTCGGGCGCGAAGCGCAGCGTCGCCTGCTGACCGCGCCGTCACGAAGCGTGTACTCCGTGAAACGCTTCATGGGCCGCGGCATCGACGATGTTCGCGACGAAGCCGCGCTCCTCCCGTTCAAGATCGGTGGCGAGCCGGGCGGCGTTATTCGAATCGGGCTGGACGATCGCGAGTTCACCCCGCCCGAGATCTCCGCCTTCGTCCTGCGCGAGCTGAGGCAGCGCGCGGAAGACCATTTCCGCGAGCAGGGCGAGTTCGACTTCGAGGTGGATCGCGCCGTCATTACGGTGCCGGCGTACTTCAACGATGCGCAGCGGACGGCGACGCGCGATGCTGGCCGTCTTGCCGGGCTCGAGGTGCTTCGCATCGTGAACGAGCCGACGGCGGCATCGCTCGCCTACGGGCTCGATCGGCGCGACCGCGGCATCATCGCGGTCTACGACCTGGGCGGCGGCACGTTCGACATCTCGATCCTCAAGGTCGAGGATGGTGTCTTCCAGGTGTTGTCGACCAACGGCGATACACATCTCGGTGGTGACGACATCGATCGCCTGCTCGTAGAGGTCGTGCTTCGCGAGATCGGCAGTGACGGGTCCACAGAACAGGACCCGTCCCGAGCTGTTGACTCGACAACCGCAGGGCGGGTCTTGTTCTCCAGACCCGCCGATGAGATCCAGGCTATTCGGAAGGCGGTCATCGAGGCCAAGCTCGATCTCACGGATTTCGAGGAAACCGAGATTCGCGTCGAAACCCTGGGCTACCGCCGGAGTATCACCCGCGCGGAGTTCGAGCAGCTGATTCGCCCGCTCGTCGAGCGAACGATTCAACCTGTTCGTCAGGCACTTGCCGACGCCGGGCTCGAGCCAAGCGAGGTGGACGAGGCGGTCCTGGTCGGCGGGTCCACACGAGTGCCGCTCGTTCGCCGCATCGTCTCGGAGTTGTTCGGCCGGACGCCGCACAGCGAGCTGAACCCGGATGAAGTCGTGGCGCTTGGTGCCGCAGTGCAGGCCGACATCCTGATCAGCGGCCGCCGCGAGATGCTGCTGCTCGATGTGACCCCGCTCAGCCTCGGCATCGAAACGATGGGTGGCGTGGTCTCGAAGATCATCCTGCGCAACTCGACGATTCCGGCGAGCGGGCGCGAGATGTTTACGACCGGGGTTGACAACCAGACGTCGGTCGATATCCACGTGCTGCAAGGAGAACGCGAGCTGGCCGCGGATTGCCGTTCGCTCGCCCGCTTCAAGCTGCGAGGCATCCCGCCGATGCCGGCGGGTCTGCCGCGCATCGAGGTGAGGTTCCAGATCGACGCCAACGGAATCCTGAGTGTCGCGGCGTCCGAGCTGCGCACCAGTATCGAGCAGACGATCGAAGTAAAGCCCTCGTATGGTCTGACCGATCAGGAAGTGGAACACATGCTGATCGAGTCGTTCGAGCATGCGCAGGCTGATATCGATGCTCGATTGCTCATCGAGGCGAAGAACGAGGCTGAGACGGTGATTCACGCGACCGAGAAGTCGCTGCGCCGTCCGGACTTTGCCGAGATCGCTGCCGCTGACTTGCAGTCAGGCGAGCGGGAGCGCATCGAGTCCGCGCTGGCCATGCTGAAACAGGCCATGGCCGGCACCGATCGGGATGCGATCCGCGATCGGACACACGACCTCAATCACGCCACGCAGCATCTGGCGGAGGTCATGATGAACCGGGGCGTCCGCGAGGCACTGGCCGGGAAGAATGTGAAAGACGTCTGAGATGCCCAAAGTCACTTTCATCAAGGATGGCAAGGAAACAACCGTGGAGTTCGAGCACGGGAAGCTCGAATATCAACACCATGGCCTTCCCGAATCGTTTCTCGACGTGGCGATGAACTTCGGCATCCCACTCGAGCACGCCTGCGGCGGCAGTTGCGCCTGCACGACGTGTCATCTCATCGTCCGCAAGGGGATGGAGAACCTGAGCGAGGAACAGGACAACGAGCTTGACCGGCTCGACACCGCCTGGGATCTGACGACCAGCTCCAGGCTGGGCTGCCAGGCGGTGATCAAGGGAGATGTCGTCGTCGAGTTCCCGATGTATACGCGCAACTATGTGCAGGAGGGCGGCGGCATCCAACTGGGCAAGTCGGATGAGAAAGAACGGCAAAACGGAGCGCAGCCATGAAATGGACCTCCTCCGAGGACGTTGGGATTGCCCTCTTTGAAAAGTTTCCATCGGTTGACCCGCTCACGGTCCGGTTTACAGACCTGCGTGAGAAGGTCATGGGGCTCGACGGTTTCGACGATGACCCGAAAGCATCGAATGAACCGAAGCTCGAGGCTATCCAGATGGCTTGGTACGAAGAATGGAAGGAAAACCAGTAAGATAGGCCGCTCGTCCAAAAGTATATGAACTGCCGCCACATCGCACTCGCGGCGTTTCTCTCATCCATATTGGCCGTTCCTGCGGCGGCGCAGCAGAACGTCGACGTGGACAAGCTGCCCGTGAATCTCGAGCGGATTCAGCGGCAGCTCCAGCAAGCGACGGTTCGGGAAAACCAGGACAGCCTGAACCTCAGTTTCTTTGTCGACGTTTACGGCCGCGCCCCCCGCATCGAGTTGTGGGCTCCTGAACCGAACCTCATGACCGGTCCTGCGCCGTACGGTGCGCCCACCCATCGCCAGATCCTCGAGCAGATCACGCCACAGGAATTCCGCGCCCCCGCGGCCGACTTCAGTTCTCTCTTCCGCTGGCTCGCCGACAAGGCGAAGGATAAGAAGTAACCTAAACAGCCGTGCGCGTTCTGGTGGTCGCGGCCACATCGGCCGAAGTGGACCCATTTGTCGCAGGGCTCAGTCGTGTGGCCGATACCGGGCCGAGATCCACTCGATATATCGGAGCCGGTCACGAGATTGATGTGCTCATCACGGGCGTCGGCATGGTCGCCACATCGTCGTGGTGCTCGCGCGCCCTGTGTGCCGAACAGTTCGATGCGGCCCTGAACGTGGGCGTGTGCGGCAGCTTCAAGACCGCGTTCACGCCAGGGTCGGTCGTACATGTTGTCTCGGACCGTCTGGTCGAGCTCGGTGCCGAGGACGGTGATGCCTTCCTGACGATTCAGCAGATGAACCTGCTGGGCGACGACGAGTTTCCGTTCAGGGGCGGCAGGCTGGTCAATGCGTCGCCACCGACGTTTGCTGCACTGGCTGATCTTTCGAACGTAGACGGCGTCACAGTGAGCACCGTGCACGGGAACGACGCGTCGATTGCGCGCGTGGCTGAGCGCTTCAACCCCGATGTCGAATCCATGGAAGGAGCTGCGTTCATGTACGCCTGCCTGATTCACGGCGTGCCATTCGCCCAGGTGCGCGCCGTCTCCAATATCGTCGAGCGGCGCAACCGGTCGGCGTGGAAGCTGAATGAAGCGATTGCGGAACTGACGCTCGTGGCGCGGCGGATTCTCGAATCATGACGCTCACACTCGGATTCTCTCCGTGTCCGAACGACTGCTTCATGTTCGACGCGATGGTGCACGGGCGCATCGATTGCGAAGGGATCGATTTCTCCGTGCGCATGGCAGACATCGAGGCATTGAACGCCTCGGCATTTGCTGGCGACACGGACATCACGAAATTGAGCTTCCATGCCTACGCGTACTGCGCCGATGACTACGTGCTGCTCGACGCAGGCAGTGCGCTTGGCCGGAACTGCGGTCCGCTGCTGATCGCCAGGCGCGCGATCTCCTTCGACGAGGTGGCATCGGGGAATCTGCGAATCGCCATTCCCGGCAAGTTCACGACCGCCAACTTTCTATTGAGCCTTGCGTTTCCACTGGCGACGAACAAAACCGAATGCCTGTTCTCCGATATAGAGGATGGCGTGCTCGAGGGCAGGTTCGACGCGGGTCTCATCATTCACGAGAACCGGTTCACCTACGCGGACCGTGGCCTCAGGAAGATCATCGACCTCGGGGAGTTCTGGGAGTCGGAGACTGGTGCTGCGATTCCTCTTGGCGGGATCGTCATCAATCGCAGGCTGCCCGATGTTGTCAGGCAGCGCGTCAATCGCGTGATGCGCCGCAGCGTCGAATACGCGTTTGCCAACAGGACGGCAAGCCTCCCGTTCGTGCGGGCCAACGCGCAGGCAATGAGCGACGAGGTGATGTACAAGCACATCGACCTCTACGTGAATGAGTACTCGGTCGATCTGGGACGGGAGGGCCGGCGTGCCGTCGAGGTCCTCTTCGAACGCGCGCGGCGCTCCGGAGTGATTCCAGCGTTGAGGGAGGATCTGTTTCTCAGTGCCTAGCGACGTCTTTTGCGAGACAGCGCGACTGCTGTTCAGGGCACCCGTGCCCGGTGATGCGCGCGCCATCTTCGAACGTTACGCTGCGGATCCGGAGGTCACCCGCTACATGAGTTGGCCGTGCCACATATCCGTCGCGGATACCGAGGCGTTCGTCGCTTTCAGCCGTGCCGAATGGAAGCGCTGGCCGGCAGGGCCGCTGCTCGCCTTCTCGCGCGCGACCGGCACACTGCTTGGAAGCGCAGGTCTGGTCATGGAGACGTCCGATCGCGCGGCAACCGGCTACGTGTTTGCGCGTGACGCGTGGGGACAGGGCTATGCTACCGAGGCGCTGGGCGCCATGGTCGATCTGGCGGCTGAGCTGAAGGTCGCGCGGCTCTACGCGTTGTGCCACACCGACCATCGGGCGTCGTACCGGGTCATGGAAAAGTGTGGCTTTACCCGTGAGGGTATCCTGCCTCGACACCTGGTCTTTCCCAATTTGTCCGCGGAACCACATGATGTGTTCTCGTACGTCCGATCGCTCGTATGATCTGCACTGCAGCTGTAGCCTGTGAGCCTAGTGTCCGGCTTCAGCCGGGCCATCGAGCGTGGAGGTGACACCGTGATCGCACGTATCCGTCAGTCGATCATCGTGGCGATCGTCATCGCGATGTCGTGGGTGATCGTGCCGGGGCGCGCACTCGCACAAGGTGAGGCGTCGAACGCACCAAAAACCAAGGCTCCGTCCGCGCCGACTCCACGTACTCCTGATGGCAAGGTGGACTTCTCCGGCATCTGGACGGCCGATCGAAAGTTCATCTACGACATCAACGACGCGCTGAAGCCTGGCGACACGCTGCCCATCCAGGAGTGGGCGTTGAAGGTCACCCTCGAGCGGCTCTCGAAAGATGACCCGGAAGCGCTATGTCTACCGACCGGGGTACCCCGGCAGGCGCCGTATCCATGGCGGATTCTGCAGACCCCGACGCACATCTTTTTCTTGTTCGAAGGAAACATCCACAGCTACAGGCAGATTTTCATGAACGGCAAGCATCCGGATCCTGACGATCTGGACCCGACCTGGTACGGTCACTCAGTCGGCCGCTTCGAGGGTGACACGCTCGTGATCGAAACGATCGGATTCAACGATAAGTTCTGGTTCGACTTCGCCGGGCACCCGCACACGGAGAAGCTGCGCACGATCGAGCGCTATACGCGTCCAAACTTCAACACGCTGACCTACGAGGTCACGATCGACGATCCCGGGGCGTACACCAGACCGTTCACGCTCTACGGCGGTCACGAGTACGACGCTGGCACGGAGCTCATGGAGTACATCTGCAACGAGAACAACCAGGACGTCGAGCATATCGTCGGCAAAGATCCGCGCAACAAATATTCAACCCCGAAGTGAGACGACGTAGTGTCCGGCTTCAGCCGGACCTCTCACGCGTGTAACCGATGATCGGCCAGGTCCTGCGCGACGCGAGCGACGATGCGATGGAGCTGATGCACGCCCTCGGTCAGTGACGCCGGTCCCGGCTGCAGGATATACGACGACTTGATCTCGTAGATGTGCCGGTTGCGAACGGCCGGGATGTCCTGCCAGCCCGGACGATTGGCGATCCGCTCCGGTCGCACTGCCTTCCCGCACCACGACGCGACAATCACGTCCGGTTGACGATCGATCACGGTCTCTGCCGACACGATTCGATCGCGGCCAAGTTTGGCCTCGCGAAGCTCCGGGAAGATCGGATCGCCACCCGCGACTTCGACGAGCTCTTCGACCCATCGGATACCTGAGATCAGCGGGTCATCCCATTCCTCGAAGTAGACGCGCGGCCGCGCAGGCAGCCTGGTTGCCGCGGCCCGGATCGAATCGAGCTCGAGCTCGAGATCCGCGGCCAGCGCGTCGGCTCGACTGGAGCAGCCGACCAGAGAGCCGAGAATGCGAATCATCTGAAGGATCTCGCCGATGCTTCGCTGGTTGAAGGCCACGACCGAGTAGCCCCGCTTGACGAGCTCACATGTGATCGTGGCTTGCAGATCGGAGAACGTCAGAATCAGATCGGGTTGCAACGCCTCAATCCGATCGTATTTCGCACTGATGAAGGCGGATACTCTCGGCTTCCGCCGTGCTTCGGGCGGTCGCACGGTGTAGCCAGACACGCCGACCACACGATGTCCTTCGCCCAGCAGGTAGAGCGTCTCGGTGGTCTCTTCGGTGAGGCACACGATGCGGGAAGGGTAGCGGCTCATGCCTGTCGCAATCCGAGGTCGGTCCAGATAAAGGGTTCGCGCGTGACGGTCTCGCCGAGCTCGACATCGAGCGCACCGTCGAACATCGGTCCGGCAACGACGCACGTGTGGAATTCGCCGTTCTCGCCACACGGATCGATGTTACCCGGGAGGTCGCTCAAGAGCGCACGGTCGAACCGACGCCCTGCAAAGCCAGGAGCGAGTACGCGCGTGTCGATGCAGGACAGGTGCGCTTGCACTCCGTGCTCGATCATTTCCTCGGCGAGTCGAGCCGTCGGCAGGCCCCACACAGGAAAAAGAGGTTCGAGCCCGGTGCCGGCGAGCCGGTCCTCCCGATAGCGCCGCACATCGTCAAGAAAGAGATCGCCGAATGCCACGTGTGTGAAGCCGCCGGCGACGGCTTCGGCGACTGCCGTCGCCATGCGTGCTTCGTACACGTCGTTCGGGCAGGGGTGTGGGATTCGGACCACGCGAAGTGGCAGGCCGGCCGCACGCGCCTGCGCTGCCAGCACCTCATGGCGAACCGCATGCATCGCGACTCTGTCGACGGCCTCGTTGATCGTTGTCAGCAACGCGGCAACGGCGCCCGGGTGGGTCTGCCTCAGGAGATGCAACGCCCACGCGCTGTCCTTGCCCGAGCTCCACGACAGCAGGATCTTCATTTGTATGCGTCCGGGTGCAGTGCGCGCGCGAAGGCTTCGACAGCCATTCCCAGCCGCGGGCCCGGAACGACGAGATACGCACCTGTCATGCGATTGATGCGGCCGTTTCTAACTGCAGGGACCGACGAGAGAACCGACCACGGGTCTCGATCGGTAGGCTGGTTCCTGTCGATGAGCCCTTCGGCCCGCACCTCCAGGATGACCTCTGGCGCCCGCGCGAGTAGCGTCTCGACCGAAGGCTGCACGGACTCACGTGCGACGTCGGCGAAGACGTTCTTGCCGCCGGCGATCGCGAGCATGTCGTTCAGGAACCCGGCGCCACCGCTGACGTAGATCCCGCGTAACGCCCCGGGCTGACGCTCGAAGACGAGCAGCGTGCGTGGCGGTGGGCGCCCCTTCACGCGAGCGCGAACGGCGTCGAGCCGCGCCTGCAGTGAGGACACCAGTGCGTCAGCCTCACGGCGATGGCCAGTGGCGGTGCCGACGTCGCGGATCGTGCCGAGCGTTGTCGTCAAGCCACCATGCCGATAGCTGAAGGTGCGAAGCCCGGCTCGTTCGAGCTGCGTCTGCAGATCGGACTGCGAGCCGTAGACGACGACGAGGTCCGGCCGCAGTGCCAGGATACGCTCGGTATCGGGATCGAGCAGTGCTCCGACTTTCGGCAGCGACTTCACTTCGGCAGGGAACTCGTCGAAACTGCTGACGGCGACGACCTGTGGACCGGCGCCGACCGCGAACAGCATCTCGGTGATGGCCGGCACCAGCGACACGATCCGTTTCGGCGCAGAATCGCCGGCCCGGTTCTGTGCCGTTGGGCCGCCGGTAAGAAAGACGATCAACGCGACCGCGACAAGCGCGATCAGCTTTTGCGGACGAGCAACCACAGGAAGAACGGACCTCCAATCATTGCGGTGACGACGCCAACAGGAATTTCCACTGGCGCGAGGATCGTCCGCGCCACGAGGTCGCAGGCGACCAGGAAAGCGGCGCCGAAGAGCGCGGACGCCGGCAGCACGATGCGGTGATCGACACCAACCAGCAGACGCACCAGGTGCGGCACGACGATGCCGACGAAGCCGATCGGTCCAGCCAGCGACACGGCCGCGGCAGTCGCCACCGATGCACTGAAGAATGCCAATCGCTGCGCGCGGGCGACGTCAACTCCACGCGCGGCGGCGGCATCCTTGCCGATGCTCAGAAGGTTGAGCGACGACGGGAGCAGCGCGAAGATCGCGAAGGCGACGATGACAAGGGGGAGCGACGCGATGAGCGGGTCGAAGCCACCGATGTCGAGGTCACCCATGATCCATCGCACCGCGCGATAGATCTGCGCGAAATCCGCGAAGTACTGGACGAACATGATGATCGCGGACAAAAAGGAGTTGAGCGTGACGCCGGCGAGCAGGAGCACCGATGTCGAAAGCGCATGCCCCTGCCTGGTTGCGAGCCAGTAGACCATCGCCGCGGCTGCAGCGGCGCCGGCCAGGCTGGCGGCGGGCACAGTCGAGATCGGGCCGAGCGTGAGGACCCCACCGAAGACGATGATCAGCATCGCGCCGAGCGACGCGCCTGCCGAAACACCGAGGGTGAACGGTGTCGCGAGCGGGTTGCGCAGCATTGCCTGAAACACCACGCCAGCCGACGCCAACGTCGATCCGACCAATGCACCGGCGAGGACGCGTGGAAGCCTGGCCACGAAGAAGATTTGCGCGTCGACGTTCTGATCGAAGGGGATCGATGGGTCGAGCGCGCGCGTCAGGCTGATCGGCGTCGTCCCGACAAGCGGCGCCAGTACGCAGGTCGCGATCGCCAGCGTTCCGAAGCCGGCGATCGTCGTTGCCAGTCGGCCGCGAATCGACGAAGGCGCGACGCGCCGCTTGAGCCGCGCCTCGTCTGCGCCGGTGGAGTCGATCGTGATCATCCGATTCGTCCCAGTGGCACGACCGTCAGGTGCCCGGCGAGCTCGTGCACTCGCACGTCGGCCTCGACGTCGTAGAGCTGACGAACCATTGCCGACGTGAGCACGTCGCGAGTGCTGCCGGATGCGAGCACGCGTCCGTTCCGCATCAACACGAGCGTGTCGCAGAGCGATGCCGCGAGGTTGAGGTCATGCGTGGCCATGATCATCGTCGCGGATCGTTCCTGGTTCAGGCGTCGCAGGAGCAGGCCGACCTCGAGTTGAAATCCGAGATCGAGCGATGCCGTCGGTTCGTCGAGCAGCAGCACTTCCGGTGTTTGCGTGAGCGCGCTCGCGATCACGACGCGTTGTTTCTCACCGCCGCTGAGCGTCATGTAGGAGCGCTCTGCCAGATGCGCCGTACCGGTGGCGGCAAGCGCCTCATGCGCGATCGAAAGATCGTCCGGTCCTTCCAGCTGGAATGCGCCGAGATGGGGGTGGCGGCCCATCAGCGCCATTTCGATCACGGAGTACTCGAAGGCGGGATGCGTTTCCTGCGGCACGACGGCAATGCGGCGCGCCACAGAGCGCCTCGACATGCTCGCCAAGTCGTGTCCATCGAGTGCGACGAAGCCTGTGTCGGGTTCGAGCACCCCGGCGAGAAGCTTGAGTAGCGTGGTCTTCCCGCAGCCGTTGGGACCAATCAGTCCGGTCAGCGAACCGCGCTGTATCCGGATGCTGACGTCGCGAACAGCATTGACCGGTTGGACACCGGTACGACGATCGTAGGTATATGAGACGCGATCAGCGGCCAGAAACATTGTCTCCTCCCGACGTCCTTCGCGCCGGAGTGCCTGACGATGTCCGACAACGACATCGAAAGGGCAGGGACAGATGTCAGATGCGAGGTCTCCTGGCTCGCGGAGTCTCTGGTGATTCGGTCTGTCTTCCCGGACCGGCAGGTTCAAAAGACCTGTGATCCAGTGACGTGTGCGACCGAATCTCTCCGCTTACAGTGGCGGGACCGCGTGGGCCTTGCACCCACTTCCCTCAACTCACCTGACTGAATTTGTAATGGGGTCGGGGGCCATCTACCCTCGACCCCATTTCCAGTCGCGAGTATAGCACGCTAAAATTTACGCAGGATTTGGCCCGGTGCTGCGGGCATGGAACGCTGTGAAATCGCGAGTGCAGGCGGCCGGACTGGCTGACATCGACGACAAGCTGGAGCGGGGCGAGCGCCTCACGCTCGACGACGGCGTGCGGCTATTCGAAGCACCGGATCTGCTTGCCGTGGGCTGGCTCGCCAACCGCGAGCGGGAAAAGCGCCACGGCACGCGCACCTACTTCAACTACAACCTGCGACTCGAGCCGACCAACGTTTGTGAAGCGAGTTGTCTCTTCTGTTCCTTCGCGCGGCTCAAGCCCGGCATGCCCGAGGCGTACACGATGTCGCTCGAAGAGGCGTGGGACAAACTGCGGCAACGCGCCAATCAGCCTCTCACCGAGCTGCACATCGTCAACGGGCTGAACCCCGAGCTTCCGTTCAGCTACTACACAGACTTGCTGCGCGGCTTCAAGCGGATTCGTCCCGGCATTCACTTGAAGTGTTTCACCGCAGTGGAGATTGCATTCTTTGCCGATCTCTACCGCATGACGGACACGCAGGTCCTGCGAGAGCTGATGGACGCCGGCCTCGACTCGCTGCCAGGCGGTGGTGCGGAGATCTTTGCTGAACGCGTGCGCAAGAAGATCTGCAGCGACAAATGCGGGACGGAACGCTACCTCGACATTCATCGCGTCGCGCATCGCCTCGGCCTGCGGTCGAACGTGACGATGCTTTACGGTCATATCGAAACGATGGCGGAGCGTGTGGATCACATGCTGCGCGCTCGCGCGCTGCAGGATGAGACGAGCGGATTCCAGGCGTTCATCCCGCTCGCGTTCCATCCCGACAACAACCAGATGCGGAAGCTGCCGGCGCCGAGCGGCACGGACACGCTGCGTGTGCACGCGGTGTCACGGTTGATGCTGGACAACATCCCGCACATCAAGGCGTTCTGGATCGCGACCGGGTTGGAGCTTGCCCAGGCAGCGCTGTGGTTTGGCGTGGACGATCTCGACGGTACGGTGCAGGAAGAGAAGATTTACCACATGGCCGGCTCAGCCACGCCGGAAGGGATGACCACTTCTGCACTGGGCCGGCTCGTTCGTGCGGCGGGCCGCCAGCCGCTCGAACGCGACACCCTCTACAACATCGTCAACGGCGAAGTGGCCCAATAATTCGTCGCGGTAGGCCCATCGTAGTGTCCGGCTTTAGCCGGACCGGTTGATCTCTCCGACTCTCCGATCGATAATTGGTGCAGGTCTGAATCCCGTCGGGCAATAGCCCACCAACGGGGCTCGGGCCTTTTTCACGTCCGGACTTTGCGAAAAGTTTCACAAAGTTCACGAGGGGGTCATCTGAACCGATGGCGTCGATCATTCCGCTGCTGACCGAGTTCGAGAAGCAAAGCATCTCTGAACGACAGCCTCTCCCGGAGAAGTACCTCGGTCTCTCCGATCAGGAGATGGACGTCCGCATTGCGGAGGCGCGACGCGCCCTTGGCAACCGGCTCGTGATCCTTGGTCACCATTATCAGCGCGACGAGGTGATTCGCTTCGCCGACTACACCGGCGACTCATTCCGCCTTGCACGACAGATTGCCAATCGGCCTGAGGCGGACTACATCGTGTTCTGCGGCGTTCACTTCATGGCTGAGAGCGCGGACGTCCTGTGCGCTCCACATCAGAAAGTGATTCTTCCGGACCTCGCCGCCGGCTGTTCGATGGCCGACATGGCCGCCCCGGAACAACTCGAGATCTGCTGGGAAGAGCTCACGCAGATGGGCATCACGTCGCGCGAGACCTCTGGGAAGTCCGCCGTCGTGCCGGTCACCTACATCAACTCGGCGGCGTCAATTAAGGCGTTCGTCGGCGAACGCGGCGGCACGGTTTGCACGTCATCGAACGCAGCCGCGACATTGCGCTGGGCTTTCGAGCGCGGTGAACGAATCCTGTTCCTCCCCGATCAGCACCTTGGGCGCAACACCGCCTACAAGATGGGCATCCCGCTCGACCAGATGGTTGTCTGGGATCCGGATGAGATCTGCGGCGGACTCGATCCCGATCAGGTGAGTGCCGCGAAGATGATCCTGTGGAAGGGGCATTGCTCGGTCCACACACGGTTCACGGCGCAGCAGATCGCGGGCGTTCGGCAGCAGCATCCCGGCGTGCGCGTGATCGTCCATCCCGAGGTCCCGTGGGATGTCGTTCAGGCGGCCGACGACAGCGGGAGCACCGAATACATCATCAAGACGGTGACCAATAGCCCTGAGGGATCCGTCTGGGCCGTGGGTACGGAAGTTCATCTGGTCAATCGTCTGGCACAGCAGCTCGCACCTGGCCGCACCGTGCTGTCACTCGATCAGTTCGGCTGCCTCTGCTCGACGATGTTCCGCGTCTCGCCGAATCACCTGTTGTGGATCCTGGAAGAGCTCCGCGAGGGGCGCGTCCACAACCAGGTCGCCGTTTCAGCCGATCAGAAGCACTGGAATCGCGTCGCGCTGGATCGGATGCTATCGATCTCCTAAGCAAGGTTCCGCCTTCAATGGCCGAGTACGTAGCTCCGCCTTGCTAGGAGTGTCAGTTGATTCAGTCATGCCGCTTTCGGGCCCTGCACGACGTCCGGAACTTAGAGTACGATCTCAGGTTCGAGAGCGATCGTGACTCGAACACACGCTGTCGAGATCGCTCGCTGAGGAGGACGAATGGCGCACGAACTGCCCAAGCTCCCGTACGATTTTGCCGCGCTCGAACCGCACATCGACGCGCAGACGATGCAGATTCATCACGGGAAGCATCATCAGGCTTACGTTACGAACCTGAACACCGCGCTCGAGAAGCATCCCGATCTGCAGGGGAAGAGCATCGAGGATCTGTGCCGCGGCATCACCAGTGTTCCCGAGGCCATTCGTACGGCGGTCCGTAACAACGGCGGCGGGCACTGGAACCATTCGAAGTTCTGGACCTGGATGGCGCCCAATGCAGGTGGCGCGCCGACGGGCAAGGTCGCCGACGGCATCAACGCGGCCTTTGGCAGCTTCGACGCGTTCAAGGAGCAGTGGGCAAAGGCGGGCGCCGGCCGTTTCGGCAGCGGATGGGTGTGGCTGCTGAACGACGGTGGAAAGCTGTCGATCATCAGCACGCCGAATCAGGACAATCCGCTCATGGACGGCAAGACCGCGATCCTCGGTCTCGACGTGTGGGAGCACGCCTACTACCTGAAGTACCAGAATCGCCGGCCCGACTACATCGGTGCGTGGTGGAACGTGGTCAACTGGGCCGAGGTCAATAAGGCACTGTAGTCTCGTCCGGCTGAAGCGAGTCCGGCTGCAGCCGGACACTACGTACTGTTCGTGGTGCCCGGTTTCAGCCGGACCTTCACCCACCAGGGCAGCAGCGTTGCGGCACGAAGCAAGGGTGGGACGATTCCGTCGAGCATGACGGAGCATTATCCCGCCCGAGCGGTCGTCAGTGCGCGACGGTCGGAGCCGCTGATTCGGTCTTTGCAACCGCCGGCGGTGCCGCGGCCCTGGGCTCCGCCGGCTTGTGAGCCACCGCGGCGGCCAGCCGTTCCTTCAGCATCAGATCGGCGTGCGCCAGGAAATCCTCCTTCGTGATCTTCGCTGTGTCGATGTCGGCAAGCAGCGCTCGCTGCGCTTTGTACTCACGGTTCTCGATTCCCGCCTTGCTTTGCAGCATTCGCCACGCCTTGCGCCGCTCCACGCAGAACAACACCAATTGCCGCGACAGCGATCGGTATTCGATCTCGCCATTGGATCCCTGGATCGTGATGTAGACGCCGAAATCGGGCACGAACGATCGATGGCTCGAAATCAGATAGCGCCGATAGACGACGTCCTGCTGAGTGATTCGAACCAGCATGTTCTCGAGTGGGATCAGCCGCGCGAGGTCGTCCTTCTTTACCTTCTTCAGGTGATTCCGGAAACGTGCCTCGGTCGCGCACCAGTGAGCGACGGTATAGCGATACGGTGCGTTGGTGCCCTTGAATCTGGTTTCGAACCAGTCCATGTCGATCGACGGATTGCCCTTGACGTCCAACGTCTCCTGGTAGGTCTCACCAAGCCGCGGATTGAAGACGAACTCCGGCGCGCCGCGCGAATCGCGCACGCGCTGCGCCTGCGTCAGCGCCAAGTCGTCGGCCACCCCGTGCTCGGGCTGGCACGTCGTGAAGCACTGCAGGAATGCCGTGCCTCGATACTCGATGCCGTCGAGAATCGCGCGATACAGCTTCGGAGCGTTCGCGATGGAGACCTGCGCGACGAATGGCGATCCGTGACCGGCGAGGAACGTCTCGGCGACTGTCTTTTTCTCGACGTTCTTTCCTTGCGTTGCTGCGCCGAACACGTTCATGTCATTGCCGCCCAGCATCGGCGTCGAATCGGAGTTCTGCCCGCCGGTGTTGGAGTAGACCTGGGTGTCCAGCATGACCGCCTTGATGTTCGGCCGGTTCTGCAGCATCACCTTCGACATGTTCTGATAACCGATGTCGCCCATTCCGCCATCACCGCCCACGACCCAGACCTTCGGCATCTCGAGGATCTCCTGGTCGGTCATCGTGGCGTCGGTAAAGTGCACGTACTCGTAGTACTCGCGCGGGGTGATGACGTCCTTCTCACGATGCATGAGCGTGTCGAGCAGCCGCTCCGGAATCACCGACCGCCGGCCGTGATCGACGATGAAGCTTTCACCAAG
>JALDXQ010000110.1:0-24964 GCA_032156805.1 Acidobacteriota bacterium
GCGCAACCCGCTCGTCAGGCACCGCTTGCGGCACTCTTCGCATCCGGAACTGCTCGCTCCGGACCACCGACTGGACCAACGTCGAGAACCTGTAATCACTTGCCGCCCCGCTGCGCACGATTTGCCGGACGGTCGGCATGTCGTAATGCTCCAGTTTACGCCCGGTCGCGTAGGTCAGCAGCCCTTCCGTGAACGTCTGCGCAAATTGATCGGGGCGCCGCAACAGCGCGTTTCGCAGGTCATCCGGCCCCTTGATCGGTGTGCCGTCAGGGAGCTCACCCGACGCATCAATCGCCACGCCGGCATAGCGGTCGCGATCCCGCCACATGCCGGTCGCGTCGAAATTCTCGAGCGCCAGGCCGAGCGGATCCATGACCGCATGGCATGACGCGCAGGTCGGGTTGGCCCGGTGCTTCGCGATCATCTCGCGCACCGTCAGCGCCTTCGTGGTGCCGATGTCCTTTTCATCCAGCGTCGGGACGTTCATCGGCGGGTTGGCCGGCGGCACACCCTGGATGTGCTTGAGGATGAACGCGCCGCGCAGGACAGGTGACGTCCGGTTCGGATACGCCGCGGCCATCAGCACGCCACCCTTGCCCAGCAATCCCCAGCGAGCTGACTGCTCGAGCTCGACGCGCCGGAAACGATCGCCTTTCACGTCGGTGATGCCGTACTGAAGCGCAAGACGTTCGTTCACGAACGTGTGCTTCGCCCTCAGCAGATCGATGACGCTGCGATCCTCTCTGAACACACTGTCGGCAAACAGCGTCAACTCGGTGCGGAAATCGTCGCGCGGATCGGATCGCCCGGAGGCGTACGGGAACACTGCCGAGTCGGGAACGATCTCGTCCAGCCGCTTCATGTCGAGCCACTGATGGACGAAGTTGCTGGCCAGCGTCACCGAGCGCGGGTCGGCGAGCATGCGTTTGACCTGCCGATCGAGCGCCGCCGGATCGCTCAACTTGCCGTCGATACCGAGCGCGAGCAACTCTTCGTCAGGGATGGTGTTCCAGAGGAAGAACGACAGCTTCGACGCCAGCTCGATGTCGCTGATCGCATACGTATCACCCGGCCGCAGACCGGATGGGACGCGCTCCCCGCGATACAGGAAGAACGGGCTCGCCAGCACTCCGGTAATCGCGCTGCGGATGCCTCCCTCGAAGCCACCGTCTTTCAGGCCCTCGCGGTAATACAGCAGCAGCTCGTTTACATCCTCGGCGGCAACCTGCCGGCGGTACGCGCGCGTCGCGAGCGACGTGATGATCTGCCTCGCGCAACTCTCTTGCGCACCCCCCTGCGGCTCAGGCGATGCGGGAGCCGAGGCGGGGTTGCATGTGAAGATGCGGTTGCGGCTCGGCGTCGAGCTGATGCCCTTCGCGTCAAACGGTCCCTGCAGCTGGAACGAGTTGATGCGATACTGCCGATCCTGCCCGCCGCCCTTCGCGAACATCTGCTGCACATCGTCGGACTCGGCGAACGTCCGACGTCTGAACGCCACACCAATCCGATGTGGTCCGGCAGTCGCAGAGAAGCGAATCTTCTTCAGGCGGGCGTTGACACGATCGAGTGCGCCGTTCTGCACCTGATCGTAGAGCTTCATGTCTTCTTCGCCGCCGATGACCGTCTCGTAGACAATCTTGTTGTCGAGCGTGACGACCAGCGGGTTCTCGAACTCCATCCCGTTGCCCCAGATGTGCGTCACGATGTCGGCGATGTCGACCTGGTATTCGCCATCTGACGGCAGATCGACTCTGGCGAGAATGCCTCCGCGCGTACCGAGCGGAAGGCCGGGAACATGAGTGAGCTGCGTGCCGGGCGCTGCGCGGAACGTCCAGCCTCCCGGTCGCGCATCGGGCCTGCCCACCGCCTTGACGGCAACCGCGCGGGCAGCGATGACATATTGCTCGATGAACGACGGCGAAACCTGCAGCGCGGTGGCGATGTTGTCGAACCCTTCCGCGATGTCGTCGGCCGGCAGCAGTTCGGTCGAATCGATCTCGACGGCCAGGAGATCGCGAACCGCGTTCGCGTATTCCTTGCGGTTCAGTCGATGCAGGACCACTCGATCGCGCAGATGCGCCTTCCCGGCCGTCCTGTCGAGCGAGTCTTCAAGGTAGGCGACCAGCGAGTCGATCGCTGCAGGCGCCGGCTGCCTCGCGCCGGGCGGTGGCATGACGCGACCGCGCATCTTGCGCACGGCTTTCTCGAAGACGTCGGCATGCTGCGCGATGCTTTGCGGTGTCACACCCTGGAAACTGACGCCCGCAGTCTTTACGCGATCGTTGTGGCAACTGACGCAGTACTGCTCCATCGTCGCCAGCTGGCCCTGTGCCGCAGCAGCCTGAGGAGCGCGGGCCTGCTGAGGCGCTGGCGCTTGCTCCGGCGTGGCGGTAAGCACACTCGTCAGCGACGCGATGAGCGCAACAGAAGCCAGCGCGATGACGACGGTGCCGCGTGGGGCTCTTTTCATCTTCTGCATTCTGAATTCAGCATTCTGAATTACGCATCAGGCGACAGGTAGGCCCACAGACTCTCGAACGAGCGGCGTACGAACTCGTCGCCATTGCCCATCTGCGCATCGAATTCTTTCGTCGGCTTGGCTTCCACCGCCTCACTCGGCCCACGCCCCTTGTTCAACAGCGTGGTCAGCCGCTCGTAGATCGTCGAATACATCTGGAGCTGCGCCTTGACGTCCGCGAGGCTCAACACCGGCCCACGGCCGGGAACAATACGCGTCTCATCGTTGGCCAACGATTGCACCCGCTGCAGGCCTCCGACGATGCCACCGATCCAGCCGCCGGTGGCCCAGTCGACGACGGGCCAGCCGTCACCCGACATCACGTCGCCAACTGCGAGCACGTTCTGCTGTGCGAAGTACACGTAGAGATCGCCGTCGGTGTGCGCGGCGTCGGGGATGTAGCCGTAGCGAACAGTGTCTGCCGGAAGGCCTTGACGGCCTTCCTTGGGCGACTCCAGTTCGCCGGTCTTGTAGAAGGTCTTGTTCGGCTGCGCGACCTTGGGCAGACGTTTGAAGTGCTGGCCACTCCAGGACCAGGTCACGTCCGTCGTCAGCCACAGACGCGTGTTCTCGTGCGCGATGATCGTCGCACCCGACTTCCCGAGCAACTCGTTCGACCCGACCTGCTCCGGATGCCAATGGGTGTTGAAGATCGTGCGCACCGGGCCACCGCCGGGCAGCGCGGCGACCGTCTTCATCAATGCACCCGCGCTGCTGGCAGACCCGCCGTCAACGAGCACGACACCGGCCGCGCTCGTATTCGCCACGACGTTGGCTTGTCCGGGGAGTTGCACGACGAAGAGATCATCGGCCAGTCGCAGGGTGCCGGAGGATGCGGCTGCCTGCACCGATTCGGCAAACAGGCGAACAGGACCACCCAGGACAATCCCAGCCGCGCCGCCCAGGGCGGCCTTGAGTATCTGTCTACGTGCGTGAACGTCCAGGGTCACCACGGCTTCCGTAAAGTTTAGGGCCCTTGTGCGGCTCGATCTACCCCCTATTTGGGAGTATGCGGTGCCCGGCGTGTCGCGGGCCTGCACCCGGTTTCCTGAGCCTGATCCTGCCGCCAGAGCGGCCTTTTTGCGCCCGTTTTCCGATGCGCCCGCTCTCAGAACTCGTACTCGGCCGGGGTGATGCCTTTGGCGCGCAGATACATTTCCGCTGAGGCGCGGTGATGCGTGGTGTGATCGAGGACCAGCATGAGGATCTCGAGGCCCGTCTGTTGGCCGCCGAAGCCCTTGTAGCTCTGCTCGATCTGCGCCGGGGTCAGTTTGGAGACGAGCGAAATCGACTGGTCGAACGACTGACGCACGAACGTCATCACGTCCTTCTTGCCCATCGACGCAGGTTTCGACTGACTCGGCTTCGCATTGGTAAAGGGCGACAACAGTCCCACCTGGTCCGACGCCAGATGCACCATCTGTTCAGCGAAGCTCATCTGCGGTGGCGTAAGCTTGAAGCCGTAGTCAGCCTCCGGCATCTGGTCGGCGACCTTCAGCGTGAAATCGCGCGACGTCGTCAGGTGCTTCACGACGACCGCTTTGAGATCGATCTGCGCGCTTGCCGGTTGATTCGCGACCAGCAGGCAAACACAGGCGACGATCAACGTGAGTGATCTGCGAATCATTGGGGACTCCTTTGACCGACCATTGTAGTCAAGCATAGACGGACAACCGTAACATCCGCTTCAGCGTCAAATGCATCGCAGGGAGTGCCAATGCGTGACGATGTTCGATTTGGCTGGCGAAAGCTGCGACAGCAACCAGGGTTCACCGCCGTCGCGGTGCTGACGCTCGCGATAGGAATTGGCGCAACGTCGGCCGTCTTCAGCCTCGTGCAGGGTGTGCTGCTGACGCCGCTGCCCTATCGACAGCCTGAAGCGCTGGCGCTCGTCCAACCCGCTCCGACCGAAGGGCGTCAGGTCAACGCCCGGCGCTGGTCATTCGCGCAGTGGACCGAATGGCAGCGCGATTCGAAGACCTTCGAGGCGTTCGCCGGCTACCTCTGGTCGTTCAACTTCATGGTCCTCGACGAAGGCAGCGAGTCGCTGGAGGGCATGTTCGTCAGCAAGGATTACTTCCGCGTCGTCGGCCTCGAGCCGATCCTTGGGCGCACGTTCTCCGACGCCGAGGCCGGGTTCACCTTCTTCCCACCGTCTCCGGTCATCATCATCGGCCACGACCTCTGGCAGCGAACGTTCCAGGGCGATCCCGGCATCATCGGCAAGACGATGCGCATGAGCCGTCGCGACACGCCGCCGACGATCATCGGCGTGATGCCGCCTGGCGTGCGCTTCCTCCCGTCGCCGGCCACTGCGCAGGAACCCAACTACGACGTGAACGCGCAGGTCGACTTCTGGATGCCGCTTGCGGCGGGTCCGGATCGAATGAAAGCGCCATTCTGGGACGTCGTCGGCCGGCTGCGCGAGGGTGCAACGATCGAGCAGGCACAGGCCGAGCTCGAAGTCATCGCATCGCGGCAAGCCAAGGCGGACCCCGATTTCGAGAGGATGACGCCGCAGGTCCAGGCGCTGAGCGACAACTACAACGGCGATGCCGGTCGCATACTCCTGCCGCTTTTCGGCGCCGCCGCATTGGTTCTCCTGATCGCATGCGGCAACGTGGCCGCTCTACTCCTGGTGCGTGGACTGCATCGCCAGGACGAATACGCCGTGCGCAGCGCGCTCGGTGTCCGCCGCGCCGTCCTGTTTCGACAGGTCGCGGTTGAAAGCCTGCTGCTGGCGCTCATCGGGAGCGCATTCGGTATCGCCCTCGCCGTTGGCATCGTCAGAGTCTTCAAGCTGATTGCCGGACCCGCGATTCCGCGCCTGGACTCCGTCACACCTGGTTGGCCCGTGCTCCTGTCCGGGCTTGCTGTCGCCTTGATCGGAGCTCTCGTGGCTGGCCTCCTCCCTGCGTTCCGCGCGTCACGACTCGACGCGATGGCGGTCATCAAGAGCGTCGGGCCGAAGAGCAGCGCCGGACGCGGTGAGCGCCGGCTGCTTCGTGCCGTGACAGTGGGTCAGACGGCGTTGACGCTCGCGCTGCTCGTGGGGGCCGGCCTGCTGTTGCGGACGACGAGCAACCTGGCGCGAGTGGAATCCGGATACGACACCTCTCAGATCCTGAACATGACCGTCACCGCAGTTCAAGGGGACTGGAACGCGTTTCACACGCGGGCGCTCGAGCGAGTCTCAGCGCTCCCGGGTGTCGAAGGCGCGGCATTCGCGTGGGGTGTTCCTCTGACGGGCAACAACTGGCCAGGCACGTTCGAGTTCGAGGGTCAGCCACCAATCGCGCGCCCCGCTGATGCCGCATCGCTGCCGGTTCGCTCCGTCACGCCCGGGTATTTCGACATCCTTCGAATGATGATCACGGAGGGGCGGGACTTCCGCGACTCAGACGGTCGCGGCGCTCCCAACGTGGCCATCGTCAACCAGGCGCTCGCCGATCGATATTTTCCTGGTGCCAGCCCGATCGGGAAGAAGGTGTGGCGATTCGGTCGTCAGCAACCACCGTCGGAGATCATTGCCGTCGTCGCGAACAGCCGTACCGGCGACCTCACTCGCCCGCCCGAGCCCGAGATCTATCTTTCGCTCTGGCAGGCGGGCGCCTTCTCAAAGGACCTGGTGGTCCGGGCTGCGGCCGACCCACGCGCGGTCATCGCCGACGTACAGCGTGAGCTGCGTGGAGTGGATCCGACAGTCTCCGTCGAGAACGTGAAGACGCTCGATCAGGTTCGCGCAGACTCCGTGGCCACGCGCACGTTTGCGATGCAACTGCTGGTCGGATTCTCGATCGTCGCCAGCATCCTGACACTCGTCGGCGTGTATGGCGTGCTCAGCTTGTCGGTGGCATCGAGACGGCGCGAGATTGCCGTGCGCAGCGCGATCGGGGCACAGGGCAGCGACATCCGCAGGCTCGTGTTCAGCGATGCCTTCCGGCTGATTGCGGGCGGTGTGGCAGCGGGAGTCGTTGCCGCGGTCGTGTTATCGCGCGCGCTGGCGACGTTCCTGTTCGAGGTCGAGCCCACTGACCTGGCGACGCTCGTCAGTGTGGGACTTCTGTTCGGCATCGTCGCGCTCCTGGCGTGCTGGATGCCGACGCACCGCGCGGCACGAATCGATCCGCTCGAGGCACTGCGCAGCGAGTAGCGCCCGGGCGAGAACCAGCCAAGGGGCTCTGCCCCTTGACCTGCGCCTCCTGAAAGGACGGGAATCGCACTAAGATCCAATCGAATGAGTCAGCCGCTTGACTTCCTCGCGGGCGGCGGAAGCACGGGCGCCTTGATGCGCGCCCATGACTGGTCCGAGTCGCCTCTCGGTCCCCCGGACACCTGGCCGCAATCGCTGGGCACAGTGGTCGGGCTGCTGCTGCAGTCGCAGTTCCCGATGTTCGTCGCATGGGGGCCCGATCTCGGCTTTCTCTACAACGACCCGTACGCGGAGATTCTCGGCGTCAAGCATCCACGCGCCCTGGGCCGGCGGTTCTACGACATCTGGTCGGAGATCTGGTCCGACATCAGCCCGCTGATCGACGCCGCCATGGCGGGCCACGCCAGCTACCGCGAGGATCTCCCGCTCGTCATGAACCGCAGGGGCTACGACGAACAGACGTGGTTCACCTTCTCCTACTCACCGGTTCGCGACGAGGCCGGTCGCATCGCGGGAATGTTCTGCGCCGTGTCGGAAACAACGCAGAAGGTCATCGCCGAACGGGCATTGCGGCACAACGAAGCGCAGCTGCGTGAATTGAACGAGACGCTCGAGCGCCGCGTGACCGACGCGATCGCCGAGCGGCTGCACGACCAGGAACGCCTGCGTCACGCCGAAGCCGCACTTCGACAGGCGCAGAAGATGGAATCGCTCGGCCAGCTCACCGGCGGTGTGGCGCACGACTTCAACAACCTGCTCGCCGTGTTCGCGACCGGGTTGCAGCTGCTCGAGCGCAACGTCGCCGGTGAACAGCGGCAACGGATCCTCGACGGCATGCGGCGCGCGGTCGCCCGGGGAACCGGGTTGACCCGCCATCTGCTGGCCTTTTCCCGCCGCCAGCCAGTCAATCCCGAATCAATCGACATGGCGGCGCACCTCACAGGCATGCGCGAGATGCTGAATGGCTCGCTCGGAGGTCACATCCAGGTCGAGATGAAGTTCGACACGCAGGTGTGGCCGGTCGAGATCGACGCCGGCGAGTTGGAACTGGCGATCCTGAACCTGTGTCTCAACGCCCGCGACGCGATGTCTGCTGAGGGCGGAGTCGTCATTGTCACTGCCGAAAACGTGCAGGTCGATGGCGAACGCGAATCGCAAGCGGACTACGTCAAGCTCTGTGTGACCGATACCGGCTGTGGCATGCCACCTGACGTTCTCACGCGGGCGTTCGAGCCGTTTTTCACGACCAAGGATGTGGGCAAGGGATCCGGGTTGGGCCTGCCGCAGGTGTACGGCTTCGCGCACCAATCGGGAGGACAAGTCACCATCGACAGCGAGGTCGGTGTGGGCACGATCGTGACGTTGATCCTGCCGCGCTCTCTTCAGACGCCGGTTGCGGGACCTCGAGCCGCCGGTCAATCGGGCGCATCGCCGGTGCGCGCCGACGGCGCACGCCGCGGCCACGTGCTGCTGGTCGAAGATGACGAGGAGGTCTCAGCGCTCACGCGCGAGATGCTGAGCACCCTCGGGTTTGCCGTCACACACGTCACGAGTGCTGAAGCCGCCCTCGGTGCGCTGGCCAACGCGCGCGCCATCGACTGGGTCGTGTCCGACATCATGATGCCGGGCGGCGTCAGTGGTCTCGAACTCGCCCGCGAGATTCGAAAGCGACTTCCCAACCTGCCCGTCATCCTGACCACCGGCTACGTCGAATCCGCCGCCCGCATGGAGGACGGCGAATTCCCTCTGCTGCCGAAGCCCTACAGCATCGAAGCCCTGGCGGAGGCGCTTGGCGTCGAAGTGATCTGAGTCATTGACCCGTCGGCCGAAAACCAACGACCACTACATGAAGTTGCGAGTGTGAAGCAAGGAAAGCTCCTCCGCCTCGGATTCCGAGAATCCCAGTCGGGTCAGACGTTTTCGACGCCCGTCATCCATCTCTTGAATCAGTTGGAACAGGTGCTGCGATCCCTGACGCAACGCCTCGTGTTCCCACGAGCCGGCAGCCATCAGCAGCAGCGCATCGAAGACTTCCTCGTTGAGGCCCGCGGTATGACGCAGCACGTCATGGCGCCGTCGAACAGCGTCGGCGAGGCGCGGACGAAACCCGGGGTCCCGGCTCAGATGCTGGCCAAGATGCGCGAGGCCGAACGCCACGTGTCTCGCCTCATCCTGAGCCGCAAGCCTGGCGACCGTCGCCGTCACGGGATCGGGAGCATGGCGCTCGATGAACCAGAGCAACGACAGGAACGTGCCCTCCCCCAGCACCGAGAGCAGGAACGACGCGATCGCGAAATCGGGTTCATCCACGAGCGTCTTGAGCGATGTCTGGCCACCGATGGTCGACACACCCAACTCGCGTCGTTTGAGCCGGGCGCGGCGCGTGAACACCTCGATGTGGCGCGCCTCGTCGGCGGCCTGGATGGCCAGTACTTGCATGACCTCGCGAAAGTGCGGGTGCAACTGCGCGATGAAGCGACTTGGAATGATCAGCGCGGCGGTCTCGTTCTCGATGAGATACGTCATGACCTGCACGACCGCGTCCTCGAGGTCATCAGCCAGATCGAACGACGTGTGCCACGGAATGGCCGCTGCCGGATCCCACTGCGCGGCGACTGCCTGTTGATAGATATGGCCGGCCGTGTCCGCCCATACGTTGACCTTGTCGACGAGATGGAAATCGAACTCTGGCGTGCCCGCCTCAATGGTGGCCCCGCGGGCGGCCAGTCCCCAGGCGCGAGGCGCGTGTTCCGCAACCTCGTCCCCACTGGCACTGCCGTCGCCGACGCGTCGAGCGTTCGCCCACCGGCCGGCCTGGGCACCACCATTGACAATGCTGGCCTGTCCGCCAGCCGCATCGGGCGCAGCCTGCCACTCGAAGCGATGACCTTCTGCGCGGCACCAGGCGCGCAGATCGACATCGAGTGTGTGCGCCGTGCCGCTGATGGTGAGCGATTCGCCCGTCGCCGTGCGTCGCAGAGCGCGCTTGACGAGGAGATATCCACCCTCGGCAAATCCGAGCGTCCCCAGGTCTACGCGCATACCGTCCGCAGCCGCTCGGCGAACGATTCGATTGTGCCGAAACGCGCGATCGCCGACGAGAGCGCTGCATACCCACTCACTCTGCCCGGCACCCACTGCTTCAGCCCTTCGAGATCGAGCAGCGCGCGCACCTCGGCATCGGCGTAGGACATGCCCAGCAGAAGATCGCGAAACTGCGCGACCTCCTCCGGCCGAACGCCGTCGAGCACCGTGAAGTTGCAGTGATCGTACGCCCCGGTCTCGGCGAGCACTCTCGTGGCGCCACTGCGAATCGTGCCCTCTCGTGCGAACGCCAGGTTGTTGGCGTCGAGAATACAGGCCGCATCCGCCTCGCCGCGAAGCAGCGCACGCACGGCGTCGCGCTCGCCCCCGATGTGATCGCCGTGCTTGCCGACGAGCGCATCGAACACACTGACCTGGAAATCACGTTCCGGCGTGAGTCCCTGCTCGGCGAGGTGGTTCACGGGAATGAGCGTCGCCTGTGGAGAGTCGCGCGCGCCCACAGCCACGATCTTTCCCCGCAGCCCCTCGAGTGTGTCGATGCCGCCGCTCGACCGCACCAGGATGATCGAGCGCAGGTCGCGATCGGTGTCACGCATGCAGATGGCCACGGCCCGCCGACCGAGCAGAGCGGCCACCCGTTCGGTTTGCAGCCAGGCCAGGGGAGAGTTCCACGCCACGTGCACGTGTCCGAGGAGCTGTGCTTCAACCTGGCTCTCGTAGTTCGAATACAGCACGTAGTCGAACGCCAGCCCATGGCTCTTGAAGTACTGCTGGAATCCATCCCAAATCGTCACGACCTTCGGGTCGTATGCAACCGCGCCGAGGATCAGCATCGCGAATTCCTCCTCAGAAAAGGTTCATGCCGCAGACGGCCTTGCCGATGAAGTCGTACAACACATCGGTCGTCGGCCCCATGACCCCTGCCGCGTGTGCATCGCGGAAGTAGCGCTCGAGCGCAAGATCCTTGCGGAACGCCGCTCCACCGCACACCCGCATCGCGGTTTCAACGACATCGATCGAGGCCTCACCGGCAGCCGCCTTGCACGACAGCACGCGAAGCATCGTGTCGGGACGGCCGGTTTCAATCGCCTGAATCGTGTCATCGAGCAGGACGCGCGCCTGATCGGCTTTGATTCGCATGCGCGCGATGTGGTTCCTGATCGTGGGCAGGTCCGCCAGCGTCGAGTCGAGATGTGCGTAACGACTGCCGCTCGCATGTTGTGCTGTCCGCTGCACCGCCGCCTCCATGATGCCGACCGAGCACGCAGCATTGAGCACGTTGAACATGGGCAGCACCGTGCCCATCATCACGTCGAAGCCTTTTCCATCCTCGCCGAGCATGGCCGACGCCGGAACGCGGACACCGTCGCCCGAGACCGGCGACGAATCGTTGCCGCGCAGCCCCAACCCGTCGAAAGCGCCCTGAACGCGAAGGCCCGGTGTGCCCGAGGGCACGAGCCAGAGCGTGCTCAGTCCGTCCCCCTGGACCGGTCGCGAAGACCACACATACGCCGTGGCTCTCGACGCTGAGGTAATCCAGCTCTTGCGCGCGTCGAGCACGACATCCTGGCCGTCGCGCCGCGCCGTTCCGATCGGCGCCCAGAAGTGGCTGCGCGATCCGGCTTCGCTGAAGGCGAGGGTACTCAGGTGCGTACCGCTCGCCGCTGCTCGCCGGATATCCGAAGGACCAAACGATTCGAGCACCGCCGTGCCGCTGTAGTGCATGCACACGACCATTGCGGTCGATCCGCATTCCTGCGCGACGCGGCTGACAATGGTTGCGGCGCCACGAAAGCCGAGCCCGAGCCCGCCGACTTCAAGAGCGCTCACGGCGCCCATCAGGCCGGCGGCAGACAGTGCCTTCAGCCCGCGCTCGGGAAAAGCGCCTTGCCGATCCACGTTTGCAGCATCCGGACCGATTGTCTGCGTACAGGCCTGTTCGAGAGATTCGGTGAAACTGGCAGGGACCGTGGACATGCACACCTCCTCAAAAGCCGCGGAGGCAGCATCATCCAGGTGCGGCGCTACGGCGGCGACGTGACGTGTGGCTTGAAACCTTCAAGCCGCGCGCGGATTCAAAGCCCGAACCGGAAGTTCACGCCTCAAATCTTATCCAAGTCGCCCGCCCGAACGTGGGAGTATGAACGGGCATGCAGCTCGACGCTACCGCTCCACGAGTCCTCGTTGGCGACGATGCCCAGGCCCTGGCCGGACATCCGCCGGGCCTGAGCACGCTCTTCTTCGCCGAGATGTGGGAGCGGTTCAGCTACTACGGGATGCGGGCCATCCTGGTGTTGTTCATGGTCACCCCGGTCGCGCAGGGAGGACTGGGCTTCAGCACCGTGGATGCGGCGTCGCTCTATGGCACCTACACGATGCTCGTCTACATGGCGTCGGTGGGCGGGGCGTGATCGCGGATCGTTTCCTTGGCGCATCCCGCGCCGTCATGCTCGGGGGCATTGTCATCGCCTGCGGCCACTTCTCAATGGCCGCCCACTCGCTGACGTTCTTCTACACGGGTCTTGGCCTCATCGTGATCGGCACTGCCGCGCAATTTTCCGAACAATCGCGCGCGTGGTTACATAAAAGGTTGGAGTTTCAGGTGTTCGTGATGCCGCTGATGTTGCAGATTTTCTAGCGCCATCGCAGCCGGCGACAGTGCCTGACTTTGCGAACACCAAATACGACGAGCGTTGGGCTAGGATTAGGCCCCATGAAACGACTCTCCTGGCTTCTTCCGCTCTGCTTCGTTGCCGTCGTCACCGCGGCGCCACCAACGCTCCCGCCGCAGGGAACGGCCGCCATCTCCGCGGTCCTCAAGGACGCGACCGATCGCGGTGACGTTCCTGGCGTCGTCGTCGCCGTCGTCAACAAGGAAGGTGTTCTCTACAACGAGGCGTTCGGCAAACGCAGCACGCTGAGCAACACCGCGATGACGAAGGACACGATCTTCAACATGGCGTCGATGACCAAGCCGGTCACCTCGGTCGCGATCATGATGCTCGTCGACGAAGGCAAGCTGACACTGGACGACGATGTCGCGAAGTACCTGCCGAAGTGGAAGAACCCGCAGGTCGTCAGCACGTTCAACGCGGCCGACGGCAGCGTCGAACTCCGTCCGGCGAAGCGGCCGATCACCATCCGTCATCTGCTGACGCATACCTCCGGCATCGGCTACGGCTTCTCGAGCCCGACGCTGACGAAGATCATGGCAAGGACCAAGCAGAACGAGCTGGACTCGCCCTTGCTCTTCGATCCAGGTGAGAGCTGGGCGTATGGCGCCAGCACTCGCGTGCTCGGTCACGTTGTCGAGGCGATCTCGGGACAGACGATCGACGTGTTCCTCGACTCGCGCATCCTGAAACCGCTCGGCATGAACGATACCAGCTACCTGGTGCCGACAACGAAGTACTCGCGCGTCGTCGCAGTCAACGCACGCGAAAAAGATGGCACGTTCGTGGAGCGCCCGATGCCAGCCACGCTGCCTGCGACCGTTCAGGGCGATGGCGGTCTCTACGGCACGGCCAGCGACTACGGGCAGTTCCTGCGCATGCTCCTCAACGGCGGACGACTGGGCAGCACGCGCATCCTGAGTGAGAAGTCGGCGAAGACGATCTTCGAGAATCACATGGGCAAGGTCGTCGTGCAGCCGCAGGAGTCAGCCAACCAGTCGCTCTCGAGGAATTTCCCGGTGGGCGCAGGCAAGGATCAGTGGGGACTCGGCTTCCAACTCGCTGCGGAAAAGCAGGCCAACCGCCGCAGCCCGGGAAGCGGAACATGGGCCGGCATCTTCAACACGCACTTCTTCATCGATCCGAGCCGCGAGATCGGCGTCATCGTGATGATGCAGACGTTGCCCTTCTACGACGAGGCGTCGATGAAGGTGTATGCGGGCGTCGAAGAGGCGGTCTACCAGAATCTGAAGTAGCGCAGGCTGCCGCAGCTCGGTTGGGGTCGCTCTCCTCTCTCGCTGCTGACGTTGACTCTGTTGGTTGACTGGCCATACTGGTACTGGCCTCGATCATCACACGTCAACACTCGAGAGGCGTCACATGGCAACAACAACCGAGACTGCGCTCCAGGTTAAAGAGACCTTACCGAACTACACCGTCAACGATCTTCAGAAGAGCCTTGCGTTCTTCGAAGCGCTGGGTTTTGCCGTCGACGAGCGAATGGAGGAGAAAGGCGTCCTGCTCGGCGTGATGCTGCGCGCAGGCGACGCCCATATCGGGCTGAGCCAGGACGACTGGCAGAAAGGGCGGGACCGTCAGAAGGGCGTCGGCACGCGGCTCTATCTCACCACGGCGCAGGACATCGACCAACTCGCAGCCCGCGTGAAGAAGGCGGGCATTCGGCTCGACTCGGAGGCTCATGACACCGAGTGGGGCCGGGCATTCGACGTCACTGAGCCAAGCGGATTCAAGGTGACGATCTCGTCGCATATGTAGCAACTCGCACGAGCGGCGGACCGCAGAGCTCGCGAACACGATCGTCGGTTAGCGCCGACGCAGCCGGGTTTCGACAATCCTCCGGGCAATGCGGTCGCCCATGCGCGCACCAACGTTCACCGCGAATCGATAGTGGAATCCGGCCATGATCCGTGACTCCCCGCACTCCCGCGAGGCCGCGCTCAGCCGGTTGAATGAGCGGACCGGGTTCGACGGTAGCGCGGTCGTCGACTCGGTCGCGAAGCGAACGCGGTCGGTGCCGAGGATCGCTCTCAGGGTTCGGGTGATCGCCTGGCACTGGATCGCGTGCGCTGAGGGGTACTCCTGGAGCGGCGGCACGACGTGCTCGCCCACCCAGTTCGGATCGGCTTCAGTGCGTGGGTTGCCGTCGGTGTCGGCAAGCCGGATGGCGTGGAACGGACGCCAGAAGTCGTAGAAGTTCTTCGCGTACCACACGGCCACGGTGGCGTCGATGCTGGCCATGTTCGCGAGGGCGAACATGCGCACGGCGTCGAGCAGCCTGAGGCCTCGTGTCTGTGTCACCTGACGCATGATTCGGCCCCACTGGAACTCGTTGAACTCGAGCCACCAGGCACCGAAGTTGGTCTGATCCTGGCTGCGAACCATGCTCTGGAGCCGGCCGAATGCCTTGGTTTCGTTGACCGAGGTGGCGTAGGCCCTGCTGGTGAGTGATGGGGGCGGGTCCGGTAGGTACTCTGCGCCCGAGCGGATGCCGAACGGAGTCGCATCACCGAACGCGGGGCGGTAGACGAACTCGAGCGGCGGCACAAAACGGTAGTCGCCAGGCTCGAGCGGGCTCTGCTCGGCGTACTCCCCGGCCACCAGCATGTTGTCGTTCGCGCGCCCCTTGATGATCGCGGCCGCGCTCGCCATTCCGAGCTTGATGCCGCCGGCCTTGCGGCGCCCGTCCGCGACTTGACCGAGCCAGAACGCGAGCTCGGCGTCGTTTTGTGCGCGGCGAGTCGGATAGATGTGGTTCATGACGTCGCGAGCGGCCTGCGCTGCGGCGGCAATCGGGTGGGCGGACCTGTCGCGGCCGAAGAACGCGTATTGTTCGTACTTGGGCACGATTGCGTTGAGCGCATCGTGCATGGCCAGATACATCATGGTCCAGCCACGCGCGCTGGGAAACGGGTCGGTCATCGCCGGGTCAAGTGCGAACGCGTTCTCATGTGCCATCTCGCTCCAGCGGACGACGACAGACGCGTCGGAGAACTCGCCTGAGTCGTCGCGATCTCTCGCCGGTGCGCTCTCTAGTTGCGGGTCATGATTGGCGAGTGGGAATCCGCCGCTCGCAAGAACAACGGCCACCACCAGCAGGAACATCCGAGCAGCGTGCCAGTCAATGAATGTGTGCATAACGGAGTGACTGTAAATGGCCCGCGCCGGCGAGCGCTTCGGCAGAACCACTCACGTCGGGCAACCGTCAGCATGGGTAATTTCCGCCACCGTTCAGAACGCCGCGGACAGTTTGCTAGGATCGCTGTATGAAGACATTCGTTGCTCTCACGTCGGCCGCGCTTCTGACACTTGGTCTGGTGCATGCGCAGGCGCCACCATCGAATGCCCGAGGCTCTTCGTACTCCGCGCCACGCACGCCATGGGGCGATCCCGATCTGCAGGGCACCTATGCGAACAGCAATGAAAGCGGCATCCCGATGGCTCGCCCCGCAGAGTTTGCAGGCAAGCGTCCGGAAGACGTCACGGCGGCGGAGGTGGCTCACCTCGCGCAGGAGCGGGCCGGCCGCATCGAGAAAACGGCTGAGACGATCGGCGGAACTGAAGACAACAACACGGGTGCCGGCCCGAAACACTGGTACGAGAACTACAACCCGAAGAACAGCCGCCCGTGGATGGTGCTGGACGCACCCGATTACCAGGTGCCGCCGACCACACAGGAAGCGAAGGACCGCGCCGCGGCTCTGCGTGCTGCGCGTGGTGGCGGTGACGGCTACTACGTTGGACCGTTCCGCGGGCCCGAGGAATTCACGCCCTACGTCCGCTGCATCACGCGCGGCATCCCCGGCTCGATGATGCCGGCGATCTACGGCAATTCTTACGACATCACGCAGGCGCCCGGCTACGTCGCCATCCGTTACGAGATGGTGCACGAGACGCGTGTGATCCCCCTTGTCTCCACGGCGGGTACCGGCCCGATCGAGAACACTGCACTCAAGAGCTATATCGGCTATGCGCGCGGCCACTTCGAAGGCGACACGCTCGTGGTGGTGACGACCAACTACCTCGAGGCCGGCGCCTACGGGGGCGCGTCGTCAGCGCTCAGGACCACAGAACGGTTCAAGCCGGCGGGGCGGGACACGATCGATTGGTCGATCCGCTTCGACGATCCGCACACCTGGACGCGCCCGTGGAGCTTCGGCATGCTGCTGACGCGCGATCCGCAGTCCCAGGTCTTCGAGTACGCCTGTCACGAGGGGAACGAGGGCATGCGGAACATGCTCAAGGTTGCCCGCGACGCAGAGAAGAAACCGTAGTCGGTTACGCGGCCAGCCCCACATGGAGCTTCGTTCAATCGGATCGCTGCGCGTCTCGGTCGCTGGACTAGGGTGCAACAACTTCGGCATGCGCATCGACGCCGCGGCGACCGAACGCGTCGTCGGCGCGGCACTCGACGCCGGGATCAACTTCTTCGACACCGCCGATATCTACGGCAGCACGCAGAGCGAGGTGTTCCTGGGCCGGGCCCTCGCACAACGGCGACATGAGGCGATCGTCGCCACGAAATTCGGCATGGCGGTCGATGACCAGCGCCGCGGCGCACGGCCGGACTACGTGCGGCGAGCCGCCGACGACAGCCTGAAACGGCTGGGCACCGACTACATCGATCTCTACCAACTGCATCAACCCGATCCAGACGTGCCGATCGCCGACACGCTCGGCGCGATGAATGAACTGGTGAAGGCCGGCAAGGTCAAGGAGATGGGCTGCTCGAACTTCTCCGCAGAGCAACTGGACGAGGCCTCACGGGCCACGAAACCAGGTGCGGCACACTTCGTCAGCCTGCAGAACGAATACAGCCTGCTGCATCGCGAGCCGGAATCCAGTGTGCTGCCGGCGTGCGAACGTCTCGCCATGGCGTTCCTCCCTTACTTCCCGCTCGCGAGCGGACTGCTGACCGGCAAGTACGAACCGGGGAAGGCGCCGCCCGCGAACAGCCGACTGTCTCTCCAGTGGACGTCGCGATTCACGACGGAGAAGAATGTCCGGATCGCCGAGGCGCTGAAGGCATTCGCGGCGTCGCGGGGCCACACGCTGCTCGAGCTCGCGATGTCGTGGCTGGCGGCGCGACCGCAGGTGGCGTCGGTGATCGCCGGTGCGACGTCGCCGGAGCAGGTGCGCGCCAACGCCACAGCCGTGAACTGGGCCTTTCCTCCTGAAGAACTCGTAGAAATCGACCGGCTCGTACTGTAGTCGTCCGGCCTTTCGGTTGGCACTCGAGGGACTGGCCGTTGCCCTGAAAGACTCGGGCGCGTAGCGCCGTATTCGGATTTGACGCGCGGCGAGCCGCAGGGTGCGGCTTGCCCTTCCCATGAGATGGAACAGCCGGCAAAACGGCCTGGCCGACTGTCGGCGCGTCGCATCCAGGAGGATTCAATGTCCCGCGTTCAACCCAGGTTGATCTCGCAGGGCATGGCTTTCGCCTTGCCCGCGTTGACTGTTCTGCTGCTCTTCCCCACAACATCCGGCGCTGACGTGTCCGCCCTGAGCGGGACGTGGAGATCGGCCCTCGACGAGATGCGGCTGTCCACGCCATACGACGAATCGGTCTGGGGCAAGGGCGCAAAATCGACCCGCACAGTGGAGATGGTGATCCGGCAAGGTGGCGCTGCGACACTGACCGTCACCAAGAGAGTCGTCGACGCCAAGGGACGGGCGGTTCCTGGCTCGATCTCAATCGAACACGTGACGCTGACTCTCGCCGATGGCGAAGCGGGCACCGGCCCCCGAGCCGAGCTTGCGGTGACGGTGAAACAGGCGGAACGGCGCTATCCGGACGACCCGCAGGGAACCTGGAAGATCGATGGCTTGCGCGTCGGGGTCACCACGTTCAACGACAAGCCAGGAGAGATCGAGGTGCGAGTCGACTTCCCCGAAGGACGTGGCTCGTTCTGGGAAACCCTGCGGCGCACGCCAGGCAAGGCGGCGCCGCGCCAGTCACGAAAACCGTCGACTACGCCATGAGGGAAGCATGCGCACGAATGCCCTCGGGAGAGTGCTCCTCGAAAGCACCCAGGTAATCAGCTTCAAGGGTCAAGGACGCGAGCATCCCTTCTTCGTTTCCTCGAAGCCGTCGAAGAGACGGGCGGCATTGACGCCTGCCAGCGACTCCAACCGATGTGGCTGCCCTTTCTCCTCGGTGTAGCGCGCGACGGTCCCTTTCGAGCGCAGGAACTCGGCCTCCTGCTTCATCTCGTCGTGCCACCGGTACTCGTCGTGTTCGCCGACGTACATGAACACGCACATCTGCGAGATTGCCTGCAGCTTCGCGGCCGTCGGCTGCCACATGTAGCCCGGAAACGCAGTGACCGACAGGAAGTACTGCGGGTTGAGTGCGGCGACATGAAATGCCGCGATGCCGCCATTCGATGGCCCGGCGATGTGAAACTTCCCGTCCTGGATCTTGTAGTCGGCCAGGATCATCTTCAGGAATTCCGGGAAGATGCGCGCGCCCTCCTCGAAGAACAGCTGGCCGTTCGGCGCCGCGGGCGCGACGACGATGTAGCCGCGCTTCTCGGCTTCGGCTCGCAGGTTGCGGTTCAGGACTCCATCGACGGTGTTCATCGTCTGGGGTCCGCCACCGAGCGCGATGATTCCGGGGTACGCCTTGGCCGCGTCGTATCCAGTCGGTAGCACGACCTTGTACTGGACCGCGACGCGCCCCACCTGCTTCGACTTATCCAGCACCTCCGCGCGCGCCGTCGTGGGGAGCGCGATCACCGAAACAATGAGGATGGAGAGCAGCCGGACACAGCTCGAGGCGTTCATGATCATGTCGCGGATCGTAGCACTGCTGGTGTTGCTCCGTTCCTCCCTGGTGACCCGTTTCCTCCGTCACCTCCGTTACGAGGTACGCAGTTCAACGATGATCCCGTTGTTGTCGCGGAATCGCACGACATCCGGCTCGTCACTCGACGGGAGAACTTCGGCGGAGAGCTCGCGCAGACGCGTTGTCAGCGCTCCGCGATCGAACGGTGCCACCTTGATCGCGAAGTGATCGATCGACGGCTTTCGCCCGTCAGTGATCTGCTGCAGGCCAATGCGTGTCCCTTGCTCGAGATGGAACCAGACGCGCCCGTTGGCATCGCGCGGCCGCTCAGTGGACGGGCCGTACACCTGCCGGTAATACGGCAGCGAGCGCTCGAGATTCGAGACGAGCAGGAGGACATGATCGACGCCACGCGGCGTCACGACACCTTCGCCCTCGACCGGTAGAGGCGACTTCACCGCCGCCGTCACCAGGCCAGCAGGCGGCTGGAAGAGTTGCAGTTCGAGCCCATCGGGATCGGGCCACATGCCGATCGCCCCGGGGCCTGTCGCCACGGCGGGGAGGCCAGCGGCCTTCAGCGCGCCCTCGAAGCCAGCGCGTTGATACACCTTCGCGAGCACGCAGTAGTGGCCGATATGCGGTGCCCGATCGCCCGCCGCACCGATCGCGATGTAGCCGACCTGGCGATCCTGCGGCAGGTCACCGAGCAGCACGAAGTAACGCAGCGTGTCGCGGAGCGGCTGCTGATGCAGCGCCGTCTTGAAGACGCGCGCGTAGAACCGCGCCGACGCAGCCGGGTCGGGAACGATGATGTCGAGATGCTCCAGCCCCAGGTTGTCGAGCGGAAGCTTCTGCGCCGGCGCTTGCGCCAACGTGGCCACTGACAACGCGGCGACGAAGACAGCCGCAGCGCTCGCCGGTCGTGGCGTCATGAACAACCTTTCTGCATTCTGCATTCTGTATTCTGTGTTCTGTATTTCAGATATCAAGCACACCCGTGCCGTCGCCGAACTTCTCCATCGGCACGCCGAGTGTGTTGAGTATCGCTGCCAGCAGGTTGGACATCCGCGTGTCCTTCTGGAACTGCAGGTGCCGGCCGCCCTTCAGCTGCCCTGAGGCGCCGCCGGCGAGCACGATTGGAAGCGGACTGAAGTTGTGCTGGTTGCCGTCGCTCAGCGAGCTGCCGTACAGCACCAGCGAGTGATCGAGCAGCGTGCCGTCGCCGTCCGGTGTCTTCCTCAGCCGATCGACGAAGTACGCGAACTTCGTCATGTGGTAGGTGTTGAGCTGCGCGAACCGGTCCATGTTGCCGCGGTCGTTGGAGTGGTGCGACAGGTTGTGGAACGGATCGCGAATGGCCGTCTCGGGATAGGTGGCGGTGCTGAGCTCGCGCGCAAACATCAAGGTCGAGACGCGCGTGATCTCTGCCTGGAGTGCCAGTACCTGCAGATCCATCAGGAGCTTGAGATGCTCCTGGAATGTCGGCGGGACGCCAGCCGGCATCTCGGGAAGCTGCAGATCGCTCTTGACGCTCGCCTCTGCCCGCTGGATGCGACGCTCGACCTCGCGCACGTCGTCGAGGTACTGCGTGAGGCGGAGGCGATCGCCCGCCGCCAGGTCTTTTTGCAGCGCGCCGATCTGATCCATCACTGAATCGAGCAGACTGCGTGACTCCTCGCGGCGGGCGCGCCGTTCGGCATCCGAGCTGCCGTCGCCAAAGAGCTTCTCGAACACCAGCCGCGGGTTGTTCTGCATCGGCTGCGGGTCGGAGGGCGACTTCCAGGAGATCGAGTTCCGATAGGCGCAGCTGAAGGTGGCCTCGCAGGCAAGCACCGCCTCTTCGATCGACAGTTCCAGCGACGGCAGCGGCGTGTCTTGGCCAATGTGCCTGGCCGCGACCTGATCGGCCGAGACGCCAAGGTGGGCACGTGCTCCGCGCTCGGGGACGGCACCGGTGAGGAAAACGGCAGCCGCGCGAGTGTGATTTGCTCCAGCGGACACGTCGGCACCGCCGGCTCCAGCGACATACGGGTGAGCGAGACCGCTGACCACGTTGATCTGCTCGCGAAACGGCTCGAGCGGCTTGAGAATCTCGGTGAATGCGAAACCGGTTCCCTCGCTCGCCGGCGTCCACTTGTCCATCGTCGCGCCGTGTGGAACATAGAAGCACGCGAAGCGGTTCTTCGGGCTCGCCGCGGTCGAACGCACCGGTGTCTGGGCCGGCGCCATGGCGTCGAGGAACGGCAGCGCGACAAACGCTCCGGTCCCCCGCAGAAACGTCCGCCGTGACAAGTGCTTCCTGAAGATGAACATCGCAGGCAACCTCCGTTACGAACGGGCTTTGGCGCGCATCTGGAACTGCGGCGATCGCACGACCCCGAGCACCATCGACGAGAACCGGTTGTCCGGTGCCATTGCGCCCACGATACCGCGCACCGCCGGCATGTCCTCTGGCCGCATCGCACGGCCGGTGGCATAGGTGAGCAGCTTCTCTGTCATCACCGTCACGAACACGTCCGACCGCGCGAGCAGCGCGCGGCGCAGCGACTCCGGACCATCCACCTTCGTTCCATCGGCCAGCTGGGATCTGGCATCGATCGCCGCCTTGCCATCCATCGTCCGCCACTTCCCTGTGTGATCGAAGTTCTCGAGCGCGAGGCCAACAGGATCGATGAGCCGATGACACGAGGCGCACGCCGGGCTGGCCCGGTGCACCTCGAGCCGCTGCCGCAACGATGTCACTTTCACCTCCGCGGGATCCTTCTCGAGATTCGTTTCCACGCCGGGTGGCGGCTGTGGAGGTGGGGCGCCGAGCACGTTCTCGAGAATCCATTTGCCACGGACGACCGGCGACGTGCGATTGGCGGCCGAGGTGAGTGTCAGGATGCTGCCGTGACCGAGCAGGCCGCGCCGCGGACTGTCCGCCGGCAGTGACACGCGGCGCATGCGCGATCCGCGCACGCCGGGGATGCCGTAGTGACGCGCGAGCCGCTCATCGACGAAGGTGAAGTCCGAGTCGAGCAGCGTGACGACGCTGCGGTCCTCCTGCACGATCGTGCGAAACAGCAACTCGGTCTCACGCTGCAGCGAGTTGCGAAGGTTGCCGTCGAAATCGGGCGAGTCTGGGCGGGCGTTCTTCAACTCGCGCAGGTACAGCCACTGCCCGGCAAAGTTGTTCACCAGCGCATCGGCCCGCGGGTCGGCGAGCATCCGGCGCACCTGCCGCTCCAACTCCTTCGGATCTTTCAGTGCACCGCGTACGGCCGCCTCGCGCAACTCGTCGTCGGGAATCGAGCTCCACAGGAAGAAGGACAGGCGCGAGGCGAGATCGAGGTCCGTGAGTCGATACGCCGCTCCCGGCGCGACTCCCGCGGGCTCGCGCTCGATCCGGAACAGGAACTGCGGATCGACCAGCACGCGCGCGACAGCGCGCTGGATACCCGACTCGAAGCCGGCACGCTGGCGGCCGGCCTGGAAGAAGTCGAGCAGCGTCTGCATCTCGGCGCCCGACGCGGCAACTGGCCGGCGATACGCACGCGTGGCAAGCGTCGAGAGAATCCGCCGCGCGCACGACTCCTCTTCTGCGGGTGACGCGGGAGAGCAGACCAGCACACGGCGACGGCTCGGCGTGTCGCCAGGCCCGGTCGCATTGTGTGGCCCCGAAATGACGACCTGGGTCACACCGGGCGAGCGAGCCTCGACATGAAAGATTCCGTCCGCACCGGTCGTCCGTGTGCGCACGACGGGCGCCGCTGCGATCGTGTGTGGACCGGCCGGAACGCGGATCCGCGTCGCACCGCGACCCTGCACTGTGACCCGCGCACCGTCGAGTGCGACATACAGATCCTCGGGGCGCGGTCCGGCAGCCGGCGGCCCACCCAGACGCGCGCCGCCAGCTTGCGTCACCTGCAGGTCGTACTCCGCGTCCAGCGGGAACGTATGCCGCACGACGATGCCACCGCGCGTGCCGAGTGGCAGCCCCTCGATATGGGCATCCTGTGACAAGTCGCCAGGGACGCGATAGACCGTGCGATCGAGGCCGAGGGAGGGATCACCGATCGCGAGGCGGCTGATCTTCGCGGCCGCAGCCACGTACCCCTCAATCAGCGCCGGCGACACGGTGAGCACGTCGGCAATGTTGTCGAACCCCGCCGCCGAATCATCGGGCGGCAAGAGCGCGCTGACATCAACGTCGAGCGAGAGCAGGTCGCGAACGACGTTGGCGTATTCCGTGCGGTTCAGGCGATGAAGCGCCGGCGCTCCGGGATCCGGCTGCCGTACGGCAACGCGATCGAGTCCTGATTCGATCGAGGCGGCAAACGTCGCACGCTCGGAGACGCTCGGCTTGGGCGCTCCGTCGGGAGGCATCATGCCCGTGCGCAGCTTGCGCACGACCTTCTCCCACACCTCGGCGTGCCCTTCGACCTTCACCGGGTCGAGACCCTCGAGCGCCAGGCCACCGCTCTTGACCCGCGCGTTGTGGCAACTGACGCAGTACTGTTTCAGAAACGCCGCGTCCGCAGCGGTACCAGAAGCCGTGCGCGGCTCGGGCTGCTGCGGGCTGCTCGTGAGGGTTGGGGTCGCCGCGGCGATGAAGAGAATCGAAGCGCACAGAAGGACCTTCGTCATCACTTCTGCGCCCCTGCGTCGCGCTTCCCCGCCGGCTCGAGCAATCGCTTCAGCAGCGCCATCGTCGATGGCTTCGCGACCGGTGAGTTGGTGGCCAGGAACACCCCCTCTGCCCAGACAAGCGGCGTGCGGCCCTCTTTGTCCGGAGCGTCGAGGCGCGCGCCGTCCTTCGCGAGCAGATCGATGATGTCGTCCGACCCGCGGTTGGCAGCGCCATGGACAGCAGCGAGCCCCATCGCGTTAACGGCGTTGACGTCGCCACCGAGCTCGAGACAGAGAGCCACGGCCTCAACCCATCGCGCCGGTGATTCGCTGAACGTCTGGCCCGCTACCCAGTTGACGCCCGCGGCAGCCATCAGCGCAGTCGTGCCGTTGAACGTCGTGATGCCAGGGTCGGCACCCTTCTCGAGCAGCAGGCGCATGACGGGCACGTCGGCGGATTGCGCCGCGCGAATGAAGGGTGTCTGACCGGTGAAGTCCACCCACTCGAGAGAACCGAGCGGCAGCATGTAGCGCCGCTGCGGCGGAAACTCCTTCACACGAGCGTTCGGATCCACACCCTTGTCGAGGAGTAAGGCAATGAGGCGCATCGCTGCGTCGCGGTCCACCCCGTTGTCGGTTGCGCCGCTCCGCAGATCGAGGTTGCGGATCTCGACGGCCGCCCAGAGCGGCGTCCGGCCATACGCGTCCGCAGCGCGCACGTCCGCGCCCTTCTCGACGAGGAACTGCGCGACGTCGAGTTGATTGTTCGTGATCGCCATCATCAGCGGCGTCAACCCGTTGGGATCGGCAGTGGTCAGCGCTGCGCCCGCTGTAACAACCGCTTCGGCTGCGGCAAACGCGCCGTCACGCGCGGCAAAGAGCAACGGCGTCATGCCGCCGGGCGTGGGCAACTGCTCGCCCTGCGGGGGTACACCCCCGCGGACGATGCCGACGCCATGTGAACCGCCGCCCGCTCCAGGCGGCCGCACATCGGGCCTGGCGCCGACGCGAGTTCGCGCTTCGATATCGGCGCCCTTCGCCAGCAACAGCTTCACGATCGCCGCGTTGTCGGCCCTCACCGCGTACATCAGCGCCGTGTGACCGAGGCCGGGCTCGGCGGCGTTCACGCTCGCACCCCGTTCGAGCAGTAGTTGCACCAG